>CALFYG010000346.1 GCA_937952095.1 uncultured Micrococcales bacterium | reverse complement strand
TTTCCGCGGTTGGGTATTGGATGACGCCCTGTTCACGTACACCCATTCCCTGACGACCGGTAGGGATGCGCAGGCACGTAGACAACGGGAGGCACTCGAACTGCTGATCAAGCAACGCAACCCCGTCATCACGCACCCACCGGAGCCGATCCCACCGGCACCGGGAGCCGTGACGCGGATGATGGAGCAGCGTGTGTTCCACATGCCGAACGATGAGCGCGGGAACCTCGTCGTGTTCGTCCCGTGGCTCGTGAAGGGCGGCGGTGCCGAGACATTCCTGAAGACTCTTCTGCGGGGTCTGGTCGATGATCGGCGGGTTGTGGTCATCGGCACCGAGAAGCCCCCGGCAGACCACGAACTCGACCTCAACGCCTTCCTGGCGATCACCCCATACGTCTACTACCTGCCTGGCCTGGCAGATCCCGAGGACTTCCCAGCCCTTGTCTCCTCGATCCTGTACCGACTCGTGGAACCGGACATCCTGCAAGTGGGATCGCCGTGGGCCTACGAGCACATGCACCTGCTCAAGAACTGGAGCCGTGGCTGGGGGAAGACCATCGACATGCAGTTCAACCACACCGGTCACCTTGCGGAATTGCTGCAGGTGACGCCCTTCGTCGACCAGATCCTCACGACGCATGCGCGGCTGCAGGCACTGTTGGTGGACGTGTACCAGGTGGCTCCGCCTGTCGGCGTACTGCACATCGCACCGGAGATCGTGCCCGGCGGCAGTCCTGAATCACCTTCGCGAGCAGCCGACCGGCGCCTGCGGATCGGCTGGCTCGGACGTAACTCCCCCGAGAAGCGACCTGACCTGGCCTACGACATCGCGGCCCTGGCCCCCGACATCGACGTCGTCGTGGCAGGGGCCGGCTTCTCCAGCAGACCGTCGGTGACACCTTCGAACGCGGAAGTGCTCGGGTGGATCGATGACACCCGCGCGTTCATCGGCGGGTGCGATCTCCTGCTGAACACCTCCGACACGGAGGGAATCTCTGTGAGCGCCATGGAGGCACTGTCTCTCGGTGTCCCGGTGGCGACCCGCGACGTCGGCGGCATGACCGATCTGATCACCGACGGCCACAATGGTCTGATCTACGACGCCTCTGATCTGTCGACGTTGATCCACCGACTTCTGGACCCGGGGTTGATCCGGCGCCTCAGGGCACAGGTCGCCGCCGAAGGCCTGCCCGAAGGGTTCACCGCCTCGCACATGGTCGCGACCTTCGCGTCGTACCTCACCACGCCGCGTGAAGCGTCAGCTCATGGCGGGGAGTAGACCCTGACTCAACCGACGGTTCCGCACCCCCCTGAGGGCGGGTCCCGGAACGCAGGCATCCGGATACTCGCCGCGATGCCGTAGCGTGATTCCCGCAGCACGGCTCATGCCAGGAAGGAGATTGGACCAGCGTGCACCACGCGTTCATCCTGGCCGGCGGTCTCGGGACCCGACTTCGGCCGTACACAACCATCCTGCCCAAACCCCTGATTCCCCTCGGTGACCGATCGATCGTCGAGCGGGTCCTGGTAGGGGTCAGAGACGCCGGTGTGACCCGGGCGACAGTCAGCCTGGGCTACCTCGGGCACCTTGTTGAAGCGGTGCTGGGCGACGGCCGCGCACTTGGTCTCGAGATCACCTACACGCGCGAGCCCGAGCCGCTGGGAACGGCCGGGGCGCTGAGCCTGATTCGCGACGACGTCTCGGACGACGACATCGTGCTGGTGATCAACGGTGACACGTTCACGACCCTCGATTTCGGGCACCTGCTGTCCTGGTTCGACACCACGTCTGCGGATGCCGCGATGGTCTGCGTCCAACGCGACGTCACGATCGACTACGGGGTCGTGGACATCGATCCCTCCGGACGGTTGATCGGCATCCGGGAGAAACCGCACTTGCAGCACACGGTGAGCACCGGGATCAACCTGTTGCGCGGTTCGACGCTTCGCACACTCGACGGTGGCCGGATCGACATGCCGGTGTTCCTGACGGGCCTGCAAGAAGCAGGCCGAACCGTTCTCTGCAGAGTCGTCGACGACCTGTGGATGGACTTGGGACGCCAGGAGGATCTGGCAGCCGCGAACGATCTGATCCACGCAGAGGGATTCCCCCTGTGACCTCGGTCCGGACCTTGCTCACCGGCGGCAGCGGCTGGATCGGCGCCCACCTCGCGGGTGCCCTGCCCAATGTTCACCTCATCCCCGCACGGGCGATCCTCGACGGGTCTGCGCTCACGACCGTCACCCCCGGTCCGTACGACGTGATCGTCAACGCTGCGGGGCTACGCAGCGGCAGCGACCCCGACCTGTACTCCGCAAATGTCACGCTGGTCAAGAAACTCGTAGCATTCGCCGACGCAGGTGGGTGCCGCATCGTGCAGTTGGGTTCGGCCGCGGAGTACGGCCCTGACCTCGGCACGGACTTGTCCGAGGATGTGGCACCGCATCCTCAGAGTTACTACGGCCTCACGAAACTGCTGGCCACCGAGTTGCTGGAGTCACGAGGGAACGCGACCGTGCTCCGGGTGTTCAACCTCGCCTCGTCCCCGCCTCAGGCGGGCAGTCCTCTGGGCGACGTCGTGTCTCGTGTGCGAGAGGGTGTTCGGCACAAACGACCGGCAGAGCTACTTGCGGCAACCACTGTCAGGGATTGGGTGTCGCTCGATTTCGTCGTCCGTAGTGTCGAACGTGCCGTTGCTGCCCCGGTACCGGGCCTCTACAACCTCTGTTCGGCCAGAGGGGTCAGCATGGCGGACCTCGCCGTGGCCATGCTGCGCGGCCTGGGTAGCGAGGACCTGGGTGTTCGGGATCTACAAGCCGTCGGCAGCAACATCGTGGTCGGTGACAACACCCGGTGGATGGCGGCCACTGGGCTGATCGAAGTGCTCGGACCGGATGACGTGGCACACATAGCCCTCCACGATGAGAGAACAGCGGGTCTGCAGTGAGAACTCCTTCCGTCCCGGAACTTGCATGTGCGGTCACTCGGCGTGCGACGTCGCTCTTTCTCCCCGCCCTGGAGCA
>CALFYG010000345.1 GCA_937952095.1 uncultured Micrococcales bacterium | reverse complement strand
TGAACGGCTGGTTGGCGGTAAGAACTATCGCAGCGCCAGTTTTCGTTACTCGCACGTACTCGGCCCACAAGTCTGCAATCGGGATAACTGAGTCCCAGGCGCAGGCCGTCGTGCCATACGGCAAGTCGCACAGCACCATGTCAATGGAACCATCAGGGATTGACTTCATGAGATCCAGACAGTCCCCACACATCAGTTGAATCACAATTTACTCTCACTCAAAACGGACACTCGGTACTCAGGATTCCCGGTGTGTCCAAAGCCAGTTCAGCAAGCGCATCGAGAATCTCGGAGTCGGTCCACTTGTGTCGTGCTGCCAGTATCCGAACCACGGTGCCGATCTTCGGATTACTGACGCACGACCCCGAGGTCAGTCGATGTGGGAATCAGTACCCCGAGCACCAACAGGGCCGGGGTCTGGTGTACTTATTTTTCAACCCACTCAATTCTGCACGTTGCCACATAGTCAAAAGGACGTTTGTCAAAATTGACAGCGCTTTCATAGCTGTCATGAATCCGAACTCCCCCGACTCGTGGGAATAGTGGGTTATCTTTTCGGTAGATGTTGATCCAACCGACGTGCTTAGTTGATGCCGGCTGGCTCGGGATCAAAGGGGTCACCATGTCAACGACCGAAGAAACTCGGCAGACCCACAGGCGCCGGAGCACCGAACGGAGGCGCGGGCATCGCAGGAGCAGCGGGTGCGGGGGCAAACCCACCCATGAACCCCGGCATCGCGGGCGCCTGCATCCCGGCAGCACTGGGGCCTGCCTGCGGGGCCACCTGACCGAACAGGCCCGTGACGTCCACAGCACCCTCACCAAACGGCGTATCGTCGCGCAGGAACTGCACCGCGATCAGGTCGAACCGAATGCCGTTGCCGTGCTTGTTCTTCTGCACCCAGGGCTTCACGGCGGCGTTGACCCTGCAGCCACCGTAAAGGCGCCGAGCCAGTTGCACACAGGCCATCGTGTTCATCGGATCCACCGGGTTCCCGTCAGCCTGGATGATCTGAGGCATGCGCTCGCTGCCGGCCGTGATGAACACGTTGCCATCGTACCCGTCGTAGGGCTTGAAGGTCTTCTTGTTGACCTTCTCCGAGCCCATCCCGAACCCGCGCAGCTTGCGGTCGTTCTGGATCATCTGCATCACGGTGCCGGCGTGCTCTGCGAACGCCTCGGTCATCATATTCTGGTACAGGGTCCAGAACTGCGCGAACCCGGGGTGGTTCTGCGGCATGATGAACTCGCAGTTGTACGAGATGCGCTCCTTGCCCGTCTGCTCGTTGATCTGCTTCTGTGGCTCGGCGATGTGGGGAAACGAGAGGCGAACGTCGCTCAGAAAAATGACTTCTGACATGGATAACTCCTTGGATTACGAGAGCCACGAGGGCAGGGCTTCTGCCACCGGAGCCTGGGGAACCGCTGCGAACAGCGGCGATGCGTCCAACACCACGGCAGGCCGGGAGTCGGATTCGGGGACCACGGTGAGCTTCCCAGCCACCTTGGACACGTACTCGGTGTCCAGCGTCTTGAGTTGACGCTCGGACAACTGCTTCACGATCTTCTCGCCGGCCTTGGTCGCCTCCCACTTGAGTTTCTCGACCTTAGCCACCGTGACGAGTTTGGTCTCGTAGACCGCCGACTTCGGGATGCCCATCTTGATGAGTTTGTCGGCCATCTCGTCCTCGGGGAGAGCCCAGGACCGCGAGCCGCGACCGTGGACCACCTTGAGCCCGGGGATCGCTTGCCCGGCCTTCAGGCGGCGCAGGGCCTCCTCCTCGACCGCCTCGATCATCTGGCGAACCAGAGGGGCCGCGAGCATGATCTGCGCGATCTTCTCAGGGGTCATGGTGTTGGGGTCGAGGTCTGCCGCCTGCTGCGACAACTCGGTGACAGGGTTGATGGCAGCGACTGCCTGACCCTCAGCGACATTGGGAAATGCCATGCCGATCTCCTTCATTACGTTACCGGCGCGAGTAGCGCACGACTTGTGTTTACAGTACTTGCAGTGAGCCCCGGCCACCAGAGGCGCGTCGGGCCTGTCGGTGGCAGCGGCTCCGGCCACGAACTTGCCGATTTTGCCCATCAACTCGGGCACCGTCAACACGTGACTGGTGATCGCGAGCTTGCCCTTGATCGCCATCTTCGGTTGGATGATGGTCGTGCGCACCATGGTGAACGGGTAGTCCCCGTTGACAGGCAACCCGTAGGACGCGAGCGCCCCGAGAGCGTAGAGTTCGAGTTGTGGGTTGTCCTTGGCCTCGACCTCGTTCATCCCGTCCTTGTAGTCGATGATCTCCAGCACATCGGGGTTCTTGATCTGAACGTCACAGGTGCCGTCCATGTCGTCACGACCCACGAGATGCCTGAGATGCACCCGCTGCTCTGGGACCACGGTGCCGATGAATCCGGCCTGCGTGTTCACGTAGTCCAGCGCAACCCGGACCCGATCGGCCCGCTCCCGGTCCACGACGAATTCGCCTTCGTGGTCCTTCATCTTGACTCCGACCATCTTCGTGGGATCACCGGAGTTCTTGATGCAGTGCTCCAAGAGGCTGTGGGTGTGGGTGCCGTCAACGGCACTCGGACCCCCGGGCTCATCGGGATACCGGGCCTCCTCGCGCACGGAGCCCGGGCACGCGAGCCAGCGGTACGCTTTGCTCGGGCTCAGTTGAGCGTGAGTGGTGGTCACGGCATCAGGCCTTCTTGAGAGCCTCGACACCCTGGTACAGGTTGCCGTAGTGCTCGGGCTTCACATCGTTGATGTTCTGGTAGCCGAGGCTCGTCAGGACACCCTGGATGTTGGCACCCTTCTGCGGCCCCATCTCCTTGTAGGCCGCCATGACGTAGGCAATCAGGCCCTGGCCGTCGGAGAACGGGGCGCTGGGAGCCACGGGAGCGGCCGGCGCGGGTGCAGCGAACGCGGGAGGCGCGAAGGTCGGGGGTGCGGGCATCGCGGGGGCAGCCTGGGGCGCGAAGTGCGCAGCGACCGGGGGAGCGGCGGTGGTGACGGCCACGGCAGCTTGCGGTACAGTGGTCGTCCCGCTGGCCCGGATGGCGTTGGTGAGTTCGATAACGGCGGCGGTGAGAGCCGCAATTTGCGTTTCAATCATGGTACAGGTTCCTTTTGGTTGGGTTGGGAGATCGGAAGAGCGT
>CALFYG010000344.1 GCA_937952095.1 uncultured Micrococcales bacterium | reverse complement strand
ATCCCCTCGAGCAGCTACCTCATCGTGCAGAACGGCGGGACCAACTTCGTGTATCTGGCTGAGCCTTCGTCACCCGACCGCAACGACCTGCTGCGCCGGATGCGGCAGGCCGCCCTGGCCGCCGACCCGTCACTCGGGATCGACGAGGCGCTCTATCGCGACCCGAATCCGCTCGACGGGGACACTGCGAACACCCTCGACGCCGTGCACCCGGGCTGGCACCTGGCCGGTCCGCGCACGGGTGACCTCGTCGTCACGCAGACGGCCGGTGGCGCGTTCACCGACCCGATCAACCCCGTGGCCGGCGGCCACGGTGGGCCGAGCACGACCGACAACCTGTTCACAATCACCGGCGGCTGGAAGGGCATCGCGAAGAACGGTGCACTCGCCGGGCAGCCGGGCCCCCGGTTCGACGACACGGGACTCAACCCGACCCAGGCTGAGAACGTCGATGTCGCTGCCACGGCGATGCGACTGCTGGGGCAGCAGCCGCCGCGGGACAACAAGGGCCGGGTGCTCACCGAAGCCTTCAAGGGCTGGTGAGCTCCGGTACGAACGGTTCAGCGGACATTTGTGGTTGGCCGGTGGCGCCACACAACCGCACATGGTCGCCGGCGGGGGCACATTTGGGTGCAAACCGGTCGTGCGCACGACCATCTGCGGTTGGCGGCGAGCAACCGTGGGCCTTCGCCAACCGCAAATGTCCGGCGACCATCATGACCCGGCGGAATTGGGGTACGGTGCCGCCGTGAAACCCATCGACCTGGTCGTGGTCTTCGACGCTGCGGACATCGAGACCGAAAGTGCCTTCTGGGCGAGCCTGTTGGAGGCCGATGTCGACAAGGCGGACGACTGGCACAGCATCCGGACCCCTGACGGACGCCGCCTGGCCGTCCAGTTGGCTCCGGATCACACCCCTCCGGAATGGCCCGACGGCAGTCCCCAGCAGATGCACGTGGACCTCTGGGTGGAGGACGTCGAAAGCGCTGAACAAGAGGTGCTTGCCCGCGGCGCCCGGTTACTCAAAGCCGTCGACGAGGACCAGTTCCGCGTGTACGCCGACCCCGCAGGGCACCCGTTCTGCCTCTGCTGGCACTGACCGTCACTGCTCCGCGAGCAGTTTGGCCTTCGCCTCCGCCAGCCGCGCCACCTCGTCCTCCGGCAACTTCGGGTACTCCAGAGGAAGGTCTTTGATGGTCGTCGTGATGATGTCCGAGACCGCAGCGCGCATCGCCCATTTGTGATCTGCGGGAATGACGTACCAGGGCGCCCACGGTGTGCTCGTGGCGTTGATCGCGTCCTCGAAGGCCGCCATGTAGTCGTCCCAGTAGCCTCGCTCGACGATGTCGCCGGAGCTGAACTTCCAGTTCTTCTCAGGGGTGTCGAGGCGCTCGAGGAAGCGCTTCTTCTGCTCCTCCTTCGAGACGTTCAGGAAGAACTTCAGGATCGTGGTGCCGTTGCGGGACAGGTGCTGCTCGAAGTTGTTGATGTCCTCGTAGCGGTGTTTCCAGATGTTCTTGTGAACGTCCTCGGGCGGGAGGTTCGCCTTGTCGAGGATCGCTGGGTGCACCTTCACGACCAGCACCTCCTCGTAGTAGGAACGGTTGAAGATGCCGATCATTCCGCGGGCCGGCAGCGCCTTCGAATAGCGCCAGAGATACGTGTGGGAGAACTCCTCGGCACTGGGCACTTTGAACGAACTCACCGAGCAACCCTGCGGGTTCACCCCCGACATGACGTGCCCGATCGTGCCGTCCTTGCCGGCGGCGTCCATCGCCTGGAACAGGATCAGTACCGAGTGCCGACCGTCGGCGTAGAGCAACTCCTGCGCCTCGGCGAGCTCGACCTTGTTGTCGGCCAGCATCATCTCCGCAATGCGCTTGCGCTCGGCCTTGTCCACCTCGTGCGCCGCGGGCGGCAACCACTTCGCGTCATGGTCCGCGATCCGGAACTTCTCGCCCGGGTCGACGCGCAGTTGCTCGAGCACATCCTTTGCCATGGCCATGGTGATCAGCCCTTCTCCGCCGCAGCCTTCAATCGCTGCAAGGTGGTCTCGATGTTGCGTTGGTTGTGTGGCGCGCGGGGCCCAGGAATGATGACACCGCCGATCCACTTGATGGGTGCGGCGACAGGTCCTTCGCGCCGGTCGTTCCACGTCTCCGTCACCCGGCAGCCGGAGTCCGTGGGTTCGATGTCATAGGTCCACCGCGAAACGGGCATCGGCGGGAAGTCCACGTCGAAACTGAATCGCCGGCCGCGTTCGGCCGAGAGGACGGTGCACCTGGTGAACCACCGCCACGGACCGCGCTTGTTGAAGCCCCAGAAGTGCTCTCCTGACTGCGGAGCCCGTGAGGCGCCGCGCGCCCCGGTCGCTTCCGGCGAGAACTCCCCGACCCGGGCGACGTCGGCGATCAGGTCGTAGACCCGGTCCGGCGGGGCCTCGATGTCGATACTTGCGGTGGCGGTGTACGCGTCGGGGGCTTGGGCCATGGCTGCAGCCTAGGACTAGACCCGGACCAGCGTCTTCCCGAGGTTGGCGCCGGTGAAGAGGTCCTGCAGCGCGGCAGGCGCGGAGTCGAGACCGTCACGCACATACGTCTTCGCGACCAGCCGGCCCTCCTGCATCCACTGGCCCATCGCCTGCGATGCCTCCGCAGCGCGGTCCATGTGGTCCAGAATGATGAAGCCCTTGAGCAGGGCCCGGCGCGGGATCGCGTTGATCAGGTTCGCCGGCCCGGGCGCCGGTGCGCCGGTGTTGTACTGCGAGATGGCACCGCAGAGGATGATCCGGGCGTGGTCGTTGATCCGTGCCAGCACCTCATTGAGCGTTTCGCCGCCGACGTTGTCGAAGTACACGTCGATCCCGTTCGGGCAGGTCCGGGACAACCCGGCACCGATGTCCTCGCTGCGGTAGTCGAT
>CALFYG010000343.1 GCA_937952095.1 uncultured Micrococcales bacterium | reverse complement strand
TCCGCAGCAGCAGGAGGCGATGATGTTCACCGGGTTGGTCCAGCAGATGGGCACCGTCACTGCCGTCGAGGCCGGCGACACCACCAGGTTGACGGTCGCCCCCGATGCACAGTGGGAGCCGTACACACACGGGGAGAGCATCGCCACCAGTGGTGTGTGCCTGACCGTCGTGGCGGCCGACGCCGACTGGTTCGCCGTCGATGTGATGGCCCAGACCCTCGCCCTGACATCCCTGGCCGATGTCGCGGTCGGCCGGCGGGTGAATCTCGAACGTGCGCTGCGCCTCGGCGATCGGCTCGGCGGCCACATGGTGCAGGGCCACGTCGATGGTGTCGCAGACGTGACGGGCCGGCGGGCAGAGCCCGAATGGGAAGTCGTGGGCTTCGACATCCCCGAGCATCTGCGGCGCTACGTCGTCGCGCAGGGCTCGATCTGTCTGGACGGCGTCTCGCTCACGGTGTCGGCCAAGACCGCCACCGGCGCCGAGGTCAGCCTGATCCCGGAGACGTTGCAGTCAACGACCTTGGGCGATGCCGTTCCCGGCAGGCGCCTGAACGTGGAGGTGGATGTGATCGGCAAGTACGTCGAGTCGTTGCTGGGAGGCTACCGATGAGGTTCGACCCAATTCCTGAGGCCATCGCCGCGATCCGTGAGGGCAGGCCGGTGGTTGTTGTGGACGATGAGGACCGGGAGAACGAAGGGGATCTGGTGTTCGCGGCGTCCAAAGCGACTCCGGATCTCGTCGGATTCATGATCCGCCACACCAGTGGGGTGATCTGCGTATCGATGCAGGGTGGGGATCTCGACCGTCTGCTGCTACCACCGATGACCGCGGTGAACGAGGACCGGAAGGGCACCGCCTACGCGGTGAGCGTGGACGCGCGCGACGGTATCTCCACGGGCATCTCGGCGGCCGATAGGGCGCGTACGATCCGGACCTTGGTGGACTCCGCGACCGAGCCCTGGGAGATCACCCGGCCCGGCCACGTCTTCCCACTGCGCGCAGTGCCCGGTGGTGTGTTGCAGCGTGCCGGCCACACCGAGGCGTCGGTGGATCTGGCCGCCCTGGCCGGACTCACGCCTGCCGGTGTGATCTGCGAGCTGGTCAACGACGACGGCTCGATGATGCGGGCGCCCGAGTGCCGGGACTTCTCCGACGAGCATGGGCTGCTGATGATCTCGATCGCTGACCTGATCTCCCACATCCGTCACACCCAGAAGCAGATCGAACGCGTCGCGGAGACGGTGATCCCGACCGAGATCGCGGACTTCCGCGCCATCGGCTACCGCAGTCTTGTCGAGCCGACCGAACACCTTGCGCTGGTCATCGGCGACATTGGCGACGGCGAGGACATTCTCGTCCGCGTGCATTCCGAGTGCCTCACCGGCGACGTGTTCGGCTCCTTGCGGTGTGACTGTGGCCCGCAGCTCGACGCGGCATTGAGGGCGGTCGCCCAGGAAGGCCGGGGCATCGTGCTGTATGTGAAGGGTCATGAAGGCCGCGGCATCGGGCTGTTGAGCAAGTTGCAGGCCTACCAACTGCAGGACACGGGCGCGGACACCGTGGAGGCGAACCTCGCCCTCGGGTTGCCCGCTGACGCCCGTGACTACGGCACCGGGGCGCAGATCCTCGCCGACCTCGGTGTGAGGTCGATGCGCCTGCTGACCAACAACCCCGCGAAGCGCGCCGGGCTCGACGGTTTCGGCATCGTCATCACGGAGCGGGTGCCGTTGTCGATCACACCCAATCCGCACAACGAGCGGTATCTCGCGGCCAAAGCCGCACTGATGGGACACGAGTACGAGGAGAGTCATGAGTGGTGAGGGAAGGGCCGCTGAGGCGAGCGTCTCAGCCGCCGGCGTGCGGGTGGCGATTGTCGCTGCCAGTTGGCACGAGACGGTCATGGATGGTCTACTCGCCGGTGCCCGGTCGTATCTGACAGAGATCGGTGCGCAGGTGCACGAGGTCCGTGTCCCAGGGTCTTTTGAGATCCCGGTCGTGGCCGCTCACTTGGCACGCACGTATGACGTGGTGGTGGCGCTCGGTGTGATCATCCGCGGTGGCACGCCCCATTTCGAGTATGTCTGCAACGCGGTGACCGACGGCCTCGGCCGGGTCGCGCTCGACTCCGGGACCCCGGTGGGCTTCGGCATCCTCACCTGCGACACCCTCGAGCAGGCGCTCGACCGCGCCGGGGGACCCGGGGCCAGTGAGGACAAGGGGCGGGAATCGGCCGCCGCCGCTGTGCAGACGTGGTCCGTGCTGCAGGATCTCTGACCGGGCTGTGGCCCTCGTGCCGGGCGTATCGTGGGATGGGGGCCTCGGTAAACGCCTGGGGAGGGGAGGGTCCGCCATGAAGTCTCTGCTGATCGGATCGACGGTCGCTGTCGCCGTCGTCGCTGTCGCTGCGCCCGCACATGCGGGAAGCACCTGGGGGAGTCCACAACAGTTGAGTCCGACCTCCGGGCACGCCATCCAGATCTCTGACTACGGTGGCGTGGCCGCATGGATCGCGACCAGTACCGGTGCCGGACCCGTGCGTGCGGCCCGCTACCGGTCCACGGCCAAGGGGTGGTCGAAGACCGCCGCGATCCCCGGTGCCACCGGGGTTTCGGAGCTACAGATCAGTGCCGACGGCAACTACGCCCTGATGGGTGTCGCCGGTACCGGCTATCTGGTCGCGCAGCGCACGGGCACCACCTGGGGGGCAGCCCAGCCGCTGATCGCCGGAGCCGAGGTCGCGGGGGTCCAGATGTCCCGTGATGCTCGGGTCGTGGTGTGGGTCGACTGGACCGGTTCGCAGACCACCCCGGTGGTCATCCCCGGCACGGTGAAGTCGATGCTGCGTGCCGATGACGGCACATGGTCGGCGCCGGTCGTGGTGGGCACTGTGCTGCCGGGCGCGGCCTCCGACTTCCGTACGCCGATGGCACTGTCCCGCAACGGAAGCACGGTGGTGTGGATGGACGAGGCGTCGAAGATCCGGTCCTCGCGCCTGCTCGGGACCGTCTGGCAGGCGCCGGACACGGTCGCCACTCTCAATCCTCTCTACGAGGGTCTGGAGTACCTGGCCGTGGAGCGCGACGGCAACGACGTTCTGTGGATCTCGGCCGGGGACGACTACCTCTATATGTCGGAGTACATCTCCGGGTGGCAGCCGGCGCAGGAGATCTCGTCGGCCGGCCCGAACACGATCGTCACGGCACCGAACGCCCGGACCATCGCGTTCACCGACTCCGACGGCTACTTCGAGTTGTTGTCGCGCACGGCCTCGGGGTGGACGACGCCGGTTAAACGGGTGATGCGTGGGGCGACGCAGATCGCGGCGGCCAACGCCGCCGTCGCGACGACTGAGAAGCGTCCCGGGAAGTCCGTCTTGCGGGTCTACACCTACAGCAAAGGCGCCTGGAAGGCGCCGGTGAAGTTGTCGACGAAGGCGAAGCGCCCCGCGGTGGCGCCCGGAGGCAAGACGGTGGCATGGGTCTCGGGGAGCAGGATCTACACCTCCAAACGGTGATGGTCACTGAGCGTGTTCGCACGTATTCAGAAAGACACGCCCGGATTCGGCAGGTATAGCCTGAAATCGCAGACCACCGGGTCGACGTGCCGCGGGGGACGCTGCCGGGTTACTCCCGTTGCGACTGGCGTGGCGGGACGTCCGGACAGCGCGTCGGTGACAAGCACCCGGTGAGAGGGAGGTTGGTCATGAATCGCACGAGACTGTGGTCCGTCGCCGCGGTGGCGGGCCTGGGCGTGGGCCTGTTGGTCACCGCGCCGGCCCAAGCAGGGTCCACCTGGGGAAGCCCCCAGGAAGTGAGTTCCAAGTTCGGCAACCACCTCGCCGTGTCCGACGGTGGCCGGGTGGCCACGTGGGTGCGGACGAACAAGACCAGTTCGTCTGCTTCTGGGCCGATCCGCGCGTCCTGGTACAAGAACACGAAGAAGGGTTGGTGGCCCTCGTCGCCGATTCCGGGAGCCTCCGGCAGCACCGACGTGCAGTTGGGCAGCAACGGGAACCAGGCGCTCATCGAGACACCGGGTATGGGATACCTGATGGCGGTACGGGACAGCAAAGCCGACTGGCTCACAGCAGCCATCGTCGCGTCGGGCACCAACCTCGGCGACGGAGTGATGTCCGGTGACGCGAAGACGGTCGTCT
>CALFYG010000342.1 GCA_937952095.1 uncultured Micrococcales bacterium | reverse complement strand
TCTCGGACTTGCGGGCGACCTTGTCGATCTCGTCGATGTAGATGATCCCCGTCTCCGCCTTCTTCACGTCGTAGTCGGCGGCCTGGATCAGTTTCAGCAGGATGTTCTCGACATCCTCTCCGACATACCCCGCCTCGGTGAGAGCCGTGGCATCCGCGATCGCGAAGGGGACGTTGAGCATCCGGGCCAGCGTCTGGGCGAGCAGGGTCTTGCCCGAGCCGGTGGGTCCGAGCAGCAGGATGTTGGACTTGGCCAATTCCACACCGTCGTCACGTCGGCCGGTCGTGGCGCCTGCCTGCACCCGCTTGTAGTGGTTGTAGACCGCGACTGCCAGCGACTTCTTGGCCGTCTGCTGGCCGACCACGTACTGCTCGAGGAACTCGAACATCTCCCGCGGCTTGGGTAGGTCCCCGAGTTGGAGATCAGCGGTCTCCTGCAACTCCTCCTCGATGATCTCGTTGCAGAGGTCTATGCACTCGTCACAGATGTACACGCCGGGGCCGGCGATCAACTTCTTGACCTGCTTCTGGCTCTTTCCGCAGAACGAGCACTTGAGCAGATCCGCCCCCTCACCGATGCGCGCCACCAGCTGTCCCTTCCGCGGTTCTTCCGACTACCTGTAACGACGGTACCCCGACTCCGCGCTTGACGCGCCGCGTGGCGCGCTGACAGTTGCCCGGATTCCGGCCTCGCAACTAGGCGTTCGCCTTGCGGGAGGAGATCACCTGGTCGACGACGCCGTACTCCTTGGCGTCAGCGGCGGTCAGGATCTTGTCGCGCTCGATGTCCTGCTGGATCGCCTCCACGCTGCGGCCCGTGTGGTGGGACAAGATGCCCTCCATCTCGGCGCGCATACGCAGAATCTCGTTCGCCTGGATCTCGATGTCCGAGCCCTGGCCGCCACCCTCGGTGTACGGCTGGTGGATCAGCACACGCGCGTGGGGCAGCGCGAAACGCTTCCCGGGCGCTCCTGCGGCCAGCAGGACGGCGGCAGCCGAAGCGGCCTGCCCGAGGCAGACGGTCTGCACCTGCGGCTTCACGAACTGCATGGTGTCGTAGATCGCGGTCATCGCGGTGTACGACCCACCCGGGGAGTTGATGTAGATCTGGATGTCCCGCTCGGGGTCCATCGACTCCAGGCACAGCAACTGGGCCATCACATCGTCTGCGCTGGCGTCGTCGATCTGGACGCCGAGGAAGATGATGCGCTCCTCGAACAACTTGGTGTACGGGTTGTGGATCCGCTCGCCGGTGGAGGTCCGCTCACGGAACTCCGGCAGCACGTAACGGCTCTGCGGCAACAGCAAGGACTGGGCGTCCATCAGGCGGTCCCTCCACTTCCGGTCACGTCCGCGGCTCGCTGCACGACGTGGTCGATGAAGCCGTATTCCTTCGCCTCGTCGGCGGAGAACCACCGGTCGCGGTCGGAGTCACTCTCGATCTGGTCGATGGTCTGGCCGGTCTGCTCGGCGATCAAGCGGGCCATCTGCTTCTTGATGTACAGCATCTGCTCGGCCTGGATCTTGATGTCCGAGGCCGTTCCACCGATACCGCCGGAGGGCTGGTGCATCATGATCCGCGCGTGGGGCAGGCTGTACCGCTTGCCTGGGGCGCCTGAGCTGAGCAGGAACTGCCCCATCGACGCGGCCAGGCCCATGGCGACCGTCGCGACGTCGTTGCGCACGAACTGCATCGTGTCGTAGATGGCCATACCCGCGGAGATGGAACCTCCCGGCGAGTTGATGTACAGGTAGATGTCCCGATCCGGATCCTCGGCCGCCAGCAGCAGCATCTGGGCGCAGATCAGGTTCGCGACAGTGTCCTCCACCGGCGAGCCCAGGAAGATGATGCGTTCCTTGAGCAGGCGCTGGAACACCGAGTCGTCGTAGGCCATGGGGCCGGGCTGGGGGCCACGTCCCTGGGGACTGAGGTCGTTCACTGGCGGATGCCTTCCGTTCGTGGTGTCGTATCGACCCTAACGCCGACCAGGGACACGACCATCCCGCAAAGCGGGTTTGTTCGCTGTCGGCGTGCTGGTGGTCCTACTTCTCGGTGGCGTCCTCGTCAGCCGCCTCTTCGAGAACGGCTTCTTCGAGTTCCTCGGCGTCGGCCTCGTACTCCTCCTCGAGGATCTCGTCCTCGATGGCATCGGCGAGGTCGTCGACCGCGCCCGCGTCCAGAGCACTGAGGTCCACCGGGTTGCCGGACGCGTCGGTGACCTTCGCCTCCTGCATGACCAGGGCCAGCGCCTTCCCTCGGCGGACATCGGCCACTGCCGTGCCCACCTGGCCGGCCTCGGCCAGAGCGTTGGCGAACTGGTCTGCCGACATGCCGTACCGCGGAGCCTGCTGCACGAGCCACTGGATCAACTCGGCCTGCTCCACACCGAGCTCCTCGGTGTCCGCGATCTTGTCGAGGATCAGCTGGGTCTTCAACGAGTTGCGCGTGTTGTCGGCAACCTCCGCCCGGTGGTCCTCATCACCGTGACCGTCGGCGAAGTGCTCGTCGATCTGCGCCTGCAGGAAGGCCTCAGGCAGCGGGAAGTCCACCAGCTCGAGCAGTCGCTCGGCGAGCTTCTCGCGAGCCTCGTACCCCTGCTCCACGAGCCGGTTGCCCTGCAACTTGGTCCGGAGGTCGTCGCGCAACTCAGCCATCGTGTCGAACTCACTGGCCAGTTGGGCGAACTCGTCGTCCGCCTCGGGCAGCGTGCGTTGCCGCACACCCTTGAGGTCGACGGTCACCTGCACCGCCTTGCCTTCATAGGGTCCCTCGTCGGGGGTGTGTTCGAAGGTCACGGTGTCACCCTCGGAAGCCCCGGTGACAGCCTCCGAGAATCCGTCGATCATGCCCTCAGCGCCCACCTCGAAGGTCAGCGCGGTGCCGGCGAAATCGTCGAGTTCGTCACCGTCGAGTTCACCCTTGACGTCCACGAGGACCAGATCTCCGGCCTCGGCGGCACGCTCCACGGGGGTCACGGTGGCGAAGCGCTTGCGCAGTTGCTCGACCTGCTCCTCGACGTCGTCGTCCGAGACCACGGAGTCGGCGACCTCGACCTCGAGGCCCTTGTACTCCGGCAGATCGAACTGTGGGGTGACGTCGACCTCGGCGGTGAAGGAGATCAGCTCCCCGTCCTCGATCTGGGTGACCTCGACCTCGGGCTGGCCCAGCGGCCGCAGCTCGTTGTCCCGCACGGCCTCGTCATAGGCCTTGGGCACCTCGGCGTTCACGACCTCCTCGAGGACCACGCCGCGGCCGAAGCGCTGATCGATGATGCGGGTCGGGACCTTGCCGCGCCGGAACCCGGGGACGTTGACCTGCGATGCGATCCTCTTGTACGCCTGCTCGATGGAGTCGTTCAGATCCTCGAAGGGGATCTCCACCGTGAGCTTCACACGGGTCTCGGACAGGTTCTCGACGGTGCTCTTCACGCTGGACTCGTACTCCTCATAGGGGTTGGGCGACACGCCCGACGGACAGTCCTCATCGTACGTTCCGGCACGCCGGAGCTTCCGATAAGGGTTGCAGCGTCGGGGCGGCGGGACTCGAACCCACGATCTCTTGCTCCCAAAGCAAGCGCGCTAGCCACTACGCTACGCCCCGTCGACCCCGTAGTAATCTGGTGATTCCTGCGGGTGTAGCTCAATGGTAGAGCCTCAGCCTTCCAAGCTGATGGTGCCGGTTCGATCCCGGTCACCCGCTCTGATGAACGGACACGGGATGCTTCCCGTGTCCGTTCCTCATTTGCAGGCGGAACAGCCGGGATCGGGAGGAGCCCGCCGGAGGTGGGCGACGGACCCGGTCACCGTTCGCGATTGTCACGAGGTGGCGCGGTCCACCCCCATGAACCCGGCCAACATCGTCACAGTCGCACACGTGGATCACGTCAGACACAAGCCGGATGGCTCAGCGAGCCCAGCGCTTGTCGGCGTGCCTGTGGAACCACCTGTCCCACTTGTCCCAACGAACCCGGTCATCATCCAGGCGTCCGCGGTTCCAATCGCCGCGCTTCCAGCAGTCCCAGCCGCTGTGACCCAGTTTCGTGATGAGCCGGCCGATGTTCTGTCCCTCGGTGAACAGTTCCGCCCCGAACAGTCCGTTGAGCGCCCGGGCTTGCGAAATGTCAGTGTCAGGATATTGGCTTCGACAAGTAGCGGAAAGGCTCCATGCATCCGTACGTTGACGGTGTTCACACTACGAGCGACCCTCAGCCCTGCGCGCTGCGCAGGATCTCGACCATTTCGTCGTAGCCCCGGGCCTGTGCATGCTCCACCGGACTCAGTCCATCGTCACGCGAGCGCAGTGACACGTCGGCGCCGGCTGCCACCAGCAAGTCGACCACCTCGACGTACCGGGCTGATCCGTCCCCGAGAATGATCGCCTCGTGCAGCGCCGTCCACCCAAGACGATTCACGTGGTCGATGTCGATGTCCTCGCGAAGCAGGCGCTTCACCACGCGCGGATAGCCACGATCGGCTGCCCGGATCAGCGCGGTTCCATTGAAGCTGTCCTTGTCGTTGATACGGGCCCCGCTGGCGATCGCTAGGTCGAGCAGACGCGGGTCATCGCCGACCTCCGCCGTGGCGATCAGGTAGGCACTCTGGACCGTCTCATCCTTGGCGTTCACATCGGCGCCGGCGTCGATCAAGAAGCGCGCGACCCCCAAATGGTTGCCGTAGGCGGCCGCCACCAGTGCCGTCCGGCCCTGATCGTCCCTGGCCTCGACTGACGCCCCACGCGCATGCGCCAGGCGTACGGCGTCCAGGTCTCCCCGAGCCGCGGCCCGGATGAGCCGGTCATCCATCCGAGGCGCTCGCGATGGCGTGACGGCCACCCCCGCAGCGGCACCCGGGACCGGCGGCGGACCGGCCGGGGCGGGTGGGTCCTGTGTCGAGCACCCCGCCGCCAGGAATAATCCCAGTCCAAACAGCACCGCACGCTCAGGTCGCACGGCAGACCCATCGCAACCGCCAATAGTCGATGTTCCAGCCGTCCGCGGAACGCAGACCCGCACACGCCTCATCGATCGAGCGGGCCAGTTCGGCGTGCTGTTCGATGGGAACCTCGCGCCACACATCGGATCGGAATACCTTGGTCCAGTCCGCGGGCGTCTGACCGGGTCGCAACGGCGTCGGACGCGGGAACCACCACATGGAACGCACGTCGAACCCCGCCTCCTCGAGCAGCGCGGACTCCTCGCCCACGCTGGGGAAGAACTTCCGGATGCTCGGCACCGGATGACCAAGCGCGACCACAGCCCCGATGAGCGCTTCGTCGACGGTGCGGACGTTGTGCTTGCCGCCCATCTCGGCCAGGAACTGGGCGCCGGGCCGGAGCACCCCCCTGATCGCCCGCAGTGCGGCGGCCTGATCGGGCATCCAATGCAGCGCGGCGTTGCTGATCGCCAGGTCGAATAGTCGGTCGAGCTCCAGGGTCATGACATCGGCGGCCAGGAACTCGACTTCCGGGTGCTCCGCCCCGGCCCGGGCGAGCATCGCCGCATCCAGATCGACGCCGAGCACGTCGTACCCCCGAGCCACCAGCGTGGCCGCATGCGCACCCGTGCCGCACCCCACGTCGATCACCGCTGCCGGAGGCGGCACCTCGATCAGGTCGAGGAGGTCCTCCCCGTACTCGGTGACGAACCCGAAGTCACGGTCGTAGGACTCGGCGTCCCACTGCACTAGAGGCTGTCGACCAGCGCGATGTACTGGGCTTCAGCGTCAGCCGATGACATCCCCGCGTACTGGGCCCACGCGTCGTGCTTGGCCCGACCGACAGGGTTGGTGAAGCCCGGACGCTTCCCGGAGACGTCACCTTCGGTGGCTTGCTTGTAGAGGCCGTACAACTGCAACTTGACCTCATTGCCGGGATCCTCGGTGAGCTCGGAGACCCGCTGCTTGGCTGCGTCGAACTGTTCAGACATGCGACGACGGTAGGCGCGCGTCACACCCGCACGCAACTACTCGGCGAAAGCCGCCCGCCAGACATCCGGGTCGGGAAGTGTGACGACCAGTCGACCGGAGGGCACCTGCGAGACGAAATCGAGGTTGTTGCCTTTGCCCTGCAGGTGCAGCCCTTCGCGGGACATGATCACCACCCGCTCGCCGCTGGAGTAGAACACCGCCTGCTCGGTGAGCGCCAGCACCCCCAGCCCGGGTAGTGACGAGGCGTCCCGGAAGTCCGCGCTGCGGCACTGGGCCGGAGCGATCAGCAGTGGAGGGCGGCCGTGCAACTCCTCGGCCAGCAACTGCGTGGCTTTGGTGACCCGCTTCTGCGCACGCGGTCGCCAGAAGAAGAAGCCGAACAACACGGATGCGACCACCGCGATCAGCAGCGCGCCGAGTACCACCCAGACCCAGGACATGACACCTCCACGAACGAGGGTACGGGCCGGGTCACAACGAGTAGACGTCTGCCTCGTCGCCGCTGATCCGGCCGACCAGCACCTCGTCGGCCATGCCGACGAACAGCCCGTTCTCCAGCACACCCGGGATGTTGTTGATCCGTGCCTCAAGGTCTGCGGGATCGGAGATCGCGGCGAAGCGGGCGTCAACCACGAGGTTCCCCTGATCGGTGACGACCGGCCCCGCCTTGCGCACCGCCATCCTCAGTTCCGGCTCTGCACCGAATTCGCGCAGGGCATCCATCACCTGCCGGTAGGCCTCGGGAAGGACCTCGACGGGCAGAGCGAAGGATGACCCGAGGACGTCGCTGAGTTTCGTCTCGTCGACCACAACAACGAACCGGTCGGCCCGACTGTCCACGAGTTTCTCGCGGGTATGACAGGCCCCGCCGCCCTTGATGAGGTTGCGTTGCGGGTCGACCTCGTCGGCCCCATCGATGGCGAGGTCGATGTGGTCGATCTCGTTGAGCGTTGTCATCGGTATCCCGTATTCCTGGGCAAGCAGCGAAGACTGGAACGAGGTCGGGACGCCGACGATGTCCTGCACCTCGCCGGCCCGCCAGCGCCGGCCCAACTCCTGGATCATCAGTGCCGCAGTCGATCCCGAACCGAGGCCGAGGATCATTCCGGACTCGATCCGCCGGGCCGCTTCCGCGGCCACCAGTTCTTTCATCCGCTGCTGCACATCCACGCCTGGCACGATAGTGCCCCTGCTCTGGAAGTGGTGCATCCGATGGCGTATCGGGCAGCAGCCATGGGGCAGGATGGACAGCATGCCAGGACAGAACCTCACCCGGGACGAGGCCGCCCGTCGTGCCGAGATCATCACCGACGTGGCCTACAGCGTCGACCTCGACCTGACGGGTACCGGCGACACGTTCCGGTCGCGTACGACCGTGACCTTCCACTGCACCGTTGCCGGTTCGACCACCTGGCTGGACCTGATCGCTCCTGGCGTTCGTTCGATCACCCTGAACGGCCGTGAACTCGATCCCGCCGCGCACTTCGTCGACTCGCGTATCCACCTTCCGGACCTCGATTCCAGCAACACCGTCGAGGTGGTCGCCGACTGCGCATACATGAAGTCCGGTGAAGGACTGCACCGCTTCATCGACCCCGTCGACGATGAGCAGTACCTGTACACCCAGTTCGAGGTCGCCGATGCCCGCAGGGTGTACGCGTGCTTCGAGCAGCCCGACCTGAAGGCCCCGTGGCAACTCAGCGTCGAAGGGCCGAGCCACTGGGTCGTCACATCCAACGCCCCCACGCCCGAACCCACCTCTGTACGCGAGGGTGTGAATCGCTGGGAGTTCCCTGCGACCAAGCCGATCTCGACGTACATCACCGCGCTGGTGGCCGGGCCGTACCACGTCGTGCGTGAGGTGTACTCCGGCCCGCACGGCGAGTACCCACTGGGGGTCTTCTGCCGCAAGTCCCTGGCAGAACACCTCGACGTCGACGACATCCTTCTCATCACACGTCAGGGCTTCGAGTTCTTCGAGCGCACCTTCGAGGTGCCGTACGCCTTCGAGAAGTACGACCAGCTGTTCGTCCCGGAGTTCAACGCCGGCGCGATGGAGAACGCTGGGTGTGTCACATTCCGAGAGGACTACGTCTTCCGTTCGCGGGTGACGGAGGCGGCTTACGAGAACCGCGCGAACACGATCCTGCACGAGATGGCGCACATGTGGTTCGGGGACTTGGTGACCATGCGCTGGTGGGACGACCTGTGGCTCAACGAGTCCTTCGCGGAGTGGGCCAGCCACTACGCGAACACCCATGCCACCCGCTTCACCGATGCATGGGCCACCTTCGCCAACCAGCGCAAGGCGTGGGCCTACCGGCAGGATCAACTGCCATCGACGCATCCCATCGCGGCAGACATGGTCGACCTTGAGGCCGTGTACGTGAATTTCGACGGGATCACCTACGCCAAGGGGGCGTCGGCCCTGCGGCAGTTGGTCGCCTTCGTGGGCGAGGAGGATTTCCTCAAGGGCCTTCGCAGTTACTTCGCCCAGTACGCGTGGTCGAACACCTCGCTGAACGACCTGCTCACCGCCTTGGCCGACGCGAGCGGCCGGGACCTCAGCCACTGGACCCAGCAGTGGCTGCAGACCTCCGGGGTGAACATGCTGCAGGCGGAGATCACCTCCGGTCCGGAGGGGCAGATGGACCGCGTGACCGTGGTGCAGAACCCGCCCTCACTGCCGGAAGGTGTGGCTCCGACGTTGCGGGACCACCGGATCGCCATCGGTCTCTATGAGAGCGGCGACGACGGCGTCCAGCGGACCCATCAGGTCGAGGTGGATGTCACCGGCGCGCGCACGGAAGTGCCGGCCCTGGCCGACCGCGCCCGCCCTGACCTGCTGCTGCTCAACGACGACGACCTCACCTTCGCGAAGATCCGCCTGGATGAGCGCAGCCTGGCCACGGTGACCGAGCACTTCGGCGATGTCTCGGATCCGCTCGCCAGAGCGCTACTCTGGGGCGCCACCTGGGACATGACCCGCGACGGCGAGATGAGCACCGGGTCGTTCCTCGATGCGTTGGCCGGCGGCATCGCGCACGAGACCGAGGTGGGCATGGTCCAGCAGGTCCTGCGCCAGGCCGACAGTGCTGTGGCCTTGTACGCCGCTCCTGAGAACCGTGATCGCTACGCCGACCGGATGGCCGACCTGCTGAGCGACTTGGTGCACCAGGCCAAGCCCGGCAGCGACCACCAGCTGGCGTATGTCCGCGGACTCATCTCCTTCGCACGTCGCGACGAGCATGTGGCACTGCTGAAGGGACTGCTGGCGGGAACCACCACCATCGAGGGTCTTGCGGTCGACACCGACCTGCGATGGTCGCTGTTGCGCCGACTGGTCGTGCTCGGTGAGGCCGGTGGCGACCAGATCGACACCGAACAGCAACTCGACGACACCGCCGCGGGTCGCCTCAACGCAGCCGCATGCCGGGCAGCGGTGCCGACCACCGAGGCGAAGGCGGCCGCCTGGGATTCGTGCCTGCATGACACGTCACTGCCCAACCACATGCTCGGTGCGATCATCGGCGGCATCACCGTCCCGGATCACCGGGAGTTTCTGCGTCCGCACGTGGAGCAGTACTTCGAGTCGCTGCCTGAGATCTGGCGCGACCGCACCCACGAGATCGCTCAGGAGATCACGCTGGGGCTCTACCCCCACTCGCTCGTGGAGACCGCGACGGTGGAGCGCACGGATGCCGTGCTCGACGGCACGGTCGACATTCCGCACGGCGCGCGCCGGTTGCTCGGCGAGGGTCGGGACGGCGGCGAGGAGGCCGTCGACGAGCCGGGAGAGGCGGCCGACCTCGCCGAGGGCGGTCCAGCGCCGGGCCACGGCCTCGCGGAAGAGGTCGATGTAGTCGTAGGCGTAGGTGGTGCCGTTGCTCTGGGCCTCGTAGCGCTTGGTCTGGGTGGGGTCCTTGTTGCTGTACGGGGTGCTGAGCGGCTTGTTGTGCAGGGGGCCGACGCAGGGCCCGTAGTTGCGGTAGTAGGTGACGCCGGTGCGCTTGTCGGTGTACTCCTGGTAGATCTGGATGTTGAGGAAGTAGCCGGACTTGTTGCTGACAATGACGCGGATGAGCGACTCGCGC
>CALFYG010000341.1 GCA_937952095.1 uncultured Micrococcales bacterium | reverse complement strand
TGACGTCGGACTTGCTTCCTGGTTCGGCGGTCCGCCTGCGCATCACCGCCCGGATGCGGGCGACCAGTTCGCGCGAGGAGAAGGGCTTCGTGACGTAGTCGTCGGCACCGAGCTCCAGACCGACCACCTTGTCGATCTCGGAGTCCTTGGCGGTCACCATGATGATCGGGACCTGGGAGGTCATGCGGATGCGCCGGCACACCTCGGTGCCCGACATCCCGGGCAGCATGATGTCGAGCAGGACGAGGTCCGCCCCGTCGCGTTCGAAGGTCTCCACGGCGACCTGTCCGTCGTCGGCCACGGCGACGTCGAACCCTTCTTTGCGGAGCATGAAGGACAGCGCGTCGCTGAACGACTGCTCGTCCTCCACCACCAGAATCCGGCTCATGCGCTGCTCTCCTCCTCGACGACAGCAGATGACAAGGGTATTTCCTCAACGGGGGTGTACGGAGGCAGGCGCAACGTGAAGGTGCTGCCCTCTCCGAGCACACTCCACACGCCGACCTCGCCACCGTGGTTCTCCGCGACGTGTTTCACGATCGAAAGACCCAATCCCGTGCCCCCGGTGACCCGCGAGCGGGCCTGGTCCACGCGGTAGAAGCGCTCGAACACGCGGTGCAGCTCGTTCTCCGGGATGCCCATGCCCTGGTCGGTGACGCTGATCTCGACGACGTTGTTCGTGAGCCTGCTGGCCACCGCCACGCGGGTACCTCGCGGGCTGTAACTGATCGCGTTGGTGAGCAGATTGCGCAGGGCAGTGACCAGATGCGCTTCAACCCCCAGCACCTGCAACCCGGTGGTGCCGCCGACCACGACCTCGATCTGGGCGGTCTGCGCAAGGAGGCGGGCGGCGTCGACCGCCTCGGCGATCACGGCATCGAGAGAGACCGGCTCGGCGTCCTTGAGCGGATCCTCCCCCTGCAGGCGGCTGAGGTCGATGAGGTCCCCGACGAGCGCGCTCAGACGGCCGGCCTCCGCTTCCATCCGTCCGGCGAAATGGCGAACGGCCTCAGGCTCCTCGGCGGAACTGAGGACGGCCTCGGCGAGAAGGCTCAACGCACCGATCGGCGTCTTCAACTCGTGGCTCACATTGGCGACGAAGTCGCGGCGGACCGCGTCGACGCGCGATGCCTCGGTGAGGTCTTCGGCAAGCACAAGAACCGTGTCCGGTCCGAGCGGCGCCACCCGAAGCCGCAGCGTGATCAGGCCCTTGCCCAGCGGCGGGCGCAGGACGGTCATCTCGTGCTCACGGATGATGCCGTCGCGGCGGACGTCGGCGACCATCGCCGAGACGTCCGGGATCGCGATCCGGCCGTTCTGCACCAGGGTGAGTGCCAGTGCCTGCTTGCTGACCCGCACCGGGGTCCCGGAGGCGTCCACGACGATGGACGCGCCCGGCAACGCGGCGAGGATGCGCTCGAGTTCTGCCAGATGCGCCGGGTCGGGTTCGGCCGATACATCGGCCGGCAGCGCCTTCGGCTGCCTCCACAGCCGGCCCACGAGCAGCCCGATGCCCAGCGCGAGCACCAGGGCGACGAGGACCCACCAGACGGTCACACCTTGAGACTACGGAACTCACCGCACCCTGGGGACGCCACAGGTACGCCCGCCAACCGGACGGTCGACTGCTGTTCACTTTCCGTACGCGTTCTCGGGGACTCTCGATAACGGCACGCGCGTACCGTTATCGGACATGCGGACCGCGTTCCACGCACGTCTTGCCGCAATCGACGACCAGGTCCTGGACATGTCCAGGCGGGTCCGTCGTGCCCTGGGCTCGGCGACGACTGCGCTGCTCGAGACAGACCTCGGCCTGGCCGAATCCGTCATCGAGCAGGACGCCGACCTCGACGCCCTGGCCCACCAGGTCGAGGAGGGCGTCTTCGCGCTGCTCGCCCAGCAACAGCCTGTGGCCCAGGACCTCCGATTCCTGCTGGCAGCGGTGCACAACGCCAGCGCACTCGAGCGCATGGGCGACCTCGCGGTCCATATCGCCAAGACCACACGCATGCGGTATCCGATCCCTGTGGTCCCCAGCGAGCTGCGGGGGATCATCGTGGACACCAGCACAGTGGCCTCCCAGATGATCACCAAGACCGGCGTCGCACTTGCGCGCGAGGATGTGTCCTCCGCGCGCGCGTTGCGGGACATGGATCGGGAGATGGATCGGCTACACCGGGAGTTGTTCATCATCGTGCTGTCCCCGGCGTGGGAGTACGGCGTGCGAGCAGCCGTCGACATCACTCTTCTCAGTCGCTACTACGAACGGTTCGCCGACTATGCGGTCAGCATCGGCGATCGGCTCGTGCACGTCGCGCTCGGGAGCGCGCCGGGCGTGCCACCGCAAGTGAACGGCTCAGTCAACCCTCGTTAACTCTTCGTTCACTTTGGGGTACACTTCTGTTCAGATAAGACAGGAGGCTCCCATGGTGGTCATGAACTGGAGCATGCAGCGCGATGAATCTGGACGGCGCGCACTGAAGGCGACGTGGACCTCGGTCGTGGTCCCGGTCCCCCGGGAGTCCGAAGACTTCCCGGCGGTACTCCAGGCGTCATAGGCGCCTGCGCCCGGCCTCCACGGAGGCTGCTCGGGCGCATCCCCGCCGGATCGGGGACACTTGACATATGCGTGCTGCACGCCGGGTGGCGATGATCTCGATGCACACGTCCCCGTTGGCCACGCCGGGTGGCGGTGACGCCGGCGGCATGAACGTGTATGTCCTCGAGGTGGCAAAAGAACTCGCCGCGCGCGGCACCGAGGTGGAGATCTTCACCCGCGCGACGAGCAGCGAACAACCCCCGGACGTCCTGGTGACCGACGGGGTGACCGTCCACCATGTGACGGCCGGACCGTACGAGGGCTTGCGCAAGGAACAACTGCCGGCCCAGATGTGCGCCTTCACTGCCTCGGTGCTGCACGCTGAGGCCCACCGCCCCGAGGGCTACTACGACTTGGTGCACTCGCACTACTGGTTGTCCGGGCAGGTCGGGTGGGTGGCCGCGGAACGCTGGCAGATCCCTTTGGTCCACAGCATGCACACCATGGCGAAGGTCAAGAACCTCACCCTTGCCGTCGGCGACCAACCGGAACCCTATGAACGGGTGCTGGGTGAGGAGCAGGTCGTCGCTGCCGCAGACCAGTTGATCGCGAACACAGAGACCGAGGCGGACGACCTCGTCACCCTGTACGACGCCGATCCCGGGCGCATCACCGTGGCGCTGCCAGGCGTGGACCTGGCCACGTTCCGGCCCGGCCCGATGGCGACCGCGCGGCAGCAGTACGGACTGCAGGACGACGACATCGTCTTGTTGTTCGTCGGGAGGCTTCAGCCGCTGAAGGCCCCGGACGTGTTGGTCGCGGCTGCGGCCGAACTCGTCGCCCGGCACCCCGAATGGCGCCTGCGGCTCAAAGTGATCATCAACGGCGGACCCTCGGGCTCCGGGATCGAACGAGCCGAGGAACTGCCCAAGTTGATCGCCGACCTGGGCCTGCAGGACGTCGTGCGCCTCATGGACCCCATTCCGCGCGACCGTCTGCCCGAGCTGTACCGGGCCGCCGATGTGGTCGTCGTGCCGAGTTACTCGGAGTCCTTCGGTCTGGTCGCAGTCGAGGCACAGGCCTGCGGCACTCCGGTGGTCGCCAGCCGGGTCGGTGGGCTGACCACCGCCGTCGGAGACGGTGGCGTGCTGGTCGCCGGGCACGACCCGCGGGATTTCGCCTCGGCACTCGAGTCCCTCATGGTCGAACCCGGCAGGCGGGAATGGATGTCTGTGGCCGCTCGCCGTCACGCCGAGCAGTTCAGTTGGGGGCGCACCGCGGAAGCGACCCAGGAGGCTTACGAGGCAGTGCTCGACGCACGGCCGGCGCTCATGCGGCGGTACGCGTGATCGACGCCGTCATCGCATGGTGCGAATCCTCCGGGCTCGACTTCGAGATCTCCGGCAACACCTGCACCGTGGTCCTGCCGGGCGAACACAAGTTGCGGACCACCTGCTCACTGGTGGCCGGGGAGCACTCGCTGTCCGTCAATGCGTTCGTCGCGCGGCACCCGGACGAGAACGCCGACGCCGTGCATCGCTGGCTCCTCGAACGCAATCGCCGCCTGTTCGGCATCGCCTACGCCATCGACCAGCTCGGGGACATCTACCTCGTCGGCCGGATCCCGGTGGAGGCGGTCAGCGAGCAACTTCTCGACCAGGTGCTGGGGGCCGTGCTCAGCGAGGCCGACGGCTCCTTCAACATCATCCTCGAACTCGGCTTCCGCTCCTCGATCGAGAAGGAGTGGCGGTGGCGCCTGTCGCGCGGTGAGTCGACGGCGAACCTTGCGGCGTTCGAGCACCTGCGCCCCGGGCAGGGTTGAGCCGTCCCCGACCGCATCCCGGACGCCCGTCTCGCTACCTTTGGTGCCATGAGCACACTGATCCTGCTGCGCCACGGCGAGAGCGAATGGAACGCACTCAACCTCTTCACCGGATGGGTCGACGTCGACCTCACGGAGAAGGGCGTGAACGAGGCCGGTACAGCCGGCGACCTGCTGGCCGACTCCGGCGTCCTGCCCGAGGTGGTCCACACGTCAGTGCTGCGGCGGGCCATCCGCACCACGAACCTCGCGCTCGAGCGGTGTGATCGGCATTGGATCCCGGTACGCCGGTCCTGGCGGCTCAACGAGCGCCACTACGGAGCGTTGCAGGGCAAGAACAAGAAGCAGACGCTCGCAGAGTTCGGTGAGGAGCAGTTCATGCTCTGGCGACGCTCCTACGACACCCCGCCGCCCCCGATCGACCCCAACGACGAGTACTCGCAGTTCGACGACCCGCGGTACGCAAGCCTGCCGCCGGAGGTCCGCCCCCTCACCGAGTGCCTGCAGGACGTCGTCAAGCGCATGCTCCCCTACTGGTACGACGCGATCGTGCCCGACCTGTCCACTCATGGCACGGTCCTCGTCGGTGCCCACGGCAACTCTTTGCGCGCGCTTGTGAAGCATCTCGAGGGCATCTCCGACGACGACATCGCGGGTCTGAACATCCCCACCGGCATCCCGCTGGTCTACGAACTCGACGACGACATGAAGATCCTCGGCCCCGGTCGCTATCTGGACCCGGAAGCAGCGGCCACTGCGGCTGCGGCTGTAGCCAACCAAGGCAAGCAGTGAGGGCTAGTCTGGAGGTAGCGGTAAGAGCCGAGGAGCCATCATGAGCAGGGAGTTCGGAGATCGTCCCGGCGATGAGGTCGTTGCGCAACTGTGGGGCGAGTTGAGCCGGGAGTTGGGCACCGACGGGCCGGAGTTCACCGAGATTCGCAACGGTGAGGACCACCGCATCGGGCACTTGGTGTCCCAGGACGACGAGGACGGCAACGACCGCACGTCCGAGGAGATCGCGTGGGACACCCACGACACCACCGACCTGTCGGCCGAAGAATCGGCGATGCACTACGAGGAGGACGGCGGCGAGGAGGAGGAGTTCTCCGAGGACGTCCTGCATGACCTGGAGTCGTTCGAGGACTGAGGTGGCCTCACGCGCCGCCGAAGCCCCACCAGTAGGCCACACCGACCAGCCCGACAACCACCGGGTAGTAGACCCGGGCGAACCTGTTGAGCGCTCGCACGGACGCCAGCCGACGCTCGTCTTGCCAGTGCCGGCCCACCAGGGTCACGACCACGGTGCTGGCCGCCAGCGCGATGAACACGTAGTAGGCCCACTCGATGGCCACCGTGTAATCCACCGACGGCAGCGAGCTGGTCACCGTGTTCAGCATCACGGCGCCGGTCAGGATGCCGGTGACCGCCAACGACACCCGGGCCGTGTGGTCCTTGAACGGCAGCCACAGGCCGATGTAGACCACGATGGTCAGCAGGAACAGCGGCAGTAGGTTCTTCACGAGGAACGACGCGACATCGCGCTGGATCTCGACCGTCGCGGCGAATTGCGAGTACGTCACCCCGGAGGTGCCGGCGATGAAGTATGGGTCGCCGAGGGCCGAGGTGTTGCCGACACTGGTCGGGAAGAAGTTCACGTACGTCGCCTCCCAGTTGGGGATGACGTCGATGGTGGATCCCGCATCGACGCCGCTCTCCAGTCGCTGGGCCTGAGACTGCACCAGCAGGTCATCGTCCGGGAAGTAGCTCAGCCGCGCGGCCGGAAGGGTCCGGTGCTGCACCGAGATCGGCAGTGTCTGCTGATCGAACGGGAACTGTCGGAAGTCGAACTGCCCCTTGAACTCTCCGGCCACCCGGTACAGCGCGTAGGTCTGCCCGGCGACGGTCTGCAGGCGTTGCGGTTCGCCGAGTCCGAGGGACTGGTCGACCGCGTTCGGGAAGACCGCGTCGGTCGGATCGTTGCGATCACCGCTGTACTTGAACCAGATGAAGAAGTCCGCGAAGTAGGTCTGGGAGGCCACGTCGAGTTCGTCGATCTGGTTGTAGTTCACACCGACCGCCACGATCTGCTGCAGCGTGTAGACCTCCCCGAGGAACTCCACTGCCACGCCCGAGGCGATCTCCTCCTCAGCCGAGACTCCCGCTCCCGGGGAGTAGGGAGCCAACTGGGTGGGGGCGGACTCCAGTGTGAGGTCACCGTTGGGCGCGATCCGGCCGCTTTCCATGCCGACCGGCCGCTCAGCGGAGTTCTGATAGTTGAAGTACACGTCGCCGGTCAATCCCGGCAAGGCAGTCTGAGGGGTCCGCGCGGCGTTGAGCCGCTGCTGGATGGCCTTCCTGTCCTTCGCGGTGTCGGCGTACGACAGCTGAGCACGCTCCATGGCCTCCACGAGGGCGTTGACGGCGTCGTACGTCAAGGGCGAGGCCCAGGTCGGCTGATATCCGTAGAACTCGGCGAAGTCGTGGACGAAACGTACGGCTTCGCCGGTCAGCGCGCCGCGGGTCAGCGGGGTGGCCGCGATGGAACGGTTGACCGCGCGCGCCTCGCCCTCGGTCAGGGGTGTGAAGAAGTCCCGCGTGGCCAGCGCGTCGGAGCCGACCAACAACGGGTCGAGCCCGGCATCCTGCAGCGCCAGACCGAGCTCGGCGATGTCCGGGTTGTTGACCATGAGCACGATAGGTCCGGGGTCCGGGACCGCCGAGATCCGCGCGACAATCCCGTCGATCTCCCCCAGCAGATCCTCCGGATCGGCCGAGATGGAGATGCTCTCCTGGATGCGGTTGCCGGAGGCCTTCACGGCCGTCTCGTACCCCTGGCGCAGCGACTGCCCGTAACTGTCGTCGCTGGCCACCACGATCGACTCGGGGTACCCGAGCACAGTCGTCACGTACGCCGCCATACCTTCGCCCTGACCGGTGTTGTCGAACACCGTACGGAAGTACCAGGGGTTACCGACGGTCACAGAGTCAGCCGTCGCCGTCGACGTGATGACGGGGATCCCCGCACGTGCGTAGACCGGCCCCGCCGCTTCGGAGGTCGCGCTGATCTGATGGCCGATCACCGCGACGAAGCGCTCATCGGAGGCGATCTGCTTCGCCACCTCGACGGCCGTCGCCGGGTCGTCGTTGTCATAGAAGTACTGGACGGCAACAGGGTGGGAGGAATCGCGGCCGGAGGCGTTCCACTCCTCGACGGCCCAGTTGATTGTGTCGATGATCTCCCGCGACGAGTTGTCACCGGAGGCCGACGCGGTCGGGCTGGTCACCACAACAGCGATGTACACGGGCGTCTTGCCCTCGCGCGAGACCAGCCACAGGCCCCCCAACAGCAGTCCGAGGATCGCGACGACGATCCCTGTCCACCGCAACTGCCGACGCCGGCGTTGACGGACCAACTCCGGGACGTAGTCCTGCACAAAGTCCGGCGGATCAGGATCGACGATGGCCCGCAGTTCCTCGGGCGGCTCCGGTTTGATCCCGCGCAAAGGACCGAGGGCGGCATTTGCCTCGTGCAGGGGGTTGACCTTACGCGCGGCCTCCAGGCAGAACTTCTTCTCGGGGTCGGTCTCGGCGACGGCGGCGAACCACAGCCACGCCAACTCGTACTCGGGGTCGATGGACAGGGCCTCGGCCAGCAGCGCACGGCCACCCTGGATGTCCCCGGCGTTGATCGCATCAATGGCCTGCCGCGTACGCTCAACGGCCACAACTTTGTCTGCCATCGTCCCTGTCCTCCCCAAGCCATCGGCAATCTAGCGCACGGGACAACCCTTCGAAGGTCTAGCCGAATCGGGGCACCTGTGATCTACTCCGGCACATGCGCCGCACGCGAGGGCTCATCAGCCTGCTCCCCCTGGTTCTGCTGCTGGGCTTCATAGGCATCTCACCGGCGGCCGCAGACCCGCTGACATGGTCGGCTCCGAGCGGACTTCCGTCCTCCGCCTCGATCAACGCAGTGAGTTGCCCGTCGGAGAACCTGTGCGTCGCAGTCGGTTCGCGGCCGGGCGGTTCAGTGATCCTGGTGTCCAACGCCCCTGCCGACCCAGCCTCCTGGACGGTGGCACTCAACGCGGCCGGTTCCGGCTTCAGCGATGTTTCCTGTCCGACCACGAACTTCTGCATCGCTGTGCGCGGAATCGTGGTGGCCGTGTCGAACAACCCCGCAGCTGGCACTTTCACCGAAAGCACCCTCGACGGCCAGGTGGGCGACAAGATCACGTGCACCAGTGAGACGTTGTGCGTCAGCAATGGCTACCGCAATATCAACTGGCGCAACACCTACGGCGTCGCTCCATTCACCAACTCGGCGAACTGGACCGCCATGCCGGTACCACCGAGCGGCTCCTTCAACGACATCACCTGCGTGGGCGCCCAGTGCCTGGCCGTCAGTAGCTACGGCATCCACGGCACCGCGTCGCTGGCACAGGGGGCGGCCTTCACCCAGGCGCGGTTCCCCGGAGACCCCGCACCGTGGCTACAGCCCGCCGCTATCTCCTGTGTGGCCTCGACCTGCATGCTCGTGACCGACGGCAGCGGCTTCCCCAACCCACCCGATGGCGGCCTGTACGTCTCCACGGACCGCACCACGTGGACTCGTTCGACGCTTCCCGACGTTGCACTGCCCGCCGGTCTTGAGTGCGCGCAGTCCGGCGGCGCCGTCCGGTGCGTCACCGTGACGCTGGCAGACAAGGGCGGGTTCACCAACACCGTGTCGATCGCCGACACCAGCGTCCCCGGAGCCATCAACGGCACGGACTGGGCGGTGCTGCCCGCACTGTTCGGGACCAGCACCGGGGGCTCCGACAACATCCGCGCCATCGGCTGCGCGTCACCGTACCTCTGCCTCGCGTTCGCCCCGAACGGACGCCTGAGCGTGGGCAAGGCCCCTGTCCCGGACCTGGGCGGGAACCCCACACCGACAGATCCCAGCACCACGCCCGCTCGCACCGCCGTGCAGGTGCCGAAGACCCGCGCAGTGGTGTCCAAGCAGGGCAAGGCGATCTTCGCCGTCAACGGGAACCCCGGCGACACCTACGCCGCCAACCTCACGGCACGCGTCCCGTCGAGTTCGGTCCGTTCGCTGAGTGCGAAGCGGGTCTCCCTGAAACTCGGCTCAGCCAAGGGCACGTTCGATGCCGCCGGTAAGGCCAAAGTGACCCTCAAGATCTCCAAGAAGGGCCGCACGGCAGTGAAGCGACTCGGCACCGTGAAGGCGACCCTGAAGGTGACCAGCAGTCCCCGAGGCGGAACCCCGACCAGCAAGCAGTTCGCCGTGACGCTGAAGAAGAGGTGAGCGACCCACCTCATCGGAGACCCGGCACTTGCACTCTCCCGCTGAGAGTGCTAACAATGGCTCTAGCACTCTCAGCGGGAGAGTGCTAACTGGGCAAAGGGTGAGGCCGCTCTGGCCGCGCGGGACGTGACCGCACGGCGATCGGCTGTCCGTCGCGGGCACCCCACCCCCATGACCACCCCATTTACGGGAGGAAAGTCAACCGATGGCGAAAATCATCGCTTTCGACGAGGAAGCACGCCGGGCCCTTGAGCGCGGCATGAACACCCTCGCCGACGCAGTTCGCGTAACCCTCGGACCGAAGGGCCGCAACGTCGTCCTGGAGAAGAAGTGGGGCGCCCCCACGATCACCAACG
>CALFYG010000340.1 GCA_937952095.1 uncultured Micrococcales bacterium | reverse complement strand
ACGTCCAGAACGGGTCGGTCTGGTACCAGCGGGTCGGCTCCACTGCGGCGCGGTCGATCACGGCGATCCTGGTGCCGAGTTCCGGTCGCCAGTCCAGCGGCGAGCCTTCCCCACGCAGCAGGCGTTCGAGTTCGAAGATCGCCGGGCTGATCACCAGCACGACCTTCGTCGCGGTGATCACGAAGTCGTGCACCATGTGCGCGGCGTCCACTCCCTCGACGGGGTGCGGGCCGGAGATCACGGTGCCCGCGGCGTCCACCACCGCCCACTGCAGGTAGGGCGCCCACAAGGCGTACTGGAAGACCACCATCTCCCCGGTAGCCGCATCCACCTTCGGGTGCGCACAGAAGCCCATCGGGAACGCGCCACCGAGGGTCTCTGCGTCGAGGGTGCGCAGATCCTCGGTGATGCAGTAGCTGCGCGACTGTTCGGCCAGTGCGATGATCCGGCCGTGGTGGCGGACGATGTTGATGCTCGGCAGGTCCTTCGGGCGGTAGGCGAGGTCGGGGCCCACGACCTCGGGGTCCGGTTGGTACCCGCTCATCAGACTCGCCCAGATCGCGTGGCCCGCCTTCTCCTCCAGTTCCAGTGCGGGTGTGCGCAGGAAGCGGTTGCGATAGGACGCAGTGCCGTTGGTGAGTTCGACCGCGTGCACCATGGCGTCCCCCTCGAAGGGGTAGACGAAACCTCCCAGGGGTGTGAAGCGAGGGTTGCCGCCGTTGCGCATGTAGATGCCGTTGAGTTCCGGCGGGATCTCCCCGTGCACCACGTCCAGCGCACGTCCATCGCACTCGTCGGCGATGGGAGCGAAGCACCCGGACAGGAACGGGTAGTCGGCTGGGTTGATCGGGGCAGGCGCGGAGGTCACCTGTGAACCCTACGGTTCCCGGATATGACGAAGGGCGGTGAGCCGAAGCCCACCGCCCTTCGCAGTTGGGGTCAGTTGTCGAGGTCGGGCAGCAGCACGTCGCTGACGCTGTGGACCACGGTGTTCTCCGTGGAGATCACGTCGGGCCGCACGACCAGGTCGTTGAAGACGCGGCCGTCCTTGTCACCGAGCACGATCACCGGGAAGCGCGCGCTGCGCGACAACACCGTCACCCGCAGCTTCTCCTGGTTGGCCATGTCGATGCGCTGGGTGAAGGGGCCGGAGAGCACCTGCTTTCCGGTCACCTTGGCGTTCGGGATCACGTGGTAGAGCAGGATCTCGGTGACGTCCACGCCGCTGTTGGCGATCGCGTTGAAGACGCGTGTCTCGTCGACCTTGGCGGAGTACCGGTAGTTCTTGCCCAGGAGGCCGAGGTTGTTCGCAGTCACCTCGAAGGCGCGGTCGTTGGGCGCGAACAGGGTGAACGATCCGAGGCTGGCGAGCGTCTTGTCGGCGCCGGTGACCAAGGCCGCCTTGGTCACGATGTCGAAGTCGTAGGGGTTGCCGTCGCTGGAGACGGTGGGGTCGTTGTAGGTGGCGGTGAGCTTGCCGAGGAACTGCCCGGTCTCATCGTCGGAGAGCGCAGTGGCGGGCGCGGCCAGTCCGACGGCCATGCCGGCTGCTGCGGCGGAGGCGGCAAAGGTGGTGGCGATGCGGCGTCGTAGTCCCATGAGTGGATCCCTTCGTCATCAGCGGCGACCCGGTGCCGCGCTGGTTACACAAGGAAGTTCGCCTGAAGTGGCCTTGCTGGATGCAACGACTTTGCAGCGATTTCAGAATTCCTTGCGCAACCGCCGTTGACGCTGTGAATGCCGGACCGCCCAGCGCCGTGCCGTGGGGGTCACGACCTGCTCCACACGGCCCACCCGCTTGCGGACCGCCCGTTCGGTGCCGACCTCCACCAGGCGGGTGTGGCCGTGTTCCACGAGTTGGGCGTAGTACCTGCCGGCGGCGGTGGGGGTGCGGACCGCGAGATCGAGCGCTCCCAGCACGGCGAACACGGGGTCGGGCAGATCGGCGGTTCGCACGCGGCGTTTCAGGTCGTCCAACACCTCTCCATGGTCGGTCACGACCGGCGTTGAGCACGTGAACCGGGCGGTCCGTGTCCGACTTCGCACAGCGAGATTCCGACACGCCGTGATGAGGCGCGAAACCGCGGCGTGTTGCCCGAGCTGTCCACGATCACCATGCACGACGACCTAAGGCGTGGCCCGCAACCTCCCGATGTCTTGATCAGAGGCATATCTGTGGGAGGGGATTTCTATGCATCGCTCAGTACCGGCCGCGGCGGCGATCGCCATGGCGGCGTCCGTCACGGTGGCTGTCGCGCCCGCGTCGGCGGACGGCAGCACGATCAACAGCGCGGGGTATCTGACGTCGGAGGGCAAGCGCGGCGTCGTGGACCTGGCGGCGACCGGCGCCAAGGCGAAGGTGCCGGGCGACGGGCCCATCGTCGTGAGCCTCGGGGACTCCTACATCTCCGGCGAGGCGGGCCGCTGGGCGGGCAACGTCATCAAGAACGGCGACTACGGGGTGACCGATGCGCTGGGGTTCAACGCCTACAACGACGTGGGCACCGACGAGGCGATCAAGGGCTGCCACCGCGCGCGCCAGGCCGAGGTGAACTTCACGCCGTCCGGCACGACATCGGTCAACCTCGCGTGTTCGGGAGCCACCGCTCTCAGCGACTACAGCCCCAAGTCCAACACCTGGAAGCCGGGGATCGACTTCGCCCAACAGAAGGTGCGCAGTGGCGCGGTGGGTGTGGGCCAGGCGCAACTGCTGAAGAACCTGGCCGCGGCCAACCCGGGACGGATCGGGTTCATCGTGTTGTCGATCGGGGGCAATGACTTCGACTTCGGAACGATCGTCGGCACGTGTGTGGAGGGCTTCATCAAGGGTGGGCCGTGCTCCAAGAAGAAGGAAGTCACCAGCAAGGTCGATGAGCCGAACATCTCCAAGCAGCGCGACAAGATCGCTGCCGCCATCGACCGACTGATCTCGGCCGTGGGTGACAAGGGAGCGCCGAACTGGACGCTCATGGTCCAGGACTACCCCTCACCGGTCGCCACGTCGAGCACGATCCGGTACGGCGAGACCTACAACCAGCGCTGGGGCGACGGCGGATGCCCGATGTACAACGTCGACCTGGACTGGGCCAACGACGTGGCATTGACGAACATCGACCGGACCGTGCGGGAAGCGGTGGACACCCAGCGCGTCAGCCACCCCACGCAGAACATCCAGTTCCTGGAACTGAAGGAGGCTCTGAAGGGACACCGGCTGTGTGAGAAGAACGTCTACCCGTTGGATCAGCCGTTCGCGCCGGTGTGGAACTGGCGGCGCAAGGGTGCTGTCGACAGCACCGAGTGGGTGCAGTCGATCCGGGCGCTCGGACAGGTCGTCCACAGCGACATCGTGATCTGGCCGTTCAAGACGCAGGAGTCGCTGCACCCCAACTACTGGGCGCAGTTGGCCTACCAGAGTTGCCTGACGCAGGCCTACGGCGACGGCACCGCGGTCATAGGCGGAACCTGCCTGTACGGCGGCACAGGGCTGGACAAGAACGGCCGGCCGCGAATGGATCTGATGTCCTTCGCGAGCAAGAAGAACCCCACCGGCACAGCGCCCGGGAAGGTGCGGAACCTCACCAGGGAGAAGTTCACCAAGCGTGCGTTCAAAGTCCGCTGGGAGGATCCCGCCGCGGTTCAGCCGGGCATGCGCTTCGTGTATCGGCTGAAGACGCCGGGCCGCGCGTGGAAGGGCTGGCTGCAGGCCGGCACGTCCCACGCCATCGTGGTGGGCACCCCGCAGAAGGGCGTTTACAAGGTGCAGGTCGCGGCCAAGTGGGGCAAGGAGCGTGGCGACGCGCGGGCGCTGACCTATCGCAATCGCTGAGCCGGTCCTATTCTGCGTAGCCCGCAGCCTCAGTGCGGGCAGCGTCGCGGGGCAGGAAGAACGCGGCGCCGAGTCCGAGTGCGATGAGGAACGCCGCCACGAACCCGACGTCGCGGGCGGCGTTCGCGAAACCCTCACCGGCGCCCGCGAACAGGACGTCCCCGTTGGGCTGCTCGGGAAGCTTCGCCACAGCGGTGCCCGCGGTCGTCTGGACGACCTCCGTGACCTGCTCTGCCGCCGCCTGCGGGACTCCGCGCTCGGTGAGATCGCCGGTGATACTTCCGAGGCCGGTCACGAGGACCGCGCCGAGCAGTGCGGTGCCGATCGCGGCACCCACCTGCCGTGATGTGGACTGCACCGCCGACGCCATGCCGGACTCGGCCACCGGGACCTCCGCGAGGATCACCCCGGTCAACTGCGCGGTCGCGAAGCCGACGCCCAGCCCGTAGATGAACAGCCCCGGGGCCATGGCCCAGCCACTGACCGTCGGGTTGAGGACCAGCGCGATTGCGAGGACGCCGATGACCTCGAGGGCCATGCCGAGTCGCAGGACGGGCACCGGGCCGATCTTGCGCGCCAGTCCGGCACCGACCCCGCTGGCGATGAACGAGCCGAGTGCCAGCGCGAGCAGGATGACGCCGGTCTCCAGGGCGTCGTAGCCGACGACCGACTGCAGGAACAGGGGAAGGATGAACAGCAGTCCGAACTCCCCGAGACTCACGATGGCGGCCACCGCGTTCCCCACTCCGAACGTGCGGATGTTGAACAGGCCGAGGTCGACCATGACCACCTTGCCCGCGGCCTTGCGTCGCGCCTCGACCCACACGAACGCCGCGAGAAGGACCACGGCCAGGATCAGGGCCACTCCGGGCGCGGAGATGTTGTCCAGGGGCCAGGTCCAGCCACCGATCGTGAAGGGCTTCTTGGGAGAGATCCAGCCGTAGTTCTGACCCTCGATGAGACCGAACACCAGAGCGGCGAGTCCGAGCGTGCCCAGCAGCGTGCCACTCGGATCGATCCCGCGCTTGTCCACGGTGTCCTTGGTCTCCGGGACCAGCAACAGGACTCCGATCACGACAGCGATCGCGATCGGGACGTTGATGAGGAAGGCCCAGTGCCACGAGGCGTAGGTGGTCAACCAGCCACCCACGAGCGGGCCGAGGGCGGCCATCCCGCCGATTGTCGCGCCCCAGACGGCGAAGGCGATCGCACGGTCCTTCCCCCGGTACACGGCGTTCAGCACCGACAGCGAGGCGGGCAGGATCATGGCGGCAGCAACGCCCTGGAACGCACGCGCGCCGATGAGTTCGTACGCCTGGTCCGACATCGCCACCATCACGCTGGCCACGGCGAACAGAGCCACACCACCGACAAACATGAGCCGCCGACCGATGATGTCGGACAGACGGCCGGACAACAGCAGCAGGGACGCGAACAACAAAGCGTAGATGGCATTGACCCACTCGGCGTCGGTCGTGCTCAGCCCGAGATCCTCGACCATGGTCGGGATCGCGACGTTCACCACGGTGGCGTCGAGGATGATCATCGCGACGCCGAGGGCGAGGAAGAGTAGGGCGACCCAGCGCTTGCGGCCGGTCAAGGCGGAGGTGGTCGTCTCAGAGGTCACAGGGTTCTCCCTCGTCGAGTCGTCAACCCTGGATCATCTTCCTCCTTCGAGGTGCCCTCTCGTGCACTGGGCGCGCTCCGGCGCGCCCACCGCTCTCATGGGTGGGCGGAGGGTTCAGCAGCCGCTCTTCTCGAAGGCCTTGGTCGAGGTGTACTTGCCGGTCGGCTGGTACGCGCCCATGACCTTCTGCTGAGGCTTGTTGGTGCGGCTGGTCACATCGACGTCATCGAGCCCCACGTTCTGCAAGGAGCGGCGGAAGCCCGGGTCGGTCCCGAGGTTGCGAAGCAGCAAGGTGCCCGTCCGCCGGCCCAGCGAGTCCTTCTTGTCCCCCCAGTTCAGCCAGGCCACATCACACTTCGCTTTGGCGTTCTTGGGCCGGTCGACCTTGCGGCTCACCACGATGGTGTAGCGACGGTCCTTCTGCAGGACGGGCTTGAGATCGGCATCCGACACACAGTCGACACCGTTGGTCGCGACCGGCGACCCGTTCTGGCAGATCGACCAGTAGCGCATCTGACCCGAGCCCATTGTGCGTACCTTCGGCCCGGTCGCCGGCGTCGTCGGCAGCTTGCCGCGCAACACCAGGACCTTTCCGAACGCGGCATTGATCGGGCCCACCGCGTACTTCACGCTGCGGTTGTCGTAGAAGCCGCCGATCTCACCGAGTGCGAGGTCCTTGCGCCGGTCCTTGCCTGTGGGAGTGCCGATCCGGTACACCGACAACGCCAGCGGTTGGTTGAAGAACTTCTCCCAGCGGACGGGGGAGTAGGACGGGTTCTTGGCGGGGTCAGCGCCCGGGAGGTTGACCAAGCCCGTGTAGAGCGGGCCGGGCATCGTCTGGAACGAGAAGTAGCGCTTGGGGTCGTTGATGGCGGCACACAGCGCGTCACCGCGCAGGACCTGCCCGTCGCCCAGCGTCAGGACGGGCTCGGGCAACGACGCGGGCGCCTGGTCGGCGGCACGATCCGGCAGGTAGACGCGGTAGATGAGTTCCTGTGCCGCCTCGTTGGTGGGCGGCGCGTCGATGACGTTGGGCTCCTGGGAGGCCACACCGTCGGTCATGGTCAGGGTGTAGGCCCTGTTCGCGGCGTAGCGGTCCGCCCCGGGAAGGTACGGATTGATGCTTCCGGGATCGGGCCGGATCGCGGTGTCGTCGAGTGCGTCCACCGCGGCGTGGTCGACGCCGGCGACGCGGCCGTAGGCGTTCACCGACATGTAGCGGGCGTGGGGGAAGTCGCCTTCGAGGCGCAGGGTGGAGCCGGCCGGGATGCGGAACCGTGCTCCCCAGTACAGGGCGCCCTCGTCGGGGTAGGCGAGGTTGGTCGCCTTGTTCTTGATGCTCATGGGCCCGAACCAGAAGCAGGTCGCCTGCGGGACACCCTTGCCGGCCGCGCCAGCGGGGGCGACGGCCTGGGCGGGGACTGTGAGGGTGACGGCAGCCGCGGCGGCGGCCGCGACGAGGACTGTGCGCATGCGGGCCAGGATATGGGTCGCGCCGTTCCCAGGTGTGGTCATGCGTCACAACCGCCGAAACGGATGACGTCGGACCCTTATGTCCTCTCAAGTCGACCGGGGTGATCTGCCGATTCCTAATTGGATGAGGGAGGAAAGATGATGCGATCCATCGCGGTAGCGGCCGTGCTGGTGGCTGGCCTGGCAGGGTGTTCGTCAGCGGAGAAGGCCGCGGATTCGACCCCGCCGGACCTGCAGGGGATCTGGACCGGGACGGCGGAGTACGCGGACCCCGGCGGTGGGACCGGCGGTGGGCCGGAGACGTTGGTGATCGAGAAGCAGGACGGTTCGATGCTCTGGGGCTACACCGAGTACACCGACATCGACGGTTCGCAGAAGAAGGAGCCCGTCACTGGCACGCTCGCCGCTGATGACGGCGTCGTTCTCACCGAGAAGGCCACGTTCTGGCAGGGCGAGTTCGACGACGGTTCACTGACCTTCGTGGTCAGCTGGGCAAAGGGTGAGGGCAACCACGGCGCCTTCGAGATGGTGATGACCAAGCAGTAGTCGGTTCAGGGTTCGCGCGACGGCGGCGCGAGACCACCCGATACACTGGTCGAGAAGCGCCCGTAGCTCAACGGATAGAGCATCTGACTACGGATCAGAAGGTTAGGGGTTCGAATCCCTTCGGGCGCGCTCGGCCGGCGCGTTTACCGTGGCCGGCGCCACATCGGTATCAATGTCGGTCCGTCCGGCACCACGATCTCGCCGGTGACTTCGAACCCGAATCGTTCGTAGTAGGGCACGTTGTCGGGCTTGCTCGACTCCAGGTACGCGGGCGCGTGTTCGGCGTCGCACCGGCTGAGCCCCGCGCTCATCAGCGCTTGGCCGAAGCCGCCGCCACGTACCGTGGGGTCGCTGCCGATAACCGCGAGGTACCAGTGCGGCTCTTCGGGGTGGGCTGCCTGCGCGATCGAATCGAGTCGCAGGGCCCTCGGCAGTCGCACGCCCAGCGCACGCAACAGACTCGGCGCGGCCCGCACTTGCTCGATCGGTGTGTGCTGCCAGCGATCCGGTGGATCCCACAGGGCGGCGGCGCCGATCGCCGCGCCACGGCGGGCGATGTGTATGCCGCCGCCCGCGAAGTGGTGATGGCGAACCAGCGTGGCGAACAGCCGTGTTCGCCCACGGGGATCCGGCAGCATCCAGTTCCAGACCGGATCGTCGTGAAAGGCGCGGCTGAGCACTGTCGACAACTCATCGACGTCACGTTGCTGTGCTGCGGATACGTCGATCGTTGACATTGTCATGTCGCTGCCCGTCCTTCCTGCGCGAACGCCGGTGCGAGGTAGCGCGCTGCCATGACCTTGGTCTGCTCGATGATCGCCGGGTCACCGTCGGGGTCGCTGCGAAAAGCGGTCTCCAGCAGCGCCTGGCTCGCCTCCCAGCAGACGTAGATCATCGTCGACAACTCGTCCCGTGGGACCTTCGCCTTCTCTGCCATCGCATCGGCGACGGTGTTCGCGAATCGGCTGTTGTTGTGCTGGTGGTCGGCGCGGATGAACTCCGGGTCGAGCCGCGCCCCGACCCACAATTCCCGCAGCGCCGGTTCGCTGCGGTAGTACGCGGTGTAGGCATCGAGGAGCAGGTCCAGCAACTCGTGCCATTCGCAGTCGGCGTCGAGTCCGGCCAAGGAGGCCTCGAGGACGTCGGCGAATCGCTGCGCGAACCGTTCGGCCAGGGCGTAGACGATGTCGTCCTTGCGGGCGAAGAACTGGTACAGCGTGCCAAGGGGGACGGCGGCCCGCTTGGCGATGTCGACGACCTTGAGGGCGTCCAGGCCCTCCTCGTCGACGATCGCCGCCGCCGCATCGAGGATGCGTTCGACGCGATCGCGACTGCGCTGCTGGCTGGGTGAGCGGCGCAGGTGTGCCGGACTCGGCGAGGTCATGGAGCGGAATGATGTCATGTCGTTGGTCGGGCGCGCTCAGTCGTGTAGCGAGGCGCTAATGGCCCGCAGGACCGCCAGCGTTTGTGCGGGGCATTCACTTGGACTTCCTGTCGAAGGGCGCCATGTGCATGAGGGGGACGAAGCCACAGCGGCGCAGCATCGAGAACCGGCCGCCCCGAACGGCTTTGGCTTCCTTGGTGAAATGGCCGCCCAGTCCGCGGGTGAAGCCCTGGCGGTCATATCGGGCAAGTGTGTCGTCGATCAGGCGCGCGGAGAGATCCCATATCCGGTTGCCTGCGATGTCGACCAGGGCGCCGTTCTGGATGTAATAGCCCAGTGCGCCGTCGCGTTCGACGGTGATGCCGGGTGTGGTGTGCACGGTGATGGCGTCGGCCAGGGTGGTTGTCCGCTCGTCATCGAGTTCGGCGGCCCGGGCGCATTCGGTGGCGCGCTGGGCGCTGCGCAGCGTGAAGTCCTCTCCGGGCACCACCGGCTCGATGCCGTGATCGTGGAGCAGCGCGCCGGCGAACAGCAACTCCTCGTCGACATCGGTGCCGTCGACATCGGCCAATGCGCGCCCGAAGATCCACGACCGATAGCTGTGGGTGAGGATCACCGGATTCTGTTCGGCGGCCGCGGTCTCGACCTCGCGCGCGAAGCGGCTGTCGGGGGGACGGATTTCTCGCTCGCCCGGCCGGGGAGTGGCCGAGGGCCGGTCCCGCCGGAGTCGATGCAGGAAGTAGTCCCGCTGAGTTGTCGCCACTGATCCCAACAGTTGGAGGCGCTCACGGCGGCTGAGCAGTCCGTTCGTCCGCCGCGTCCACTCCAGCCCGCCGATGCGGTTCGGGTCCGGGCGGGTGCTCACGGCGCGACCGGCAGGAGTCGATCATCGCAAAATGCGAACATGACTCATGTTCTACTCCAGCGCGAGGGTTGCGTCAAACCGGAGGATGGCGTCAGCAGAGACGGTCCTCGCAAACCCTGGCGGCGGGTTGAATCCCCTCGGGCGATGCTCACCGCAAGTCTGCTGCCGTTGGCCGCTCAACCCAACGAACGCTCGCTACCCAGTGCTGCGCGCCCGGAGGGATCTCAGCTCCCTCCGGGAACCGCACCGCGGAGCGATCCGACTATTTCTCTGCATGAGTGTGGATTGGGCGGCCGGATGCCGCCCGAACGAACGAGGGGATTTCCATGTCGGTCAATGCCGCCGTTACGGCAACGCCCGGGCGGGTGGATGTGCGGGCGACCCGCTTTGTGGCCACGGTCACCGCGACCGTGCTGGCCGTGGTCTTGATCCTGGCCGGCTTCAGTGTGCGCGCGGCCGCCGTTCTGCTTTCGGTTCAAGCGCTGGTCTTCGTCGTTGGTGCAGTATGGGGTCCGGCAAGGCATCCCTACGGAGTGATGTTCCGCCGTCTCATCGCGCCTCGACGCGGTCCCGCGACCAAGCTCGAGGCGGTGGAGCAGATCCGGTTCGCGCAACTCATGGGCTTCACCTTCTGCGCCGTCGGCGTCGCCGGCTTCGTCCTTGGGGCGCCCCTCGTCGGTCTGATCGCTACCGGCTTCGCCCTATTCGCCGCGTTGATGCGCGCGGTATTCGGAATATGCCTCAGCCGCGGCCCTTACATGCTGGTCTGCCGGCTCCGCGGCAAGGTCCCCCCCTGCTGCCAGGACAAGTGAAGAGTCGATCGCACACGGGAACTTCCCGGGGCGCGGACCTTTTCGGCCCCTGCGACTACTCCCGCGCGGCGCCATCGCTGGAATTGCCTGCAACCGAAGAGGGGACGTGAACACGTTTGAACATTGCTGAGATGGTGGGCATGCCGGGCGAGGCACTGCGGGTGCCCCGCGCGCAATGGCGCCAGTCGCTCACCGATGCGTTGCGCGAGGCCTTCGGGTACCACTACGAGAAGAACCCGTTCTATCGCGCACAGTGCGAGGGGGTGTCGCCCGCTCATATCGACGGCTACCACGACCTACACAGGATTCCGCTGTTGCCGGTCGGCATGTTCAAACAGACTGGGGCGCATGTCCTGCTGACCGCCGGCCTCGCAGATATCGAGACCGAGATTCGCTCGACCGGGACCAGTGGAGTGCCGTCGGTCGCCCGCCGCGACGCATTGACGACGACCCGCGCCTCAATCGGAATCCTCGGCGGTTACCGCGACTTCTTCGGCATCTCCAACGGAGCGGGGTTGTTCCTGTGCCCGTCGACGGCGGAGGTTCCCGAGATGGGCATGGTCAAGGTGTTCAACCTGCTCACCGCAATGCTGGACGATCACCGCTACCTCGTGCACGAATATTCCTTCCACCCGCAGGACGCCCTGGCATATCTGCGTCGCTGGGAGGGCGCGATGACGCGCCACATCATCGGTCCGCCGTTCATCGTGGCTCGGTTCATGCGGTTCCTCGAACTGGAGGATATTCCGCTGGCCCTGGACCCGGAGTTGATGATCATCATGCTCGGCGGATGGAAGCAGTACACCGGTCGCTCGATCAGCCGCGATGAGTTCAACGACAAGGCCGAACGCCTCCTCGCTGTCGACCGCTCCCGGATCAGGGACATGTACGGAATGATCGAGTCGGACATGCTCGCCATCGAGTGCGAGCACCACCGCAAGCACGTCCCCCCGTGGTGCTACGTATCCATTC
>CALFYG010000339.1 GCA_937952095.1 uncultured Micrococcales bacterium | reverse complement strand
CCCTGCAGGGCATCGACATGCCGGCCGTCAACAAGTACAAGGACGGCGTCATCAACCGCCTGTACAAGGGCTTGCAGGGTTTGGTGAAGAGCCGCGACATCACCTACGTCACGGGCACCGGCAAACTCGTCGGCACCGACGCTGTCGAGGCCGGAGGGCAGGTCTACCGCGGTCGCGCAGTTGTCCTGGCCACCGGGTCGTATGCGCGCTCCCTGCCCGGACTCGACATCGGCGGCCGGATCATCACCAGCGACCAGGCACTGCAGATGGACTTCGTGCCGAAGACGGCCATAGTCCTCGGTGGCGGTGTGATCGGCGTCGAGTTCGCGAGTGTCTGGACGTCGTTCGGCACCGAGGTCACCATCGTCGAGGCTCTCCCCCGCCTGGTGCCTGCCGAGGACGAGTCCTGCTCGAAGGCACTGGAGCGCGCGTTCCGCAAGCGCAAGATCGCCTTCCACACCGGCGTCAAGTTCACCGGCGCCACGCAGGACGACGCCTCAGTCACCGTGACCCTTGACAACGGCACAAGTTTGACCGCCGACATCCTGTTGGTAGCCGTTGGACGAGGGCCGCGCACCTCCGGGGTCGGTTACGAGGAGAACGGCGTTGCGCTGGACCGCGGCTTCGTACCCGTGGACCAGTATCTGCAGACCAACGTGGCCGGCGTCTACGCCGTGGGCGACATCGTGCCCGGCCTCCAACTGGCCCACCGCGGATTCGCCCAGGGCATCTACCTCGCGGAGCACCTCGCCGGGCTGAACCCGGCACCGATCGACGAGGCAGGCATCCCGCGTGTGACGTACTGCGAGCCGGAGGTGGCGTCGGTGGGCTACACCGCCGCCGAAGCCGAGGCCAAGTTCGGCGACATCGAGACCTACGAGTACAACCTCGGCGGCAACGGCAAGAGCCAGATCCTGGCGACCCAGGGCTTCATCAAACTCGTGCGCCAGAAGGACGGTCCGGTGGTGGGTGTCCACATGGTCGGCAGTCGCGTCGGCGAGCTCATCGGCGAGGGTCAGTTGATCTACAACTGGGAGGCCTACCCGGAGGATGTGGCTGCACTTGTGCACGCCCACCCCACACAGAACGAGGCCATGGGCGAAGCGCACCTCGCCCTGGCCGGCAAACCCCTTCACGCGCACGCCTGATCGCAAGGAGACAACATGGCGACATCGGTCACGATGCCCCAACTCGGTGAGAGCGTCACCGAGGGCACGGTCACGCGCTGGCTCAAGCAGGTCGGCGACACGGTGTCCGCCGACGAGCCGCTGCTCGAGGTCAGCACCGACAAGGTCGACACCGAGATCCCCTCGCCGGCTGCCGGCGTGCTCACCGAGATCAGGGTGAACGAGGACGAAACCGTCGACGTGGGCGCCGTACTCGCGGTCATCGGCTCCCCGGGCGCCACCCCCGCACCCGCCGCGGCTCCCAGCCCGGCACCCGCTGTGGCTCCCGCGCCTGCACCCGCTGCACCCGCCGCACCCGCGGCGGCACCAGCACCCCCTGCCCCGGCCCCGAGCGCCCCCTCGGCAGCCCCCGCCGGCGACGCCGTGTACGTCACTCCGATCGTGCGCAAGCTGGCCAACGAAAAAGGTGTGGACCTGTCCACCGTCACCGGCACCGGTGTGGGCGGCCGGATCCGCAAGCAGGATGTACTGGCCGCAGCCGCCGCGACGCAGGCGGCTCCCGCTCCGGCAGCGGCTCCGGCACCTGCGGCTCCCGCGCCGCCAGCGCCTGCGGCCCGCGCCGATCTCGCCCACCTCAGGGGGAGCACGGAACCCATGAGTCGCCTGCGCAAGGTCATCGCGACCCGCATGGTGGACTCCCTGGCGACGTCCGCGCAATTGACGACCGTCGTCGAGGTCGACGTGACCCGCATCGCTCAACTGCGAGACCGGGTGAAGAACGACTTCTACGCCCGGGAAGGCGTGAAGTTGTCCTTCATGCCGTTCTTCGCCAAGGCGACGTGTGAGGCGCTCAAGCAGTTCCCGAACGTCAACGCCAGCATGGACATGGAGGCCGGCACCGTCACCTACCACGACGGCGAGCACCTTGGGGTCGCTGTCGATACCGAGCGTGGGCTGCTGGTCCCCGTGATCCGTCATGCCGGTGACCTCAACATCGCAGGACTTGCGCGCAAGATCGCCGATCTCGCGGAGCGGACCCGCACGAACAAGGTCAGCCCGGACGAGTTGTCGGGCGGGACGTTCACGCTCACCAACACCGGAAGCCGCGGAGCCCTGTTCGACACACCCATCATCAATCAGCCACAGGTCGGCATCCTCGGCACCGGCGCGGTGGTCAAACGCCCAGTCGTGGTCACCGATGACACCGGCAACGACTCCATCGCGATCCGATCGATGGTGTACCTGGCGCTGACCTACGACCACCGTTTGGTGGACGGCGCCGACGCGGCCCGGTTCCTGTCATTGATGAAGACCCGCTTGGAAGCCGGCGAGTTCGAGGCCGACCTCTGAGGCCTCGTCACAGCGAGGTGAAGCCCCGCCAGATCAGCACCACGGCGACGAAGGCGGAGACGGCACCCATCACCTGCAGTTGGTGGCCCATCACAACGGTGTAGATGCGCTTCATGAAGCGGACCCCCCGGTCCCCCGCGAGCCGCACCGCCAACGGTGGAGCGATCACGGGAAGCAGCACGCAGAACATCAGGAAGGCCACCACGACCGCCTTCTCGACGACGGCGATCGCCGAGTTGGTGACATCGTGCAGTGCGGGGATCAGGATCACGATCGTGGAGAAGTCCGTCACGGTCATATAGGCGGCCAGACCCGCGAAGACCCACACCGACGCGTGGTTGGCGTATGAGCTGACCTTCCGCTCGAGTTTGGCGTCAGCCTCCGGGTGGGGCATCAGCAGCCACACACTCACGGCCAGCAACACCAGACCCGCGACGAGTTCACTCGCATAGGCCCATTTCGGCTTCTCGCCGGTCCCCGCATCCGGCAACTGGCTCAGGCCACCCAGGACGAGGGCGAAGATGATCACGAACACAATGGCCGTGCCCGCGATCACGCCCAACGAGCGCTTCTGCCACTGCGGGCCGGAGACCACGAGGACCTGCAACGCGAACAGCGTCGGTGTCACGGCAGCCGCGAGTCCGAGCGGCAGCACTGCAGCCAGAAGCGTCCACACGGTTGTCGAGCCTAGCCAGGTTGCGACACACACGGCGTACACCAGACTGGAAACATGCGAATCGGCATCACAGGAGCATCCGGACTCATCGGCTCGGCGCTGACGACACATCTGCAGCAACAGGGCCACGAGACGGTGGCCTTCGTCCGGCGAGAGCCGCGATCGGCCTCGGAGATCTCCTGGCGGCCGGGCACGGACCTCGACCCCGGTCGTCTGTCCGGTCTTGACGCGATCGTGCACCTGGCCGGTGCTGGCGTCGGTGACAAGCGATGGACCGACTCCTACAAGGAGGTGATCCGCAGTAGCCGCGTGGACGGCACCCAGACGATCGCGCGGGCGATGGCTGCCGCCGACGATGGACCGCGGGTACTCGTGAGCGGGTCCGCCATCGGGTACTACGGCGACACCGGCGATCGCCTCACCGACGAGACCGGACCTCAGGGTGACGGCTTTCTGGCGGGGGTCGTGCGGGACTGGGAAGCGGCCGCTGCCCCGGCCGTGGATGCGGGGGTCCGCGTCACCTTCGCACGCACCGGTTTGGTCGTGTCGTCCGACGGCGGCGCCTGGCAACGCCTGTTCCCGATCTTCCGCGCTGGCCTCGGCGGCAAACTGGGATCGGGCAAGCAGTACTGGTCGACGATCTCGCTGACCGATGAAGTGCGCGCCCTGACCTGGCTGATCAACAACGACGTCGGGGGTCCGGTGAATCTGGTGGGTCCGCACCCGGTGACCAACGCCGAGGTGACCCGCGTCATGGGCGAGGTTCTGGGCAGGCCCACGATCCTGCCCGTTCCAGGCTTTGCCCTGAAGGCCGTGCTCGGTGAGTTCGCCGAAGACACATTGGCCAGTCAGCGCATCGATCCTGCGGTGCTGCGGTCGCACGGGTTCACGTGGCTACAACCCGATATCCGCGCGATGATCGCGACCGCACGCGCGGCCTAGGCGCAGTTGACCATGTCAGCGGCCAGCCGGCCGAGCTGGTCACGATCGCTGCGCTGGCGCCACGCCACACGCAGATCCGCGATGGTCGCACTGGGGTGTTCGCGGAAGGGGTCACGCAACTCCCAGGCGGACCCCACACCACTGAGGATCAGCCGACCCGAGCCGTACCGAGCCAGACTCGACGACAGGTCACCGACCCACAGACCCGCCGCGTGCAGTGCCCGCATCGCTCCGGCGAGACCCTCACAGCCCGCCATGCACGCCTCCGGTTCGCCGTAATGCAGACTCAGTCCGCTCGCCCCTGATGTCACTGCCTCCAGCGGGCGCAGGTGAGCGTGCCGGACTGACATCAGCGGCTGCAGCAACCGTCGCAACTGCGCATCGAACGATGTCCTCCCCACCATGGTCATAGCCTGCCGCAAACCCGGTCCGGGGTGTGGGAGTTGTCCACAATCGTGGCGGGTCGGGGTGTTAGTCCCCCGACGCCCGCGAAGCTCTAACCGGAGTGGGCGGGAGTCGCCGTGAGGACGGAAAGCGCGAGGGATCGGCCCACCCTTGAGGGAAATGCCTGGGCGCTTCACCGTTTGCGACGTTGTTGCCGTCGAAAGTGCCCGTTTGCGACGTTGTTGCCCTTCTTGCGGCCCTCAAACGACAACAACGTCGCAAACGGCGAGAAGCAACGACAACAACGTCGCAATAGCGGCCGGCGTATGTCTCGGCCGCAGACACCGCGGCGACCCCGGGCACGATCGGCGAGCCGCGGCCTACTCTTGTGGCGTGTCGGTGTCCACGCTGTCCCCCATCCAAGTCCGTGATCTTGGGCAGGTCCCCTTCCTCGAAGCCTGGGAACTCCAGCGTGAGATCCATGACGCGGTGGTCGCCGGGCACATGGCCGACACTCTGCTCCTGCTCGAACACGAAGGCGTCTACACCGCCGGAAGGCGCACCCAACCGGAGGACCGGCCGATCGACGGCAGCCCGGTGATCGATGTCGACCGTGGCGGCCGGATCACGTGGCACGGGCCCGGGCAACTCGTCGGCTACCCCATCGTGCGCCTGGCTCAGCCGTTGGACGTCGTCGGCTACGTCCGACGCCTCGAAGAGCTGCTGATCATCGCCTGCCGCGACTTCGGGGTCACCGGCGAACGGGTCGAGGGCCGCAGCGGGGTGTGGGTGACCGATCCTCCTGCCCGCAAGATCGCCGCCATCGGCGTGCGGGTGGCGCGCGGGGTCACCATGCATGGATTCGCACTCAACGTGAACTGTGACCTCTCGGCCTACGACCGCATCGTGCCGTGCGGAATCTCGGACGCGACAGTGACCTCCATCCAGAACGAGACCGGTCAGCAGGTCCGTGTCGAGGCGGTGGCCGCGCGGATCACGGATCTCGCAGGCATGCTGCAGTCGCAGGATCGCGCATCGTGAAGGTTCTCGGCGTCATCGCGGCGATGGCGGTGTGGGTCTTCTGCTGGCTGATCGCACCGGCCTCGTGGTGGCTCAACGAGCGAGTCCTGGACGAGCAGTGGTTCGAATCCGCCATGGTCCAGGTGCTCCAGATCGAGGACGTGGATCGCGAGATCACGGATCGGGCCACGGCCCAGGTCATGCAGGATGCGCGCACCTTCGTCGCCGACAATGTGCCCTTCCTGTCCACACCTGCCGACGCGCTGCTGGACCGGGCCGAACCGACGGTGTCCGGGGTGGTCAACACCGCTGTGAACTCGCAGCCAGGGCAGAAGGTCATGCTGGGCGTGGCGACTCAGGCCCACAACGCGTTCCTCGCCTGGCTCGACGGCGACTCTCTGGGCCAACCGGGCCTGTCGGCAGATCTCGACACCGGACAGGCCCACATCGACCTCGACGAGATGCTCGCCGGTGAGGTCGTCGCAGTGGGACCGGTCCAGGTCCCCCTGGACGCGCTCGACCTGCCCGGACTCAACGTCCCCGTCCCATTGCCACCGGACTGGATGCGGGCGCCGCTCAACTTCGTGCGGGCGGCCTTCCTTCCCGCATTGCTGGGAATCGCTGCATCCGCCGCCGCGCTCATCTACCTGGGCCGCCCGCGCTTGCGACTCATCGCTGTGGCCAGTGGGCTCACCGCCCTGCTCTGTGGCGCGACGGCCCTGCTGATCCAATCCACGTGGACACTGTCCGGTGCCGATTCCGCGGACTGGACGATCACGCGGGCGATCGGCGAATTGATGGTACGTCCCTGGATCACCGCCTATGTCTGGGTGATCGTCGCCATGGTTGTGATCGCTGTGGGCGCACTGCTCTGGGACCGTTACCGTGTGGTCGCCACGCAACCTCCCGCGTACGCTGGGGAGCATGGCGACGCCCTCCCCTGACGGACGCAGACTCCTGCGACTCGAGGTGCGCAACGCCGAGGTCCCCATCGAGCGCAAACCCGCATGGATCAAGACCCGCGCCGTCATGGGCCCGCAGTATCACGAACTCCGCAGGACTGTGGCTGAGGGAGGCCTGCACACCGTGTGTCAGGAGGCCGGCTGCCCGAACATCTACGAGTGCTGGGAGGACCGTGAGGCCACGTTCCTGATCGGCGGAGACCAGTGCACGAGGCGGTGCGACTTCTGTCAGATCGACACCGGCCGTCCCGAGCCGTTGGACCGCAGCGAGCCAGGGAAGGTCGCGGACACGGTCGCCGAGATGGGGTTGCGGTACGCGACAGTGACAGGCGTGGCGAGAGACGACCTCGAGGACCAGGGCGCCTGGCTCTACGCGCAGACCGTCCGGGAGATCCACACCCGGGTTCCGGATTGCGGGGTGGAGGTGCTGATTCCAGACTTCTCCGGGGTCCCCGACCTCCTCGCTCAGGTCTTCGAGGCCTCCCCCGAGGTCTTGGCCCACAACGTCGAGACCGTGCCACGACTGATGAAGCGCATCCGCCCCGCGTTCCGCTACGAGCGGTCCCTCGATGTGCTCACCCAGGCCCGTGCCGCAGGACTGGTCACGAAGTCCAACCTCATCCTCGGGATGGGCGAGCAGATCGATGAGGTACTCGCCACCATGGCCGATCTTCATGACGCGGGCTGCGATCTGTTGACCATCACGCAGTACCTGCGGCCCTCTGCGCGGCATCACCCCGTCGAACGGTGGGTAGAGCCCGCGGAGTTCGACGACCTCGCGGCCGCTGCCGAGGAGATCGGGTTCCTGGGCGTGATGAGCGGTCCCCTGGTGCGGTCGAGTTACCGTGCCGGCCGCCTGTACCGGCAAGCCATCGCTGCGCGGGCGACCACGTAGTCTTGACCCATGGCTCGTAAGGACGGTTCACCCGGGCGTCTGGCGCAGATCCGCCAGACCTATCAGATGACCAAACAGTCCGATCCCCGGATCGGCCTGATCCTGCTCGGCTGGTTCCTGCTCCCGATCGCCGTGGCCGCGGTCATCTGCTACCTCATCGGCAGTTGGTGGCTCATGCTGGTCGGGGTCAGCACCGGCATGCTCCTCGCCGCGCTCATCCTGGGCCGGCGCGCTGAACGTGCCGCCTACTCGCAGATCGAGGGACAGCCGGGGGCGGCGGCCGCGGTGCTCAACTCATTGGGCAAGGGCTGGTTCGTCACTCCTGCTGTGGCCGTCACGAAGAACCAGGACATCGTGCACCGCGTGATCGGTCGGCCCGGCGTGATCCTCGTCGGGGAGGGTGTCGGTTCCCGGGTGACGAATGCGCTGCGCAACGAGCAGAAGCGTGAATCACGATTCGTGCCGGATGTGGACTTCCACGAGTACGTGATGGGCCGCGAGGAGGGTCAGGTCCCCATCGGCAGCCTGGTGAAGACCATCCGGAAACTGCCCAAGACGCTGTCCCCCGGACAGGTCACAGAGGTGCGCAGGCGGCTTGAGGCCCTGACGAACCAGCCACTGCCGATGCCCAAGGGGCCCATTCCCAAGTCGACGCGGGCCATGCGTCCGCCGCGGCGCTAGGCGCGGAGTTCACGTCTGGGCGTGGCCCATTCTCACCGCGACCGAATTCGCGGCTTTGTCGTGCAGCCCACGCTGGTCACGGTCGAAGACCAACGGCGGAACAACGAGGCACAACAGCAGTGTGCGTAGGGCGGCGCGGGCCGGATCCAATCGACCGGTGCGAAGGCTCACCACCCTGATCCCCAGGATCCGCTGGCCAAAACTTGAGCCCATGAGCGCGGTGAGCACGGCCACCTCGACGAAGAAAATGACCAGCGGCAGGAACGCCTCAGGCTGTCCTGAACTCACGAGGTTGGCGATCAACACACACGCGAGCCAATCGATGGCCAGCGCCACGAACCGCCTGCCGAACCCGGCCACGGAACCGGGCCCGGACTCGGGAAGGCCCAGCCGCTCACCCTTGTAACCGAACTCGTAACCCTGGTCCTCCAGGCTCGCCTTCGGACCCTCCAACCAGCCCGCCACATCGCGGCGGCTGAACTCGCGGCCCTTCTCACTCACGTGGCAACCGTAACCCGGCATCCGCCGACCGGCACCACGGACCGTCTTCCGCCGACCTGCTGCAGGACATGGGCCATCAAGAAGGTCGTGTGCGAACGGCGATCTCCTGCGGACCCGCACCGGGGACGGAGCCTACGAAACCCATCGACTCGACATCCGCTGATTCGGTTGCGTCGAATCTTCCCAACGACGCTTTCCGAAGGTAGATTGCCAGGTACTATCACGAAAAGCGTCAGTGAACCCCAGGAGTCTTTCCCATGATCAAAGGGCAGTGGATCGACGGCCAGGCCCACGAGGGCGGCGGCGACCCGATGGAGATCCTGAACCCTGCCACGGGCACGGTCATCGACGAGGTGCGACTGGCGACCCCTGACGATGTCGACGCAGCCGTGGCGGCGGCACAGGCTGCATTCCCCGGATGGTCCACAGCGACGCCCGGCGAACGCAGCACAGTGCTGCATGATCTGGCACGGCGTATGGCCGACCGGGCTGAGGAGTACGCCCAGGCCGAATCCGCCCAGGCCGGCAAGCCGATCCGCCTGACCCGCGAGTTCGACGTCCCCGGGTCCATCGACAACGCCGAGTTCTTCGCCGGCGCCGCTCGTCACCTGCAAGGTTCGGCCGCCGCGGAGTGGGACGGCACCCATACCTCCACCGTGCGCCGCGAGGCCATCGGAGTGGTGGGATCGATCGCTCCGTGGAACTACCCCTTGCAGATGGCGATGTGGAAGATGCTTCCCGCCGTGGCCGCCGGCAACACCATCGTGCTCAAGCCCAGCGAGATGACTCCGATCACCAGTCTGATGCTGGCCGAGGACGCCACCGCCGCCGGCATGCCGGACGGCGTCTTCAACGTGATCACCGGGACCGGGCCCGTCGCCGGCGAAGCGCTCATCGGCCACCCCGACGTGCGCATGGTTTCGTTCACAGGATCCACCCGTGTGGGCCACAGGATCGCCGAGGTGGCGATGGCCGGGCTCAAGCGCCTCCACCTCGAGCTCGGCGGGAAGGCACCGTTCGTGGTGTTCGAGGACGCCGATCTCGATGCCGCCGTGCAGGGCGCCGTGGCAGCAAGCCTGATCAACACCGGGCAGGACTGTACAGCTGCAACCCGCGCCTACGTCCATCGTTCCTTGTACGACCGCTTCGTCGACGGTGTAGCGAGCGTCATGGACGCCGTGGTGCTCGGCGACACCCGGGACGAGAGCACTGACATCGGTCCGCTGATCAGCACCACCCAGCAGCAGAAGGTGGCGGCGATGGTGGAGCGGGCGGTCAGCGCCGGCGCGAAGGTCGCCTGCGGTGGGTTCGTACCCGAGGGCGACGGGGCCTTCTACCGGCCGACCCTGGTCACCGACGCCGCGCAGGACTCCGAGATCGTGCAAGAGGAGATCTTCGGACCGGTGCTGGTCGCCCTACCGTTCGATGACGACGACGAGGCGATCCGCCTGGCGAACGACACCCCGTACGGCCTGGCCGCCTCGGCCTGGACCACCGATGTGGTGCGTGCCCACCGGGCCACCCGGGAGATCCAGGCCGGCTGCGTGTGGATCAACGACCACATCCCGATCGTGTCCGAGATGCCCCACGGCGGCTTCAAGAAGTCCGGCTTCGGCAAGGACATGAGCAGTTACTCCTTCGAGGAGTACACCCAGATCAAGCACGTTTCGTTCGACATCACCGGCGAGAGCCACAAGCCGTGGCATCGCACCATTTTCACCGGCAACAACGACTAGGGTTTCTGCATCCACCATTCACAGGGAGACACAGTGAACGCAAAGCACCCCGATCCGAAGATCGAGTTCCTGCGCCAGGCGATGTCCCGGCGTGGTTTCCTCGGCGCCATGGGCGCCGCCGGGGCATCCGCAGCGCTGGCGGCGTGCGGAACCGGCGGTGGCACCTCCGGACAGACCCAGCCCTCGGGCGGGTCCGGAGACAACAAGACCATCGTCTGGGCGAACTGGACGCTCTACTTGGACTACGACGAGGAGTCGCGCACCTTCCCCTCTCTCGTGGCCTTCGAGGAGGAGAGCGGCTACACCGTCGAGTACCGCGAGGACATCGAGGACAACGTCACCTTCAACGGCAAGGTGGCACCACAGCTCGAGAACGGTCAGAACATCGGCTACGACCTCGTCACCCCCACCGACTGGCTGGTCGCAGAGTGGATCGCGAAGGGCTACGTGGCGGAGATCGACGCGGCGAACGTGCCCAACAAGGAGAACATCCTCCCCAACCTGAATGACGTGACCTTCGACCCGGGCCGCAAGTACTCCCTGACGTGGCAGTCCGGTTTCGGTGGTCTGGTCTGGAACAAGGAGCGGGTGCCGAACGGTCTGCGCACCGTCGAGGACCTGTGGGCCCCCGAACTCAAGGGCAAGGTCGTCGTGCTCTCGGAGGTGCAGGACACGGTCGGGCTGATCATGCTCGCCCAGGGGGTCGACATCGACAAACCGTTCACCTCTGAGCAGTTCATGAATGCGCTCGCTGTGGTGGAGGAGCAGGTCGACTCGGGTCAGATCAAGCAGGTGAAGGGCAACTCCTACAAGGAGGACCTCATCAACGAGCAGGCCTGGGCCGCCATCGGGTGGTCGGGTGACATCTTCCAGATCAACGCCGAAGAGGGCGACAAGTGGGGCTTCGCGCTGCCCGACACCGGCGGCACGTTGTGGTCGGACAACCTGCTGATCCCGAAGACGGCCACGAACAAGACCGGCGCCGAGGCGCTCATGGACTACTACTACCGCCCGGACGTGGCCGCCCAGGTGGCCGCGTACGTCAACTACGTGTGTCCGGTGCAGGGGGCGAAGGAGGAGATGGAAAAGATCGACCCCGAGCTCGCGAAGAGCGAGTGGATCTTCCCCACCGACGAGATCCTGAACAACAGCCAGGTCTTCCGTCCGCTGACTCCCGAAGAGCAGGCCGAGTACGCCGAGGCCTTCGGCCGAGTGATCCAGGGCTGACACCATGGCGAAGGCGGACATCACCCAGGCCGAGGGCGACCTGTACCTCGAGAACATCACCAAGGCGTTCGGCGACTTCACCGCGGTCAACGACCTGTCGCTGCAGGTGCCCCAGGGCTCGTTCTTCGCGCTCCTCGGGCCCTCTGGGTGCGGCAAGACCACGACTCTGCGCATGGTCGCCGGGCTCGAGGAGCCCACTGCGGGCCGGATCCGGATCGGGGACGCGGACATCACGTACGCCAAGCCCTACAACCGTCCGGTGAACACCGTCTTCCAGAACTACGCCCTGTTCCCCCACATGGACATCTTCGAGAACGTGGCGTTCGGCCTGAAGCGGCGCGGGGTCAAGGACGTCAAGCAGCAGGTGGACGACGCCCTGGAACTGATCCAGTTGTCCCAGGTCGCCAAGCGCAAGCCCACCCAGTTGTCCGGTGGTCAGCAGCAGCGCGTGGCGCTGGCACGGGCGATCGTCAACCGCCCCTCGGTGCTGCTGCTCGACGAGCCCCTCGGCGCCCTCGACCTCAAGTTGCGTCGTCAGATGCAGTTGGAGCTCAAGCGGATCCAGACCGAGGTGGGGCTGACCTTCATCCACGTGACGCACGACCAGGAGGAGGCCATGACGATGGCCGACACGGTCGCGGTCATGAACGAAGGTGTGATCGAGCAGATGGGTCCGCCCACCGAACTCTACGAGTCGCCCCGCACCGCGTTCGTGGCGAACTTCCTCGGGCAGTCCAACCTGTTCCCGGCGAAGGTCGCCGAACTCAGCGGGGAGGACGTCATCCTCGAGGACTCCGACGGCAGGTTCGTGATGCCCAGGAGCCGGGTGTCCGACCGCGTGAACACCACCTCCGGCACCGAGGTGCTCGTGGGTGTGCGCCCCGAGAAGATCTCGATCCAGCGACTGCAGGAGGCCGCGCCGCCGCCGGCCGATGGGAACTTCGTCGACGGCACGGTCACAAGCACCAGCTTCCTGGGGGTCAGCACGCAGTACGAGGTGACGACCAAGGGCGGGGACGCGATCAGCGTGTTCGCACAGAACCTCGACGTCCACAACCTCGTGCCCCCCGGTGTGGATGTGCGCCTGTCCTGGCTGCCGATCCACGGCTTCGTGCTCAGCGGGCGTGACGACATCAACGCCGGCGTGGAATCGGACATCTGATGTCGAT
>CALFYG010000338.1 GCA_937952095.1 uncultured Micrococcales bacterium | reverse complement strand
TTCCGGGGGTCGCGGGCCGGCGGTGAGCAAGTCCTTCCGGGTCCCGCGCAGGTAGACGGGCATGGAGAAGGGGCCGGGCGTTGCGCCCGGCCCCTTCTCCATGCCTACCTGATGCGGGCTGTGAAGCCGGCCGTCTGTTCGCAGTAACTGGCTTGGCCCGTGATAGTCCCCACAATCCTCTTCGGGGAGACGAACCGTCCATCGATACGCAGGGTCGCTGCCCGGTATGAGAATGTGCGTCGCTTCCCCGTGACTCTTGCCGCGGTCTTGGCCGTCACCTTCATGCGGGAGTACTCCAGTGGGATGATCGGTTCTCCCTCACACCGGAGATCTCCGGTGACGGTGTATCTGGACAGGTGCAGTCCGATCCCGCGCCTGGTGGCAAATGTCAGTTCGACATCGCCGCGCAGGCCGTGTTCGCCGATGAAGATCCCGGGAACCGGTTTGCTCGCCGCATGCCCCACCTCTGCGACAGGGAGAAGGGCTGATGTGATCAAGATGGCTGAAACAGCGACTTGTGTTCTCATGTCTCGAGTGAAGAACGAGTGGCACCGCCCCACATGAGTAAGTGGTACTCACTCGTACGAGCCGCGCAAGGTCCGTTCGAGTTCCTTCCTACTGCTCACACCGAGTTTCGTGTATATCCGCTGCAGATGGTTCTCGACGGTTCGCCGGGAAAGGACCAGGCGTTGAGCGATCGCGGCGGATGTGAGGTTCTGGATCGCCAGATCTGCGATCTCTCGCTCCCGCCGCGTCAACGCCACCGCCTGTTCGGCCGGTCTCAGCAATCCTGGCGTTCGTGCCTCAGGGACTGAAGCACGAAGGCTCTCATACTGCGGGATCAAGGCGGTCGCGCGTCGGTTCAGGCCCACCCGCCGGAACGCGTCCACCGCTGCAGCTGTCGTCTCAGCAGCCTCGACGTGGAAGCCGAGTGTCGCCCACCGCTGAGCCGCCTCTGTCAGCTGAACGGGGTCGTTCGCGAGCAGGCCCCGCGCATGCAGGGCTGCAGTGTCCGCCCACGATGTGCCTTTGGCCGTTGTGAGCGACTTCGCCGGTTGTCCGCCCATCCGCAGGAGGTCGTGATCCAACTGCCACGCAGGGACTATCTGCCCCAACCCGCGCGCCGAGCTGGCAGCCTGCGCCAATAGGTCGCGGGCCCTGGGCGGATCGCCGTCCGCGAGGGCTGCCCACGCGCGGCCACGCTGAACCAGATCGGCTTCGAACAGTCCCGCGGGCTCGACAAGGTCGGTCTCGATGCGCGCGGCCGCTTCAGCGGCTGCCGGCGCGTCGCCGCTCATGCCGGCCGACAGCGCGACCGCGCCGAGCGACCAGCGGATGCCGATCTGATCGGCGATCTCCTCATTGATCGCCAGTGAGCGCTGAAAGTATCGGCGGGCTGACGCCAGCTCCCCCCACGCAACGGCCACGCGTCCCTGCAGGAGGGCCCCGGTGGCTTCGCCTTCGGGGTCTCCCATGCGGACCATGCCTCTTTCGAGGGCTTCGGCGTCAGTCCGCGCCGCTGCGAGGTCTCCCGCGAAGAGGTGCGCCAGTGTGCTGCCGATCAATGATTGCTCGACGGGGATTGGCACGTCCGGATCTCGTTCGAGCCACTCGGCGAACGCGTGCGAGAGCGCCAGGGACTCGCCCGATCGCCCGATCAGAGGAAGTGCCAGGCTGGCGACGTAGTCAGCACGCATACGCGTCTTCACACTCATGGAGTCTGGTCCCTCGGGGTGTGCCGCCCGCAACTCGTCGACTGCCAGGAGGGCCTCGCGAGGTCTGCCTGCCACTTGAAGCATCATGACCGCCGTGCGGCCTGCGATCTGTTCAGCGGCCTCTGGTGAGACGTGCTGGCGCGCGTCCTCCAGGACATCGAATGCCTCCTCCGAACGTCCGGCGATGCACAAGACGTGTGCTCGGGTATCTGCGACACCAGCGATCTCGTCGTCTGTCGTCGCGGCGGCTGCGGCCCTCTCCAGGACGTTCAGTGCCGAAGACACGTCGCCGCTGCGGAATTCGGCCTCTGATAGTGCGATCGACGCACCGATCCCACCGCCTGCATCGACCGCACGGTGGGCCAGTTCGCGGGCCAGGGGCAGGTCGAACAGTGCCTGTGCTCGCTTGCTCGCCGCCACAAGTTGCTCCGCTGTCACCGCACCGTCGTCAGCGAGCCAGGTCACGAGGTGGAGGACATCATCGCGGCGGCGAGCTCCGCAGGCCTCGATCCGCGCGGCCAGTGCGGCGTGCAGGCGTCGCTGGCGCGACCGCGGAAGATCGGCCCGCAGGACTTCACCGAACACGGGATGACCCAGCCTGACTACCGAGCGTTTGCCGTCACGATCCAGGACGACAAGCCCCCGTTCTTCAAGATCCTCTATCGGTGGGTCTTCGAGAATGGCCGCTAGGTCTGCCTCCGAGATCGCACCGGCAACCGCCAGCAGTTGCAGCGTCTCCATCTGGAACTGGCCGAGACTGTGGATCCGGCGCCGCACGATGTCTGCCAGCCTCATGGAGGTGGTGTCGCCAGGAAGAAGTTCCCATATCCCTGTCGCTTTGGACAGACTCTCGTCGACCAGTGCTGCGCGAACCATCTCACGTACGAACAGGGGATTGCCCTCAGTCCGGCGCAGCAATCGCTGCGTTGCCTGCAGCGACACCGGGGGGCCAAGGATCTCCTCAAGCAGGTCGTGCAAGGCCGGAGTATCCAATGGGCCGAGGTCGACGATCTCGAGCGCGCCGGATCGCCATAGGCCATCAATCGCAGCGGGAACTGGCTGATCCGCGCGTAGCGTAGCGAGGAGTCGACACGTTGCTGAATTCACCAGTTGTTGGACCAGCGCGGCCGAACCCGAGTCCAACAGGTGGCAGTCGTCGATGACGAGCAGGACTGGGCGCGCGGCGTAATCCTGCTGCCACTGCGCACGCACCTGTTGGAGCAGGGCGGCTGCGTCGCGCTGCTCGCCGAGCGGCGGCAGCACGGGGGCGAGAGCGGCGAACGGGAAGGCCGTGGCGTTCTCGGCCGCGAAGGCTCGCAGGACAGTGAAGCCCCGCTGCTCGGCTTCACCGGCCAGGTCCCTCGCCAGGTGTGTCTTTCCGATGCCGGCCGGTCCCGTGATTGCCGCTGACCCGACGTCCTTCGACAGGACGAAGGACCTCAGGGCGCGCAGATCCGCATCGCGTCCCACCGTCGGCCAGCGCTCCACGCGCTGCAGTATGCCACCGGTGGTGCTGCAACCACGGCGTCAGCGGGTGAGGTCCCGGACGATGAGTCCCAGCGCCCTGGCGCGCACCGTCTCGGGGGCGGACAGGTCGCCGAGCACGTCGCACAGCAGGGGAGCTATGTGCCGTGTGCGTGCTGCGGACAGCACCTCATTCACTTCGGTGCTATGTGCCGCCAGGCCATCGGTACTCACTGCGAACAAGAGGTGTTCCATCGAGATGTTCATGACTTCAGGTCAGCGCAGATCGGGGATGCCTTCGTGAGTAGTCCCTACTCAATCGTGCTGCCTTCGGCAGTGCGCTGTGGCGTGTCCGGCGGGGGCCGGCATCACGTCCTGGGGCACAGTAGAGCCGTGACGTATGACATCACCGTCGAATCCCGGACGCCGCAACCGGCCGCTGTGATCCGCGCCCGGGTGACGCGCGACGAGATCGCGGATCTGCTCAACAGCGCGTTCCCCGAGATCTTCGGCGTTCTCCAGGTCCAGGCCGTGCCGATCGCCGGCCCGCCGTTCGCCCGGTACGGCATGGGGGAGGAGGCGTTCGATGTGACCGCAGGATTCCCTGTGGCGGCGGCGGTCGAGCCAGAAGGCCGGGTCGAGATGGGCGGACTTCCTGGTGGGGAGGTGGCCACGACGCTTCACGTCGGCTCCTATGAAGGACTCGCCGGGGCGTTCGATGCCGTCACCGAGTGGGTCGCGGCCAACGGGCGTCGGATCGCCGGGGACCCCTGGGAGTCCTACCTCGACGGCCCGGAGGTATCTGAGCCACGCACCATGGTCTGCTTCCCCTTGGAGGAGCGATGAGCGGTTTCCTCGAACCGGGTGAAGTGTTGCTGCACATCGGTCCGCCGAAGACCGGGACGACGGCCTTGCAGCATTCGATGGCTCAGGCGCGGCCCCGGATGAAGGCGCAGGGGGTTCTGTACCCCGGTAAGAAGTTCTCGCACTGGACACCGTCGTGTTCGGCTTTGGGCATTGCCACCACCGCCCATCCCGCGGACCCACCCGTGCCGCCTGAGGTCTGGGACACGTTCGCTGCCCGGGTCTCCCGGCGCAGGGATCGGGCGGTGGTGTCCAGTGAGCAGTTCGCCGACGCCGATCCGGTGCTGGCGGCCAAGGTCATCGACGATCTCGGGGGGCCGGAGAAGGTCAGGTTGCTACTCACGCTGCGGCCCCTGGCGCTGATCCTTCCGAGTTCCTGGCAGCAGTCGCTGAAGTCCGGCGCACCCAAGCCGCTACCCGGTCCGCTGCGACACGCGAAATCGCGGGTGGTCAAGCCGTACGACGAGTGGCTGCAGGAGACGCTGCGAGGCAAGAACGCCACCTTCTGGGGCAGGTTCGACTACAGCGGACTGCTCGGACGGTGGGCCCAGATCATCGGCCCTGAGCGGATCGCGGTGATCGTGGTGGACTCCGGCGACCCACTACGGATCCTGCGCGACGCCGAGCGGGTGATCGGGCTGGAGCCCGACACCCTGGATCGGGTCACGACGAAGACCAACCGGTCGCTGAGCTACGAGGAAGCCGCACTTGTGCGCAAATGGCTCGTCGAGCTCGAGCGTGGAGCGCCGATGGCCGCTCAGCGCTACCACCAGTGGATCAGGCGGGGAGCGCTGTGGGGCCTGGTCGACGGGCGTCAGCCGGGACCTGACGAACATGCGATCCGCACCCCGGATTGGGCGATGGCCGACGTGGATGCGCGGACGAGCGCGATGATCGAGGCCATCGGTGCGTCCGGCGCCGCCGTCTATGGCGATCTGGACGACCTGATCGTGCCGGCCGCTCCGGATTCGGGCAGCGGCGAGGTCAGCGAGGTCCCAGTGGACGTCGCCATCCAGATGCTGATGGGCCTGGCCACCATGGCCGCCAAGGACGCCAAGGGCTAGGCGAGCTCGCCTATTGCGCGATGAAGGCCGTGGCGCGCGTTAAGGCAGCGGGAAGGTGTCAGTCTGCTTGCGGGTCACGGACACGACACCGTCGGTCAACGACACCGAAGGGGCGGTCTCGCCCGCGGCCAGCACACTGATCCACGTGCGCTTCTTGCCCTTGGCGATCGTGGCGCCGCGCTGCAGTGTGGTTCCCTTGACCAACTCGCCGTAGCCGTTGGTGAACCAGCCGTCCTGACGCTTCGAACTCGGTCGGTATTTGCGCACCGCACCGCCTCCGGTGAACAGCATGGTCGCTGAGGCGTTGGGTGAGGTCAGGGTCGCGCCATTGGATCGGGTGCTCACCGTGACGCCATTGGGCACCTGCCAGCGCTGATCCGCGCGGATCCGCTTGAGGGCCTTGACCTTGTCGACCACCACAAGGCCATCGATCGCTGTGTCGTAGTAGACACAGCGGGTGATCCGGGCTGCGGTGTACGTGCGGTCCTTGAGGCAGGTCTGGTTGTACGGGTCCTCGGTGGCCGCGAGCACGGACGAGCCGTCAGAGGCAGCAGGCGGACGGACCGCAGGCAGACCCAGCGCGCTGGACTTCTTCTTCTTGCTCTTCTTCTTCGGCTTCTTCTCCGTCACCCGGATGACACTGTGTCCGGAGCGGCTGACCATGTAGTCACGGATCGCCGAACTGTTGTAGCGGTAGGGCCCTGGGTCACCGACGAACTCCGTGCCGTAACTGTTGAACGTCACCGAGCCGAGGTCGCTGTGGACGTGGGCTGTCACGTAGGGCCGGGACACGCGCACCGAGTAGAACGTCGGCCGGTGACCGTCGATGTTCGTCCAACTGTTGCGCGCGAAGACATAGCCGCCGTCGAAGACGTCGTACAGCGAGGACGGCGGCTGGCCTTCAGCGCCCTGGGTCGCTGCCCACCGGGCCTCGGAATCCGGGGCGAACCACTTGGGAGCGAGTTCGGCGCGGTGCGTGTCGCCGATCATCACGAGGTGGAAGTTGGGGTCCACCGCGGCGGCGAGGTACCGCTGGAGCCGCTGGGTGGCCGTGTAGATGCGGTCGTAGGAGACGCCGCAGCGGTCATACACCGGCGCCAGGTTCTCCAGCAGGCGCAGGGTGTAGTACGCGTACCAGGGGGATCCCTCCCGGTCGCTGCCATCGGCAAGGATCAGGTAGTCGGCCAACCGGTTGAGGTTGTTGGCGGCGATGTCCCGCTTTGCAGCGTCGCCGAGGTAGCAGAAGGCCGCCAACGCCGAACCCTGCGAGTGGATCCCGGTGTTGTTGGTGCCGCTGCCGAGTTTGAACGTATCGATCTGCTTGTTGGCTTCTTTGCGCGTGGCTTTCACGAAGCGTTCGCCGTTGCTGATGTCGGACGCGCAGGTCAGGGTCCACAGCCGTTCGCCGGCGATGATCGGCTGGGTCACCGACCAGGTGCGAGTCTTCTTCTTCTTGTGTTTGGACAGCCAGTCCCCGATCAGGTCGAAGAACCTGTCGACCATGGGGACGTCGCCGCGCCGGGCGCCTGTGTACAGCAACGGCACCGACCAGTAGAGACCATTGACATGGGTGTTCCCCGAGCTGTCCAGAGTGCTCTGCGGCTTCCAGTTGGGGTTCGCGCTGAGGCGGTAGTAGCCGTACTGGCCGAGGTCGACGATGTTGTCGTCCATGATCGAATCGGCTTCTGCGGCGTCACCCTTCTTGTTGGGGATCAGCAACCGGCACCAGGCGTCCTCCCGGATGTTCTGCTTCATGGGGATGCCGTACGGCCCCGGGGTGGGCGTCGATGTGGGGCTCGCGGACGGAGTGGCGCTCGGCGACGCCGTGTCCGTGGGGGAGGCGGACTCGACCGGCTCGGGGTCGCCGGGAGCGGCGGTCGCCGGTGACACACCGGCCGCCAGCGCCAGCACTGTGAGCGCCACGAGGGGAGTACGCATACCTTTGTCCTATCAGAGTTTCCGTGAGTGGTCCGTGACCGTGGTCACTGTGACCCCATCATCGGACGCCCGCCGCCACAGGAGAGTTCCATGCAACCGTCAGAGGCTGAGGAGATCGTCGACCTGCTGCGTCAGCGCCGGATCATGGCGCACGTGCACCCGACCGGTCTGCAGAATTCGGCGATCAGGGTCGTACTGCCAGGCGGACGGGAGGCGATCTGGGACGGCGACGCTGCCGCCGGACTCGAGGCGCAGGTCCTCGCTGATGGCATGCTGGTGGGCTTCGTGCCGCTGATCGCAGGTTCCGAGCACTTCGACGCCGCGCAGAGCGCCGAGGCGATCGCGAACGCCGACTACGGCGCGCAGTGACCCTCGTGGGATAAGCCGCGCACGTCGTCCACAGACTGTGTGCGGACCCTGGCCGACCCGGGGTCCGGGCCGATTCAGTGGAGTCATGAGCCTGCGTATCGACAGCCCCGACGCCGCCGTGGCGGCGACCCCGTTCCTGATCGGCTTCCCGCCCGAGGACTCGGTGGTACTCCTGCTGCTCGACGAGCACGACACCCTGCAGGTGTCGATGCGCGTCGATCTTCCAGTCGGCGGTGATCTGGCGTGGCTGCAATCGATCCTGCGAGGCATCCCGGAGCCCGTGCCATGGTCGGTGCTCATCCTCGCGTACGCGGACGCCGCTGATCCCGAGTTCGCCGAGGCGGCGGGCATGTGGGTCATGCACGCCCTGCTGCCGGTCATGGAGATCGTCGACCTCGTGTTGGTCGCGCACGGGCGGTACAGCTCGCTGTCACGCGGTGACGCCGAGGCCGGTGAGCAGCGACTGCTCGAGGAACTCGCGGATCATCCGATGGTGGCCGCGTGTGTGGCCGCCGGACTCAGTCACGTGCCATCGCGCGCGGACCTCGTGGCGTCACTCGAATTGATCGAGGACGAGGTCACGGCGGCCGTCAGAAAGGGGTTGCGCCGGGCGGTGCAGGGTGACCATCGCGCGCGGCGCGACGTGTTGGAGGACCGTGCCCTAGATCTGCTCACCGGGACCGCGGACCTCACGCCTGACGACATCGTGTGCCTGGCCCGGGCGTGCCGTGATGTGCACGTGCGCGATCCGTTCTTGGCGCTGTTGCTTGAGCAGTCCGAGGATGAGGCGTCACTGCTCAGCACCGCCCGGACCCGGTTGGTGTACTGCCTCACGCATACCCCGGGCAAGCCTGCCGGCTCCTTGGCAGCCACGCTGGCGCTGCTTTCGTGGGCGGATGGGGATGGCGCAGCGGCACTCGTGGCGGTGGATCGCAGTCTCGATGCCGATCCTGAGAACACCCTCGGGCCGCTGGTCGCTCACGCCTTGGAGAACGGACTGCCGCCGGACACCTGGTCCCGGTTGACCGAGGGCATGCCCCTGGACGTGCTGCGTGGCAAGCGCCGCCGCAGCGCATGAGGGGTCGCTGGGGGGAGGTTCCGACCGTAGGCTCGGAGCATGAGACTCGCTGCGGACCCGGCGGCCGATGCGCTGCTCGAGACGGATTCGTTCGCGTTGCTGGTCGGGATGCTCCTTGATCAGCAGCAGCCGATGGAGCGGGCGTTCATCGGCCCGTACCGGATCTGCGAACGCCTCGGGTGGCAACGCCTCGATCCGCGGGATGTGGTGGCGCTGGGGGAGGAACGACTCACCGAGGTGATGAAGCAACCGCCCGCCGTGCATCGGTTCCCGGGCAGTATGGCCAAGCGTGTTCTTTCGCTGTCGCAGGCGGTCGTCGACGACTAGCAGGGTGATCCAGAAGCCATCTGGGGGTCAGGGAGCGCCCAGGTGGTGCTTCAGCGGCTGCAGGCTCTTCCCGGCTTCGGTGAGGCCAAGTCGAAGATTTTCCTCGCGCTGCTGGGTAAACAACGCGCAGTACGTCCTCGTGGGTGGCGGGAGGTCAGCGCTCCCTATGGCGCGAAGGGCACCACACTGTCAGCGGCGGACGTGGTGGATGAGGCGTCCCTGCTCGCCGTGCGGTCGACGAAGCGCGAAATGAAGGCGCGCCGGTGAGACACGGATGCTCCGAGTACGGGCATCTACGTTTGGAATACGGCAGGCGTGACAGAATGTTGTACTGGATGTTCGCAGTTCCTGTGCTGCAACTGCCCCATCAGACCTGATCCTCGACGAGAGGTTGTTACGTGCCGACTGTGAAGTCGAAGAAGGCTGCGCCCCCAGCCAAAGCGACGCCGGCCAAGAAGGCTCCCGCCAAGCCCGCTGCGGCGGTGAAGAAGACCACCGCCAAGACTCCGGCGAAGGCCCCCGCCAAGAAGGCCCCTGCCAAGACTGCGGCGAAGAAGGCTCCGGCAGCCAAGGCGCCTGCGAAGAAGGCTCCCGCCAAGCCGGCCGCGAAAGCGCCTGCGAAGAAGGCTCCCGCCAAGCCGGCCGCAAAGGCGCCTGCGAAGAAGGCCCCCGCCAAGGCTGCCGCGGCGCCGGCCGCGAAGCCTGCTGCCACGAAGGCGCCTGCGAAGAAGGCTCCCGCGAAGAAGGCTCCGGCGAAGAAGACTCCTGCCAAGACTGCGGCGAAGGCCGGCAAGGCCGCCGAGACCGAGGCGGTCGACCTCAAAGAGGCCGAGGCGCTGGAGAAGGATCTCGAGGGCGAGCTCTCAGAAGATCTGAAGAAGCTCGAGGAGGAGAAGGACAAAGAAGCGACCTTCACCCTCTCCGACAGTGACGACTCCGACGAGCCCGTCGCCCAGGTGACCCAGGCCGGCGCCACCGCGGACCCGGTCAAGGATTACCTGAAGCAGATCGGAAAGGTCCCGCTGCTCAACGCCGAGCAGGAGGTCGAACTGGCCAAGCGCATCGAGGCGGGTCTGTTCGCCGAAGAGAAGTTGGCCGAGAACCCGGATCTGGACACCGAGACCCGGATCAAGCTCGAGTGGATCGCCGAGGATGGCCGCCGGGCGAAGAACCACCTACTGGAGGCCAACCTGCGATTGGTGGTAAGCCTTGCCAAGCGCTACACCGGCCGCGGCATGCTGTTCCTGGACCTCATCCAGGAGGGCAACCTGGGTCTGATCCGTGCGGTCGAGAAGTTCGACTACACCAAGGGGTACAAGTTCTCCACGTACGCCACGTGGTGGATCCGGCAGGCGATCACCCGTGCCATGGCCGACCAGGCCCGCACCATCCGGATTCCGGTGCACATGGTCGAGGTCATCAACAAGCTCGCCCGTGTCCAGCGGCAGATGCTGCAGGACCTCGGCCGTGAGCCGACCCCTGAGGAACTCGCCGCAGAACTGGACATGACACCGGACAAGGTCGTCGAGGTGCAGAAGTACGGCCGCGAGCCGATCTCCCTGTCGACTCCGCTCGGCGAGGACGGCGACAGCGAATTCGGTGACCTGATCGAGGACTCCGAGGCGATCGTGCCCGCCGACGCCGTGTCGTTCACCCTGCTCCAGGAACAACTCGAGTCGGTGCTCGACACACTCAGCGAGCGGGAGGCCGGTGTCGTGCGCATGCGCTTCGGGCTGTCCGACGGGCAGCCGAAGACCCTTGACGAGATCGGGAAGGTCTACGGGGTCACCCGCGAGCGCATCCGCCAGATCGAGTCGAAGACCATGAGCAAACTGCGCCACCCCTCGCGCAGCCAGGTGTTGCGCGACTACCTCGACTGAGCCTGCGGTTCAGCGGTCACCAGGGTGTAGGCCCCGGCGTACACCCTCGGTCCGACCGACCGGACGTGCCATCCCGCGTCGCACAGTTCAGCGATGTCGAGGGGTTGACGGCTCAGTGTCAATGCTCGCCGGGCGGTGCTCAGCGGACTGACAGGTTCCAGGATCCGGATTCTGTGCGTGCAGACGCGTGCCATCTCGCACAGGATCGGGTGCCGCCGGTCCGGGCTGAGGAGGCCGAGAAAGGCCGTACTCACCACGGTGTCGAACGTGCGGTTCGGGAACGGGAGCGCAGCGGCATCCGCGCACACCAGGTGAGGTCCGTGTGCCCGCGTGAGCATCTCCAGTCGAACGTCGACGCCCACGTACGTCCCAGGGACGGCATCGGCCAGACGTGCCGGCCCGCAGCCGACATCCAGCACGCTTCCTTGGGAGGCCGACAGGACTGAGCGTTGCGCCCGGGTCCACCCGCAAAGGCGCATCAGCGGGTCGTACGCGGGAGCGAGAACGGTGCCGACATCCATCAGCCGACCCTGTGGGCGTGTCTGCTGAGCAGCCTCTCCGTCGCCCGCCATGTGGGGCCAGAGCGGGCATTCGCCGTTTCGGCCCAGGGCACGTGCGATCCTTCCTGCCTGTGCTCTGCCAGCATTTCTGCCCACAGCGGTTCGATGAAGTGGTAGGTCACCCAGCGCTCGAGGTCGTGGTAGCGGTCGAATCCGCGTGAAGTGAGGTGGTACAGCCCATCGTCACGGGTGACCAGACCTGCGGCGGTCAGGGTGGCCAGCGCTGGCCGGAGCAGTCTCGCCCACCCACCGAAGTCAGCCGCCAGTGCGCCGGTGGCGATCGTACCTGCGTATGCCTGCCAGAAGGTGTCATAGGCCATCCCCGCAGCGGGTCCCAGGTGCAGCCACTTGGCGATGGGAGGGTCGCCCCGATTCACCGCATCCATGTAGGTCAGCAAGCCGAAGTGGTTGACGTAGAAGTCATGCCCCGCGAAGGACGACGCACCTGCCCCGAACCCCAGGAAGCGACGCCTGGTGATGGACGTGTACGGCGCCGAGCCCACGCGATTGAAGGTCCACACCGAGCGCCGTTCGTAGCCCATCGTCCGGGCAAGTGCATCGACCTGCGCCAAGACAGCATGCTCGCGGCGCCGGTCGTGTCGGGCGACCCCGAACGGGGTGTAGCCGAAGCGCATGAGCGGATACGTGCTCACCTGATCGACGCCCATCTCGAAACACGTCCGCACATCTGCGAGGAACGCGCCCTCGAGTCCCGACCCCTCCTCAAGGGCCACGTCCACGATGAGATCGACGTCCACGCATTCGAAGGACTCGAGTGCGCTACGGACTCCGGAAAGAGCCTGCGCGGCATCATGCGGGCGGTGCAGGTGCCGCAGAACGGGGTCGTGGAAGGACTGTGCCCCGATGCTGACCGCGGTGAAGCCGATCTCCTTGAGTTCGCGCAAGCGCGTCGCCGTCGCATGCAGTGGAAGGACTTCGATGGCACGCTCGCCTGTGACCGGGATCTGTTCAAGCACGTCCGCGAGGTGGCGCGGGTAGAGCGTGGGTGTCCCACCGCCCACGTACAGGGATGTGAATGGTCCGGCGTCGTACATCTCGATCTCTGCGTGCAGCGCAGTGAAGTAGTTCGCCGCCAGGTCATCGCGGGCCAGCACCTTGTTGTACGGGCAGAAGGGGCAGATCCACTCGCAGAAGGGGACATGGACGTAAGCGCCCGCTGGGCCGTCGAACGAGGCCACCACCTCCGACGGTCGCAGTACCGCAGTCTGCGGACCGGTCACAACTCCAGTGTCTCACCGGCTGCGCCCATTAAGGGGCGAGGAGTCACTTCGGGAACTTCGTGGTGGCGCTGCGCTCGCTGCGTCCGGCATCCGAGTCCGCCACGACATAGAACCAGTACGTCTTCTTCTTCGATGACTTCACACGGACGGTGGTGCTTGTCGTGCGCTTCACCACGGAGAAGGTGCTGCCGTTGGTCGAGCGGTACACCAGGTACTGGCTGACCGGCGACCCGAGTTCTTCCGATGCCCGCCAGTGCACTCGCAGGTACCTCTTGCCTGAGCGCTTCACACCCGGCTTGCCCGGCTTCTCCGGTGCGATGTCAGTTGCGGTGCCCTCGTCGGGCGGGGGTGCCTGGTAGCTCGGTGGCGGCCCGCTGGAGGCCGGTGGGGTCGAGGGAAGTCCACCGGGAGTGGACGAACCCGGGTTCGGCGTGGATTGCGACGGAGAAGGCTCCGGGTCCGGATCGTCCGGCTGCACGATCGTGAAGTCCGTGCCGGTGGCCCAGGCCAGCGGCACACCCTGTCCGTCGTACGGCCGCACCCGCCAGTGGTACGTGCCGGAGGCCAGCGGGTCGGCGGCCGCCGTGCTGTAGGCGAGGTTGTCGGTCATCACACTGACGGCGTCGGACCAATCACCGTCGGTGATCTGTAGTTCGTACTTCTCCACGCCACCTGGGGTGAAGGCAGGGTCGAGTGCCTGCGCGGCGGTGAGGGCATCGCCCCAGGCCAGTAGGGCGTTGGTCTGGCTGTCCCGGCTGGTGGCCTGCAGCCCGGTGACCGGCGTACTGCGCTTGGAGAAGGTGCCGACGTAGAGCACGCGGTCGCCGCTGCCGCCGATCTGGTGCAGAACGCGCTGGCACTGGCCCTGGTCGGCAAGCGGCAGCCACCGACCGGGCTGACGCTCACGCTCGTGTGCGT
>CALFYG010000337.1 GCA_937952095.1 uncultured Micrococcales bacterium | reverse complement strand
TACGAGATATGCCTAAGTGACTGGAGTTCAGACGTGTGCTCTTCCGATCTGCCTGTGCGTCGTCGCTGGCAAACGTGGTGCCTTGGACGAAGAACTCCTTGCGCGACGGGCTGTACCCGATGGACGGCTGCGCCATCTCGGGCATGGTGAACTGGTTCTGGCGGGCAAGGGCCACACCCCGACCACCCATCACAGCGAGAGTGGACAGGTCGTCACGCAGCGCATCAGAACCTGACGAGGCTGCTGCGTTCTGAAACCCGAACGGGTTTACGACAGCAGACGGAACCCCGTTTGCGTCCTGATAGAGAGGGTTTTCAAACGAGAGTCCCTTGCCTGTTGCCATGTCAGCGTCCCATGTTCAGACCTGCGACGGGACGTGCGGTTGGCGGGAGTTCGACCTTGCCAAGCGGAGTTTCTTCGATCCTGCCGTCAGGTTGGATTACAAATACTTGATTGCCTCGCTGGAAGTATGCCACGCCCTTGCTCGTATCGACAGTCAATTTACCGCCCTGTTGCTTTGCGCGTTCCTCGGCGATCTTGTACTCGCCTTGGATGATCTCCTTCTGGATGTCGCGCATGGCGTTGACCAGTGCGTCGCCGTACTTGCGCTTGAGCGCCAGTTCGTTCTCCAGTGCAGCCGATGAGGCAGCAGCTTGGCGGGCTTCGGGGCTGAACTCCTTGAGCGCCATCGAGGCCAACTGGGCGGGGGACACACCCTCCTGCACCTTCTGGCCGTTGACAAAGTAGTTGTACTCGCCGTCCGGGCGGGGCTGAATGCCCACCGGAGCGCCCATGTACTGGGTCAGCACACCAGCGAGGCGGCGTGGATCGTTGGCCGTGGCGAGTTCGCGCAGGCCCTGCATCCCTTGCAGGTACGTCTGCTTCTGTACAACTTGTTGCTGCAACTGAAGCAGGCTTGCATCAGCCTGACCGATGGTTTCGCGCAAGCGCATGGCCGCTTCGATCCCTTGGGCAGTGCCACTGCGCATGTACACCTGTGCCAGTTGCGCAGCTTCGTTGCGCTGGCGCGTGATGAACGCTGCCTGCTGCTGGGCCAGTTGCTGAAGTTGCTGCAACTCGAAGGGGATCGACTCAGGCTTGGCGAGGTAGAACTCGGCCATCTGCATGTTGCGGGCCTGCGTCTGCGGGACTTCGAGCGGAGCGGGCGTAGCACCCGGAGCAGCGGCAACCGCAGCCGGGGCACCCGGCACCGCAGGGGCAGCAGCGGCGGCAGGCGCAGCAGGGGCACCCGGAGCAGCAGCCGACCCAGCACCTGTACCCTCGAAGCGACGGATCGCAGCGTTGAGCGCCTGCAACGTGGCAGGATCGCTCATGTTGAGCGGCTGGTTGGGCGGCACGCCCAGTTGCTGCGACACGAAGTTGATGTAGTTCTGGGTGCCAGCGGGTGTGTTGCCCTTGCCAGTCGGCGGCGACCAGCGGTTGATGATCCCCTCGATGGTGTTGATGCCACGCTCACCGTAGTTCTGGAGGTTCGACAACGACGCTGCCTGCCCCACGGCCATCGACGGGAAAATGGCGAAGCCGTCCTTGTCCTTGCCAGTGGCACCGAGGCTCTTGGTGTAGTCGTTGAAGATCAGGTTGCCGGGGTTGTTGTTGCGGTCGGCGCGAGTGGCACCAGCAACGGCTGCCCCGGCTGCGGGCGCAGCGGCAGCAGGCTTGGGCGGCTCAACACGACGCACCCCAGCGGCCAAGTCCTGTTCCGGTGCCCGCACGTAGCGGTCGTAGAACGGAGTCATGGAGAAGCTGGCCGCCGAGAAGGGCACCGATGTCTCGGTTGTCGTGCTCGGCATGAGCGACACACGGTTCTGACCCTGACGCACCTCGTTGGGCGTGATGGGCACAGTGCCCGGAGGCGTCACAGCGGGATACACCGGCTGAGGCTGGCCGACCAGTGGGGGGTTTACGACACCACGACCAGCGCCAGCAGTGGAAGGGCGAACGCCAGCGGGCAGCGGTTGAGCGCCACCGGCAGGTGCAGCAGGTGCAACGGCCACGGGAGCCGCAGGCGCGACGGGAACCTCACCCATCGGCATGGCCTGTCCGGGCGTGAAGCCCTGCGTGAACTGGGCTACATCCACTGGCTGGAAGGAAGGCATCTGCAACCCAGCCAACTGCCGCTGAAGGGCTTCCAGACGACGCATCTCCGCAGTCTGCATCTCAAGCTGTTGCGACCGGCGTGTAGCGTCTTCGGCTTCGCGCCAGCCTTGGCTGACGGCACCAGCGCCACCGAGCAGTTGTCCAAGGTTCATACCGTTCTCCTTAACCGCGACCCGTCAGTGAGCCGAACAGCCCGCCGATGTCCCTAGCTTGCTCACGTGCGCGGGTTGCTGCGTTGCCATAGGCCGCACGCAGGTTGGTGTAATCGCCCATGCTGGACGGGAAGCTGGTCGGCATCATGTTCATGCCAGCCTGCATCGTGGACAGACGCCCAGAAACACCTTGCAGGTAGCCCTGATCGAACGCGCTGCCCGTGTCACGCGCAGTTGCCAGATCGAAGCGGCGAGACTCGGCGGCGCGAGACGCACCCTCAAGACCACGCAGACCAGCGCGTTTGGCTTTGGCCCCGGCAAGCTGCGCACGACGTGCGCGTTGCAGGCCGAAGTATTCGGGGTCGAAGTACTTGGACTCACCGATGAGGTTCTGTGCTTGCTCCAGACGCTGCGCGAACAGGCCAGCGTTGGTCTGCTGAAGGGTACGCAGTTCTTCAGTCTGCGCGGCCAGCAGAGCACGTTCCTCGTCGGACAGGCCATCACCAGCGATCATAGAGCCAGCGAGGTTGCCAGCAGCGCGGAGCGTCAGATCAGCCAGCGCCTTGGGGTCACTGAACTTGGCGGCGATCTCACCGGGCACAGCCTTGACGGCTTCGGCGAACGTGGTGGGTTTGGTCGTGGACGTTGCGCCCGTGCCGGTGCCAGCAGCGACAGAACCTCCTGTGGCCGAGCCAGTCGGGCCGACGTAGCTACCACCCGAGTACTGAGTGATCGGCGTGGTGGACTGGAAGGTGCCCGCGCCGGTCGTGACTTGAGTACCACCAGTGACAGGATTGGCCGACACCACCTGCAACCCAGTGGACGGAGGCATACCTGCCGCGAGGCTGTAGTCAATCGGCGTACCAGCGGCCAGCGAGTTCGCCACGGCTGCGTTGAAGAAACCCGGATCGGGTGCCCGCAGGCCAACGCCCGCCGTGGCGGGGTTGATGCCAGTCGTAGGGAATTGAGCGCCAGCCGCAAGGCTATAGTCCACGCCAGCAAAGGTACTCGGAGCAGTACTGCCCGCGAGGCCAGCCTGTGTGCCACCGAAAGTAGACGGCACTTGCAGCCCCACCCCACCGCCGCCCGTAGCGCCGCTCAGACCCGCACCGGCCCCAAGGTCATAAGAGGTCGGAACAGCCTGTGTCGCCACAGGGTACGAGGTTGCAGGAGTTCCGCCCAGAGCGTATGGTGACGTACCCGTCGTTGCGCCCCCCGCAGTAGCCGCAGGCGGCGTGACTCCAGTGCCAGCGGCAGACGGCGCGGAAGTGTACCCCCCGATACCACCACCGATGGCACCCATGAGTGCCCCTCGCCCGACATCCCCGCCTAGTACCGCCTGCGTGGCCCCGCCCAGCACAGCCCCAGTGACCGCGCCGCCGAGAACAGCCCCAGCAGTGGCAGACCCAATCGCCCCACCGATGGCCGCAGACAGTCCGATGGACGATGCAATTGCAGGTGCGGCAAACGGGATGGCTACTGCGGCCACGACTCCGATGACAGTTTTTACGGCTTTGCTCATTTCGATCTCCTTATAGGGCCATCCTGACGTACATGCACGACTTGTTGAACCCGAAGCGGTTCATGTAAATCTTGGCATGACGCTCAGGCGCGTATGCGTCGAGGAACTCCACCTCGTTGGCCTTGAGCCATTCGAGAATGATGTGCCAGTACGCTGCTTTGAATCTCATCAGACCACGGCCTGCCAGCGCCATGACATCAGCGCACTTGCGACCATTCGTGGTATTGAACTGGATACCCATGACACACGCCGGTTCGCCATCCTCGAAACCGACGAAGATCGCCACCAGCCCGGTGATTGCGAGGACGTAGATGTCCTTGGCATCCAACTCATCTTTGGCAATCTCGTTGCCTTTGCACGCTGCATCGAAATGCGGCTCCAACACGGGCCACAATTCTGTGACCCGCTCGGGCGTCAACATTTCGATGGACATGGTGCTCATTTGTATTTCTCAACGAGGCTGTCAAAGAACTCCTTGCCCTTCATCTTCACGACGTTGGCAGGGATGACATATTCTCCCTCATGGGCGTTGATCAGTACAGAGCCGTCCGACTTCTTGGACTGCGGTACTTCGCCGCCTTTTGCCATCGACGGCATCGGGCCGCTGGCAACTTGAGAGGTAGTGACTTCTGGGCCACCGGCCATTGCCGGGGTACCGCCTTGCATCATGTTCTGCCCGCCCACATCGGCCTGAATGGCACGAGCGGCGAGGAGCAGCACGAAGACCAGACCTTGGTCATACTGGGGCGGCAGGTCTTGCTCGGTGGCGATACCGTTTTGGATGGCGAACTTGCGGATGTAAGGATACATCTCGGGGTTCTGCGCGGCGACGGTAGCTAACTGGACAATCATGTTCAGTTCTTGCTGTGTCAACTCGCCGGTCTGCATCACTTCCATGATGGCGGCGCGAATCTGGGCGACCTGCTGCGGGTGCTGGGACGCGAACTGATTGACCTGCATCTCCAGCATCTGAGGCGACATCGCGCCACCTTGGCTGACCGTCTGCTCACTGACACCCACACCAGCGCCGCCCATGTCGGGCATACCACCGGGGCCGATCATGCCACCGGCTTGGTACGAGGGCACGAACGTCTGCTGCTGGGGTACAACACTGGAGGCCAGCCCAGCCACCGGGGCAGGGGCGGCAGGCGCTGCGCTGGAGCCGACATTCAGGATGCTGGCGAGGGCCGGGGGAATGTCAGGCATCGACATGTTGTAAGGGTTCTGCATGGTCATCCTTTCAGTTGGTTGATCAACGTGTTCACCGTTGCTCGTAAATTGGCTACGTCGTTGGCAAGCTGCTGAACATCGGATACCAACTTACCATAGTCGTCAAGGCTCGGCACAGTCGCTCCACCTATTGTAAAGCCGGTGCCCTGCGCAGTCACGCGAGTCATGGTCTGGGCCGGAGGGTTGGCAACAGTGACCTGCCCTGCTACCACCGCCCGGACGGAGTTGTCAGTACCCCGCGCCCCAGTCAGCAATTCGAGGTTCTCCTTCATGGCAGTCAGTGTGTTGAACTGCCAGTCGGTCAGACCCCCCTGTGGGATCGACGGGATCGCGGTGAATCGTGGGCCACGTGCTGCCATCAGACTTCCCTCAAACCAAGTGGTGTCTCGGCCAAGTGGATGGCGCGGACGCGAATGTTGCCCTCCACACCGACCTCAAAGGTATCCGTGCGATACCCAGTCGGGAGCCGGAACGTGCCGGAGTCGGCCACGGTCGTCTCGAACACCAACTGCTTGTCCACCCACAGACGGAAAGTCATGTCTTCAGCAGCGTTCCACAGTTGGGTCGTGTTGATCCACAGCGTCGTCGTGGAGTCCCACGTCTCAGTGACCGTGGCGTAATCCGCAACCACTCGGGCTGCGCCGAGGTTGATCATGTCCTTGGTGATGATGACTTTGGACTTCCACTCCTGCGTGACGGAGGGCTGGGCCAAGTTGTCCCACTCGTAGATGTCGCCGCTGGTGCCGCTGACGTAGAACACGATGCCGTCGATGGAGTCGTACCACGAGGCCGTGAAGCTGTAGTCGCAGTTCACGAAGAAGCCGCCGACCTTGGCGTCCTGCTCGAACACAAACGCGCCAGTCGAGTGCGAAGCGAAGTAGTTGTCGCCGTAGTACTCAGCCACCACCGTGTCGGGGTCGATGTCGGTCTGCCACGTGTCGTTGTTGTACAGCAGCTTGGTGATGATGCCCGCGCCGCTGCTGGGCGAGTAGACCGCCAGCCCGTCGTGCGTGGAGTACACGATGCCGTAGCCCATCGTCACCATGCTGTTCTTGTTCAGGCATGGGAAGTTGGCGTCGATGCGGGCCGTGGACATGCCGTTGGCCGGGTCAGAGCCGGAGACGAGGTAGGGGTACGAGTCGGTCGTCACAAGCGCCGAGCCGCTGATCGCAGCGATACCCACCACGCTGTGTTCGAGGTTGACAGCGTAAGCCGCAGGCCATGCGTGCGGACGCCCCGGCTCAGAGAAGTACAACGTGTTGCCGACGAAGCCGCACAGGATGTTGTTCTGAATGGCAGTCAGACCTTGCAGGTCTTCGGGCGGCGGATCGTAGTTGTCCGTGGCGAGGATGTCGAACAGGTCACGGGAGTCGAAGTCATCCGTGAAGGTGTACACCCCGCCGTCGCCCCAATACCGCGCCGTGCTGGTTGGCGGGTTCTCGGATACGTCGTGGTACAGCGTGCCAGCGCCCACCAGCGTGTTGGCGACATCAGCAGCCACCTGCGCGTACTCGAAGGTGTAGTCGTCGATCACATCAGTGACGATACCGCCCGTGATGTCGAAGGACGCCACGGTACAGCCGCTGATCTTGAAGCGGTCATCGACCGACAGATTGTGCGGATACAGCAAGGCAACACGCGAGACGTTGCTCGTGCGCTGCACGGACGCCAACCCCGTGGGGAACCAAAGTGTGCTGAGGAGGTAGTACTCCGTACCGGATGCAGCCGCCAGCGTGCGATAGAGCTTCACACCACGCACAAAGTTGTTGCCAGCAGGCTTGGCCGCTGGGATGTTGGACACCGTAACCGTGATGCCTTCCTTGATGAACAGGTCATCGGACGGCTTGGCCGCGATGGACTCCT
>CALFYG010000336.1 GCA_937952095.1 uncultured Micrococcales bacterium | reverse complement strand
CGCTGACCCGTCCGAACACCGTGACGCCGTCAACGGCCGCCGCCTTGGTCTTCTCAAGGTCGGGGCCGCCACCGAGCATCCACAACTGCAGGTCGGGGATCTGCGCATGGGCGATCTTGAAGGCCTCGATCGCGTCGATCGGACGCTTGTAGGGCACGTGCCGAGCGCACCAGACCATGGTGGGCTTGTCGGCCTTCGGGACGTCGGGGATGACGGCCGGCGGGTCGAAGCCCTCCGGGACCACGGTCACATCGGTGACGCCGAAGCGGGCGATGGAGTCCTTCGTCGATTGCGACACGGCCAGGACCGGGCGCCCGTGATAGGCCTTGAGCCACTTCGGCTCGAGGTAGTAGCGACCCAGCACGCTGGCCGGCCACGGGGTGTTGTGCGCCCAGATCTCCTCGGCGGTCTGGTGGATGAAGGCCACCGTGGGAACGTCCTTGATCCACTGATGGGCCAGGAAGGGGACCGTGTTGATCATGTCGATCACGAGGTCAAAGCCCTGGTACCGGCCGACCCGCTTCCACCAGGTCCGAGCCTTGCGGTAGACGGTGAAGCGGTTGCCGCCGCGGACCACCGTGTAGCCGTCGACCTTCTCCACGACCGGACGGTCGGCGACTGCGGCGGAGAACAGCGTGATCTGGTGACCCTTGGCCGCCCAGCGCTTCGCAACCTGTTCGGTGTAGACCTCGGCGCCGCCGGCCAACGGGTGGTGGAGGTCGCGCCAGGTGAGGATCAGGATTCGCATGTCAGGCCGCCTGCGGGATCAGTTCATCGGTGGTGTGGATGGGCAGCGAGATCACCGGGGCGCGGTGCTCGCGGTAGGTCGAGGACATGTGCAGCCGGCCGAAGATGGTCAGGGCCTCCCGCATGGTCCGCAGGATCGCCTTGGCGCCGACGGTGGAACCGGCCATCCGCTCGCGCAGTTCAACCGGAGCGGCCTGCATCTTCGTGATGCCCGCTTCCTTGGCCGCGACGAAGAACTCGAGGTCGAAGGCGAACCGCTGCTCGCGCATGGTCGGCAGGACCTTGGCCATCGCGTCGCGACGGAAGAGCTTGCAGCCGGTCTGGGTGTCCTCGATGCCGAGGTTGAACAGAGCGGTCTGGAAGGTGACGAACCCGCGGGAGACCATCTTGCGGAACGCGGAGGCGGCAGAGTCGGAGCCGGCCAGGTACTTGTTGGCGTAGACGACCTCGAGGTTGTGTGCCTGCGCGCGGTCGAGGTAGTCGCACAGGTACGTCGGGTCGATGTCGCCGTCGGCGTCCACCATCCCAAGGTAGCGACCACGGGCCTTCGAAAACCCGGTGTGCAGTGCAGCACCCTTGCCGCGGTTCTCGGGCTGGACGATCACGGTCACGCCGGGGATGCCCTCGATGGTGGCCTCCGAGCCGTCGGTGGAGCCGTCAGAGACGGCCAGGACCTCATACGAGATTCCGCGCTGCTGAAGCGCTTCGACGAGTTCGAGCACGTTCGGCCGCAGCGAGTCGCCCGGGTTGTAGAACGGGATCACGACGGACAGCTCGACCTCGGCGGGGTGGTGCAGGTCGTTGGCGACGATCGCCGGAGCCTGGGGCTTGCGACGCTGCGTGACCATGAGCAGGCCCGCGACGAGGAAGGCGGGGAGCAGGACGACCAGCCGGAGGAGCTGGCCCGCCAGGGTGCGGGAGTACTGCGTAAGGACTGTGAGCAGGGAGGTGATCTGTGCCATGGCCCTACCGTGACGGGCCTACTTCAAGGGCGGTTCAAGTCGCAGACAACCTGCGTTCAGCGTTGGTTCTGGGTTCGCCAAGCAGGAAGCTCGAACACCAGCAGCAGCACCAGAACGACCGCGCCGACGGCTGCGGAGGCCGTGGCAATGGCGGTTGCTGACCCATGCCACCCGCTGATCACAACGACCTCCATGACCGCCCCGAACCACGGCAGCCACATGGTCCAACGGTTGCGTGCCATGCCGGCGTGCACCAGCACACTCACCAGCGCGCTCAGTCCGGCCACGATCGCAAGCACACTTGTCACCGCACCGGCGCCGGGGAAGGTGCCGGATCCGTACAGCACAGCGAGCACCAGGCCGGGCAGCAACGCGACGAACGCCGCCGCAAGAATTGCCGGCACGCCGACTACCAAGAGTGACGACTTGATGGCGGGACGCGGCTTCCCATCAGCCCAGCCGGCCACAAGCTTCGGGTAGGCGATCGAGATGGCGGCGGCCGGCAACGCGAGCACGGTCTTACCGATGGTGGCGGCCGCGACGTACGCGCCGGAGGCCGCACCCGGCAGGAAGTGCCTTGCCAGGAACAAGTCGACGGTGGTGAACAGGAACAGGCCCGTGACCACCGCACCCGTGCGCAGATAGTCGCCACCGGACAGGTGGGCGACCTCGCCTGCCGGCGCCCGCAGGGCTGCGATCGTCACCAGTAGTAGCGCCCCGAGCTCGCCGAGCAGCGTGCCGAGCAACGCACCAGTCACGCCTGCCACCGCCGCCAACGCCAGGCCAGGTCCGATCCGTAGGACCGTCGAGAGGATGTAGCTGCCCGCGACGACCCCGGTGCGTCCCACACCGAGCAGCAGGCCTCGGACGACGGCGATGAGCGCGGCCACGAGCAGAGTGGGCGCGAGGATCGCAGCGTCCCACGTCGAGTCCAGATGCAAGAAGCCGGCCGCTGGCCCGGACAGTGCAAGGACGACCAGGACGACCGGGGCGCTGTACAACGTGGTGCGCACCACCAGCTTGCGGGCAGTAGCAGACGACAGGCCGGCGGTTGCCGTGGCACGGGCACTGGCCGTCTGCAGGGCCGAAAGCGGAACAGCGACCAGGGTCATCGCCGCCAGCACCGTGCCCAGCGCCCCGTACTCGGTGGGCGTCAAGGCGCGGCCGACAACGGCGTGGAAGAGAAGATTCGCAATGCTCTGGACGATGACCGCGATGAACAGCGGGGCGGCCAGGCGGGACAGCCGAGAGGATCGGATGGCGCCGCCGGCAGACGCTTCGGCTGACGCAGCAGTGGGCGCAGCCGAGGGCGCAGAGGCGGTCACAGGTCTACGCTGACCGTCCATCCTCAAGCACTCCTCAAGAGACGCTACGGGTTCAGTCCACATCCACGTTCTGCTCTGGCCAGGACCGTTCCGCTGCGCCCACAGTAGAACTGTGAAACGCCTCATCGCCGCGCTAGTCATCGTGCTCACCCTCGGTGCGCCTGCGATCGCGCACGCCGACCAGGGCCCCGGGTACGGCGGAGACGCCGACTCGCTGGACGTCTCCTGGAAGGAAACGAAGGACAAAGCGATGGCCGCCGGCCCGCCGCCGGTCCCGTCCGGCGAGAGCGGTTCGAGCGACCTCCCCGATCCCGAGCGCATGGCGATGTCCCCCGACAGCTCCAGCCTTCGCGTCGACGGCATCGGATTCCGCGGCATGTCCGAGGTGGTCATCCAGTTCGGTAGTGAAGACCCTGTCGCCGTGCGCGCCGACCAGGCCGGCACTGTGGTCGCGGACTTCCCCGCCACCGACGCCGCCGCCCCCGGGACCACCGTGGTGGCGATCGGGCGCTCCCCGTCGGGCGCCACCCGCACACTCGTCGGTTCGGTGCCGCCACTTCCCCATGGAGTGAACCTGATGGGTTTGGTCCCCTGGCTGATCGCGGCGCCCGTGGCACTGATCGCGCTGGCCGCATTGGCCCGCCGCCGCCCGCAGCGGGCAGCGCAGGCGCCTTCTGGTGAAGAAGTGACACGTCACGTGCACGTTCTTCACCAGAACCCGACGCTGGCTACGGCACCCTCCGCCGGCTGAACGCATGCCGGTGCTCGATCAACCCGCCGATGATGAGCAGGCCGAGCACACCGAGCGATGCCAACGTGGCGGGGCGCAGGAAGCGCCACGGAGCGTACTCGACGGTTGTGGCCTCCGGGCCGACCTCCATCGCCACAGTGCCCGCGAGTGTGGGTACCCCCGGCCGGCCATCGATCTGCCAACCCTCGCTGTACTCCTCAGGGATGACGACCCAGCCCGCCGAACCCGGTTCGACCCGCCAAGCGGTGGGACTCTGGCGGGTCAGCGCCCCCGATTCCTCAGCGCGCGACGGGCGACCCTCCGTCGAGCCCGGAAGCACAGCCTGCGAACCGAGCCGCCCGGACTGCGCAGCGTCGACCGCCGCCGGATAGTCCGCCAACCAGTTGGTCACGACCCGGCCGGTTCCACGTGGCGCGACGCGATAGACCGCCATCGTCTCGGTGTCCATGACCAGCTCCAGATCCGGCTGGTCGGCGACCCAGGAGTAGTTGAGCAGTTCAGGGGTCTTGGCCAGCACCACGTACTCCACACCGAGTGGCGCGACGAGCCTGCCGAACGCCCCACCGCCCCCGTCCGCCACGAGACGGTCGACGTAGGCGGTCCGCAACGACGTGGAGTCCGTGCGCAACCCGGGCAGTTCCACCGCGTCGGAGGTGAGCACCGTGCGGCCGAAGAAGGCGTTGGCCGGCGTGGCGATCGTGCGGTAGTCGGAGAAGGAGAAGGGCTGGTACGCATGCCAGGGCAGGAACAACGCAAGCCCGGTGCCGCGACCCATGGCCGCGTCCGCCTCCTGCCAGCCGGTGGGGTACTCGCTGGTGCTCACCGAGCCGCCCAGACCCCAGACCAGCGTGGGCGCGACGACCAGTGGTGCGCATGCCGCGGCGATGGCGAAGGCTGAGCGCGTTCGCACCGCAACCCACTCGACGGCCGCCCCGAACGCCACGGCGTACCCCAGCAGCGCGAGCCCCACCCACTTCTGCTGCTCACGCATGGCCTCAAACAACGGCAGATGATCGAAGGCGAAACGGTAGACCGACCCCATGGGCCCCGACACCCCTGCCCCGAGCAGCAGCCCCACCACCGTCGTGACGAGCAGTGGCGCCGCCCGGTCGAGTTCCACCCGCCACAGCCGCACGAATCCAGCCAGGACCGCTGCGACAAGCGCTGCCAACACGATCAGACCGAGGACCGGTCCGAGCCAATCCCGCACGGTGTCCTGGTCGGCCGTGCGCCAGAAGCCATGCAGCGTGGCCACCGTCGCCAGCACACCCCCCGGGCCGCTGCGGGTGGCGTACGCCTGCAGATCCGCATCCGTGACCCGCAAAGCAGGTGTGTTGGTCAGCCAGAGGACCAGCGCGTAGCCGTAGACGAGCCCCGCGGCCAGCACGACTTGCGCCGACCGCACGATGTCACGCCACGAGGTCCCCGGCGCAAGGGCCACCGCACCGATAAGAACCGCCCCCAACCAGGCGGCGTGGGGGCTGACCGAGATCGCCAGGGCGTACCAGAGCGCGGGGCGCACGGCGAACCACTTCCGGCGCCGACGCGCCTCCAGCAGGGCGGCGAACAGCCATGGCAACAGCGCGATACCCAGCAGGAAGGCCACGTGGCCGACCCGCACCCGATCGACGACCACGGGATTGCACACCATGAAGAAGGCCGCCGCGAACCTGCGCCACCGCGTGCCCCCGGCGGCCACTGAGGCACCCGCGGCCGCCAGCGGGAAGTAGGCGAGGATGACCAACCAGGCAGTCGCTGCAGAGCCGACGAGATCGCGGCTGATCTGCGTGATGATCCGGAACGGCATCGCGTCCAGCGCCGATCCCGACAGCCCGTAGACCCCGGGGGTCAGCGTCTGGTTGGGGCCGCTCACCCAGTCGAGGAGGAGCAGGTAACCTTCCCGGACCCAGGGCGCCACCACGGCCAGTCCCACCACCAGGCCAAGGAGTGCGGCAAGGACGGTGTCCCGCCGCGAACCGGAGGTCATGGTCGCTGGTTCGGGTCCAGGTGAGCAGCGCTGATGATGGCCCGCACGAGCGGGGCGACGTTGTCCTGCGTCTGCCCGGACGTGTCGACACGAATGTTGGCGAAAAGACCCGGTTGTTCGGCCAGCAGAGCCCGGAACTTCTCCTGCTGGGCCCGCTGTTCGGCGAAAGGCCGTTCGGGTTTGCGGGCGTGGATCAACTCCACAGGGGCATCGGGCAGAACCATCACGTCCGGTGACGGTACCAGCCATTCGGCGAACGCGGCGGCACGTGATCCGGGCCATGGCGAGTCCCGCAGGTCGTACACATAGCGGTCACAGATGACCACCTCGCCACGGCGTTTGGGGCCAGCCACAGTCGACAGGTATCGCCAGCCGTACTCCACGGCATAGAACCACGCGGCCAGCCGGCGGAGCGCTTGGTGGTCCAGTGGCTTGTCGTCACCGGGGGCGTCGTCCTCGACCACATCCATGGAGTGGTCCTCACCACCAGGCGCTTTGATCCCCAGCACCTTGCGGGCCAGACCCACCCCGGGCAGGTTCCCGCGCGCCATGCCGAAGTAGGCGGTTCGGGTGCGCATGCCCAGGGCTTCGAGCCGCTCCTGTGCCTCGTCGGCCACCGTCGACTTACCGGAGCCGTCGGTCCCGACAGTGGCCACCACCACGCCGGTCGTGCGATGTCCCAGCGGACCCTTGCGCCGGCCCACCGGCACGATCGAACGGCGCTGCCGCCAGGTCGCGCCGAGGTTGCGGGGCGCGAGTGTACGGCGGAGCAGGATGGTACGAGCTCGGCCGACCAGGTCCTGCGCAGGTTCGTCGCCATCGAGGACGCCCGCGATCTGCTCGGCCAGCCCAGGCAGCGAGGCACGCCAGGTGTGCACTGCGGCGCCTCGAGCGCCCTCACCCGCTGTACGCCAGGCCTCCCGGGCCTGTGCCAGACGCTCCCCGTCGACGATCCGTCCCCGCAGCAGGGGCCGGACGAACAGGTCTGCGGCCGCTGCCGCCCCGACTAGCCGGTGTTCGGCCACCTCGATGTCCGCCTGGGGCAGCAGGAGCACCGGACCGACCCGAAGGTCACCGAACGTGATGTCCACAACGGCGAGTCCAGACGCAGTCGTCACCGCCCATCCTGTGTGTCGAAGGCGGCGAGGATCGTCAGCGTGCTCGATGCAGGCCGCCGGGAGTTTGCTCGCCACAACCAGTCGCACTGCCGCAGCATCAGCGTCATCGCACCAGATGTCGAGATCCTTCGCGTCATCAGCAGCGACCCAGTCGTCCACCGCCCCGACCGGACCCTGCCACGCCCATCGATGGTCACCCAGTACATCGGGCAGCGCCGCGACGATGTCGGCCCGCTGGAATTCAGCGCGCACAGCGGTCCTCATGTTCGTCAGACTAGGGCAGGGCGCTATGACACTGCGTGATCAGAGAGCGAACCTGACCCAGGCTTGCGTCGCCCTTGAGGTGGACTGGTGAACATGGATGCCGTGGCCACGACGACAGCGGTGCGCCCGCAACCCGACAGCGCACCGCAACCGCCGCGGGATCTGCTGTCCCGGTTGTGGCCCGAGGGCTTCCACCCGGGCCGCGCATACCTCATCGTGCTGGCCATCTCCACGCTGATCGTCAGCCGCTGGTTCCGGGCGGGCACCTTCATCGCGACCGGCGACATGGGGCCGTTGATCCGGCAGGGCTGGGAGCCCGGCGTGCTCTGGTCGTGGAACTACCAGGTCACCGGCGCAGGGTCGGCCGCACACACGATCGGCCGGGCCCCGGAGTTCGTGCTCATCTGGATGAGCCACGCCCTCGGCTTCGACGAGACCGTCGCGCAGTGGCTGTTCTACAGCATCATCTACGGTCTGGTCGCCTTCGGCGTCGCGTACGCGGCCGGTGCGATCGTCCGCAGCGAGTGGGGGATCGTGGTCGCCGGGACGTTCGCGGTGATGAACGGGTTCTTCCTCACCCGCATCCCCAACCCGCTGAACATCATCTCCGTGGGAACACTCGCCCTGCTGACCGGAATCGCCCTGCGCGTGGCCCAGGGCCGAACCGTCCCCACACCCCTGGCAGGGTTCGCCTTCATACCGATCGCGTTCCTCGCCTTCAACCCACCGATGTTCGTCGTCGCGACGGTCTGGGCCAGTGTCTTCGCCCTTGTGCTGGCGGGGCTCTTCTACGGGTGGCGTGGCTTCCTGCGCCTGCTCAAGTGGGACATCATGGCCGCACCGTGGGTGATCGCTTTGAACCTGTGGTGGATCGTGCCGTTCCTGCAGGCCTACACCGGGGGCGGTGGCGCCGAGTCGAACGCCGCTTTCACCGACCCGACCAACTGGACGTGGGCACAGATCAACAACCAGATCCCCAACATCCTCACCCTGACGGCGAACTGGGCGTGGGATCTTCCCCAGTACCTGCCGTTCACCGATGCCTTGGACCGCCCGGCATGGGTCTGGATCCGATATCTCATCCCGGCCCTGGTCTTCGCCGCGCCGTTGGCGGCGCTGCCTGCCCGGCGCCGCGTCTCGATGATCCTGCTGGGACTGTCCGGGGTGTTCGTCTTCCTGGCGAAGGGCCTGATGGAACCGCTGGCGGATGTCAACCTCTGGCTCTACCTGCACATGCCGGGGTTCTGGCTGTTCCGGGAGCCGATGAGCAAACTGGGCCAACTGCTCGTGGTGTTCTTCGCCATCCAACTCGCGATCCTGGCCGAAGGGGTGATCCATCGCTGGAAGCACCGGGCACCGGCATCGTCGCGCTGGCCACGGTTCCTGCCCCATCCGTCGACCGTGGCATTCGTCGCCGCGACAGCGGGCACGCTGCTCGTGATCGCCTACCCCTACCCGATCGCCACCGGTGCGGTGATCCCCGATGAACGCCCGATGCAGCCATCGGCCCACGTGCGGGTCCCCGACTACTGGCGCGAGATGGCCGCGACCATCAATGCCGACCCCAGCCCCGGAAAGGTCCTGGTCCTCCCGCTCGACGACTACTACCAGATGCCCACCCAGTGGGGGTTCTTCGGCGTGGACAGCATCGCCAACCTCCTCATCAAGCGAGGGGTCGTCCAACCCAAGCCGGACGGCTACTTCGGCGACGTGCCCGGCTACAAGGCCGACATCCAGGGGATCCAGACCGCGCTTCTGTCCGGCGACCTCGCCGCGGGCCGGGTCGACCACCAGGTCGTCGGGTGAATCGACCCACTGCACATCGGGGCCGAACTTGGCCTGGCCACCCAGGTCGAGCGTGAGGTGCACGCCCAGGCCGGCGGCCTGGGGCACGGGGTAGATCAGGCGGCTGAAGGGCGCGCGCCCGGCCAGGGTGAAGTAATTGCCCTTGGCGTAATAGGCCTGGGGCACGTGGGCCGGGTCGAGGCCTTCGAAACGGCGGGCCAGATCGGGGGCCGCCAGGCCGGCGGCATTGACCACACTGCGGGCGCACAGGGTGGTGCCATCGGCTGCGTGCAGCACCAGGCCTTGTGGCGTGACCTGTGCGCTTTGCAGGGCACTTTGCACGGCCAGGGCGCCGCCTGCGTTTTCGAGATCGCCCAGCAGGCGCCGAAAGACAGCGAGGCGCTGGGACGGCTGCGGACCATTCCGAAGGGCTACGAACGCTCGCAGACGGGCGGAGCGATTCTCGGAGCCGTGAATGCCGCGCTCGCCCATGACGAAGACACGCAGCGCGCCGTGCGGGAGCTGGGCGCCGAGATCCATGTCGCGCGGCCGCGCCTCCAGAGCGTCGAGATACTGGCCGAACGATTCCCAGGACCAGTTGAGGCCCTCATCGAGAGCGGCGCCGGGAATATCCTCGACACCCTCCATCAGCTCGATCAGACGCTGGCGGTCCTCCACCTTCACCGGCGCGAAGCCGACACCGCAATTGCCCATGATGGCCGTGGTGACGCCGTGCCAGCTCGACGGCTGGAGGCGCGAATCCCACGTCGCCTGGCCATCGTAGTGGGTGTGGATGTCGACGAAGCCCGGCGTGACCAGCAGGCCCTTGGCGTCGATCTCCTCGGCGCCGCGACCCGCCACCGAACCGACGGCGACGATTTTGCCGCCCTTCACCGCGACGTCGGCGTCGCGCAAGGGCGCCCCGGTTCCGTCCGCTACG
>CALFYG010000335.1 GCA_937952095.1 uncultured Micrococcales bacterium | reverse complement strand
CGGTGCGTCGGTGGTCGAGCCCGTCAAGACCTCGGTGGTCGAGCCCGTCGAGACCTCGCCGACGTCGACGGAACCGGCAGTAGGGTGCCCGCCCGCCGAGGGTCCACCGGCAGACGCCATCGCCACATCGGTCTTCGCGGCGATCGCAATGCTGTGCTTCCTCGCGTACACCTTCGTGTTCGGTGGGGACCTGTACGTCGGGAACGACGACCTGCTCCTGCTCACCTCGCGCCCGGACAGTGGGCTTGCTGCGGTGGTCGAACCCTTCTCGACTCATCTGGTCGCTGTGCCGTACGTGATCCAGGCCGTGCTGCTGAACGTGTTCGGCCTGAGCAGTGGGATCCCGTATGCGGCTGTCGCTGCGGCCGCGTGGATCGCCGGGGCGGTCGGGGTCCGTGTCATCGCCCGTCAGGCGCACGTCGGGCCGTGGATCTCGACAGTGGTGGCCAGCAGCGCCCTGTTCTGTGCGGTCATCTACCCCTATGTCCAGCCACACAGCTTCCAGGTCGCCCTGGCGGTGGCCTTCGGGTTCGCACTGGTGGCGGTCGCCAACGCACGCGTCTGGAGTCGCGGCAAGGCCGTGGCAGTGGTCACGCTGGCCCTACTGGCGCTTGCGACCTCAGCGGTGGCCGCATCGTTCGTCGTCGCCGCCGGAATCGTCCTGTGGGTCCGGCGGGGACTGCGCAGCGCGGTGATACTGCTGCTCCTCCCGACACTTGTGTTCGCCACCTGGTACCTCATGCTGGGCAGCGGTCAATTGCAGGAGCTCCCGTTGTCCCTATGGGACCAGCCCGTGACCCTGTGGCTGCAGTGGCCCAAAGCCGGCTACGCAGCAGCCCTCGAAGCGTTGTCCGGCTGGCGGGTTCTCGCAGCTGTGCTGGCCGTCACCACCGCGGCCGGGATGGTGGTGGCCTGGCGCCGGACGGAGCTCGTGACACTCGCGGCACCCCTGGCCCTGGGTGCGGCTGGATTCCTCCACTTGATGAATGCGATGGTGCTCCGGTTCTGGGTCGGACCCGTGGGTGCAACACACGGTCGGTTCGTCTACGTGACCGTACTGACGCTCCTGCCTCTGATGGCGGTGGCGTTCGGGGCGTTGGCATCCGTCTGGCGGCCCCTCGGTGCGCTGGTGTTGCTCCTCGCGCTACCAGTGCCTGTCAACTTGGCGCACCTGCGCGACCTGCAGGCTCTGGCCGTGGCCGAGACCTCGGATTCCGCACAGTCGATCACGGCGCTGGCGATGTCACCTGACCTGGATCGTGTTCCGGGCTGGGTGCGTCCCTACCCCAACAACGTCCTTCTGAACGACTTGTCCGCCCTGGATGTGCACTTCGTGCGGTACCTGCGGGACACGGGCAGGCTTCCGGTGGGGGCCGCCCCGACACCGGTCAGACAGGCCCAAACCCCGGTACGACTGGGACTGGCCGTGGTGGACAACGAGCCCACCTCGCCGCCTGCCGGCACGACATGCACCCGGTACTCAGGTCCGGCCATCATCGACGAGGCACCTGGCCACCGCTTCACGGTGGCCGGCGCAACAGAGACGGACCCGGTGGCGATCCAGGCCGCTATCGAGGGCGACGACGCGAGCACGGTGGACTTCCGCAGTGGGACCCCGATGACGTTCGAAGTGATGCTGCCCGCGACGTACGTCCTGCAACCCATAGGTGACACCTACACACTGTGCCGATCCTGAGCCTCCGATCCACGTTGTTCACGTGCTCTCCCGCGCCCACCCACTACCCTGAACGTGGAGGTACATCGTGGGATTGTTGGATCGTTTCGAGCAGCGCGTCGACCGTGCGGTGAACGGCGCCTTCGCGAAGGCCTTCAAGTCCGAACTCCAGCCGGTCGAGATCGCCGCAGCACTCACCAACGAGATGGACTCCCGCGCAGCGGTCGTCTCGCGGGCCCGCACGGTCGTCCCCAACGTCTACACCGTGATCGTGAGCACCGAGGACTACGACCGGCTCAGTGTCTACGACGAGACCCTGGTGGGTGAGTTCGCGGTCATGATCCGCGACTACGCCCAGCAGCAGCAGTACTCGTTCCTGGGCAGCGTGACGGTGGCCATGCAGCCGTCCGAGGACAGTGCCCAGGGAACCGTGGAGATCATCAGCGAGGCCCGGGTCGACCACGACGTGGCGCCCGCGGCCGGCCCGCCGGCAGGGTCCGCACCCCGGCTCGAGGGGAAGCTCGGCACGTTCCAGCTGTCCCGCGCTGTCACCCGGATCGGCCGTGGTGCCGACTCCGACATCCGGATCGAGGATCCAGGAGTTTCACGCCACCACGCGGAGGTGCGCATCGGCTCCGACGTGATCCTGCGCGACCTCGGATCGACCAACGGGACGTACGTCAACGGCACCCTGATCGCCGAACAGCCCCTGCGCGACGGTGCGGTGATCACCATCGGGTCGACCAACCTCACGTTCCGGAGCGCCGTATGAGTGAACTCGTACTGACACTTCTGCGATGGGGGATCCTCATCGCGCTGTGGCTGTTCGTGATGTTCACCCTCGGGGCGCTGCGCCGGGACCTCGAAGCCCCGCCGGAGGGTGCCTCCGCGTTGCCGCGGCCCCAACCCCAGCCGCAGGCCCGGCCCAAGCGCGCACCGCGTACCTCCCGCAGGCGCGCCAGCAACCTCGTGGTCACCAGTGGTCATCTGTCCGGCACTGTGATCCCCCTGGGATCGGCGCCCATCACCATCGGCCGCGCCCCGGACTCCACCCTGGTCGTCGACGACGAGTACGCCTCCGCACGGCACGCGCGGCTGTTCCCCCACGAGGGGCAATGGGTTGCCGAGGACCTGGGCTCGACCAACGGCACATGGATCGGGAAGACCCGGCTGACGGCGCCGACCGTCCTGCAGGTGGGCCAGTCGTTGCGGGTGGGGCAGACAGTCCTCGAGTTGCGGAAGTAGCGCCATGCCCTTGGTCTTCCGCTACGCGGCGCGCAGCGACGTCGGACTCGTGCGGCAGGGCAATGAGGACTCCGGCTTCGCTTCGGACAATCTGCTGATCGTCGCCGACGGTATGGGCGGACACGTCGCCGGCGAGATGGCCAGCGCGACCGTGACCGCCATCCTGGCGGGTCTTCCCATCGCCGAGAGCGAGGACGTGCTCACCCAACTCGCCGACGCCGTGGACGAGGCCCAGCTCGAGATGCGTCACATCATCGCGGAGCAGCCCGACTTCCAGGGGATGGGTACCACCGTCACCGTCGTGTGCTGGCAGGGCGACCGCGCGTCGCTGGCCCACGTCGGCGATTCCCGCGCGTACATGCTGCGCGACGGCGAGTTGCTGCGACTGACCAAGGACCACACCTACGTCCAGACGCTCGTCGACGCCGGTCAGATCACCGAGGAGGAGGCCGCCACCCACCGGCGGCGCAACCTGCTGATCCGCGCCATCGACGGGGTGAACACCGTGGAGCCCGACCTGAGCATCCGTGAGGTGCACGCGGGCGACCGCATCATGCTGTGCACCGACGGGCTGTCCGGAGTCCTGCGTGATGAGGAGATCCTGCAGCTTCTCAGCCGCAGCGACCCGCCGGGCGCGGTCACCGCCCTTGTGGAGGCCGCCATCG
>CALFYG010000334.1 GCA_937952095.1 uncultured Micrococcales bacterium | reverse complement strand
AGCCGTCGATGGAGCCGGGGAAGAACTCCTGGATCATCGCCAGATGCCCGAACACGACCTGACCTGAGGCCGGATCGATCCACCCGCCATTCATCCACCCCAACAACTCCCCCACGTCTTCGCAGCCGACCTCAGCGAGTCCGGCGTGGATCTCGATGTCCGGATTGATGCCGGGGCTCAGCAACCGGAAGAACTTGACCAGCACGCCATCCCCGAGCACAACCGAGGTGTTGCTCTGCTCGACGTTGAGGATCCGGCACGGACCGCTCCCCGCAGGACCTCGACGCCATTGTGCGACCGGCCGCTCCCCCGTGCCGGCCGGATTGAGAACCGCTCCCCCGCTCGCGCCCACGAGCCCTGTGACGATCTCCTCCCGCGCGAGCCCGTCGTGGACCCACAGACCCTCGATCTGCGCGATCGCACCGGGGCCGGACTCCCCCGCGACGAGGATCGGGACCTGATACACCTGCCACGAGCGGCCGTCGATCTCCACGGCCAGCACGATGTGTTCACCGCCCTCACAGACCGGCGTACGCGCCGCGATGCGTACCTGCGTCACGCGGTGACCCTTACCTGCGAACCACCGTCGATCCGGCAACCAGCCCCGAAGGACCGAGATCAGTTGATCCTCGCCCAGTATCTGCCCCACACAGCGCAGTCTGCCGGATCGCACCGTCATAGCGCCCGACTGTTGCGCGGTTACGGGGCTGACTGCCGCGGAACGCCCCGTGGCCGAACCCCGCGCGGGTTTACGGTGGTGGCGTGAGCACGCACGAGGTGATGAACCAGCCACCGCCGCTGATCCACAACGCCTTCATAGATGACACCGCATTGACCGACGCCGTTGCCGCGTTCGGTGGCGACCCGCGGGATTCCGGGTTGCTCGAGCTCGGGGCGCTGGCGGGCTCGGAGACGGCCAGGGAATGGGGACGGCTGGCCAACGAGTACACACCCGTGCTGCGAACCCATGACCGGTACGGCCACCGCGTCGACGAAGTCGAGTTCCACCCGGCGTGGCACGAGTTGATGACGGTGGCGGTGGCCAACGGCCTACATGCCGCACCGTGGACCGCCGATGACAAAGCCGCCCACGTGCGCCGGGCGGCGGGGTTCATCATGTGGTCGCAAGCCGAAGCCGGTCACGGGTGTCCCATCTCGATGACCTACGCGTCGATCCCGGCACTGCGTGTCGATCCCGCTCGTGCGGCGCAGTGGGAATCCGGCCTGGCCAGCCGGGAGTACGACTTCGGGCTGCGGACGCCGTCTGCCAAGCGCGGACTCATCGCGGGCATGGCGATGACGGAGAAGCAGGGCGGTTCCGACGTCCGCACCAACACCACGGTCGCGGTCCCTACCGACGACGGCTACCTGCTCACCGGGCACAAGTGGTTCTGCTCGGCACCCATGAGCGACGTCTTCCTGGTGCTGGCCCAGGCACCGGGCGGTCTGACCTGTTTCGTCGTGCCACGGGTGCTGCCCGACGGGACGCGCAACGTCTTCGAGATCCAGCGGCTGAAGGACAAACTCGGGAACCGGTCCAACGCCTCGAGTGAGATCGAGTTCGACGGGACGTGGGCGCAGCGCCTCGGTGACGAGGGCCGGGGCGTCCGCACGATCGTCGAGATGGTGTCTGCAACTCGTCTGGACACGGTTCTTGGATCCACGGCCTTGATGCGCAAGGCACTGTCCGAGGCCATGTGGCACACCTCGCACCGGGAGGCGTTCGGCGCGACCTTGATCGACCAGCCGCTCATGCGCCAGGTCCTGGCGGACATGGCCCTCGAAGTGGAGGCCGCCACATGGCTCGGAATGCGGTTGGCACACGCGGTCGACGCCTCGGAAGCGGGCTCGAGTGAGCAGGCGGCGTTCCGGCGGATCGCCCTGCCCATGTCGAAGTACTACGTGTGCAAGCGCGCTCCCGGGCTGATCTTCGAGGCGATGGAGTGCCTCGGCGGGGTCGGCTACGTCGAGGAGACCGGGTTGCCGCGGCTCTACCGCGAAGCACCCGTCAACTCGATCTGGGAGGGGTCGGGCAATGTCAACGCGCTCGATCTGCTGCGGGCCATCGCGCGCAACCCGGAGAGCCTGGACGCCTACCTGCAGAATCTGGCACCTGCCTCCGGGTGCGACGAGGCGTTCGACACCGGGCTGCGCGACGTCCTCAACGCCTTGGCCCAGAACCCCGCCGGCGCGCCGGCCCGTGCGCGGTGGTTGGCGGAGAAGATGGTGCTGCTTCTTCAGGCCTCGCTGCTCGTGCAGTACGCGATCATCGGCCTGCTGGTGGTGATCAGTGCCTGGGTGGTGCTGAAGAAGCAGTTCCCGGGAACAGTCCGCAAGGCGCGGGTGGCATTGGCGCTGCCGCTGCTGCGCGAGGGCCGTCCAGGCTGGTTGCGCGCGCTGGGCCGGTGGATCGCGCCCGAACCGAGGGGGGCGGGC
>CALFYG010000333.1 GCA_937952095.1 uncultured Micrococcales bacterium | reverse complement strand
TCGGTCGAGAGGTCATCGAGCGGCGTGTCGGTCTGCTGGCCCTGGGACTTCAGGACCGTGGCGATGACCTTCAGGCTGCCATTGATGGCACGCGCTGCCTGCTGGGCCTTCGTGGGGTCGGGGTCCTGGTTGGCGATGTCGAACACCTTCAACCCGTCACGGACCACGGTGTTGATGATGGCATCGGCCTTCAGGCTGTTGCGAGAGGCAGCAGCCGCGAGGAACGTCGTGCGATCCTTGGTGCGCTGGTTGATGACATCATCCAGACCGGCAGCCTGCGCGAACAGGATATCCCGGTCGTAGAGGTCCAGCCGCTCCTTGTCCAGGGCATCGAACAGTTCCGGGGTGAGCATGTATTCCTGCCCACCGATGTTCACGCGGTCCTTGCCCTTGCCGTAGGCGTCATCCAACTGGTTCAGGATCTCGTGACGCTTCTGGTTCTTGTCCAGTTCCGCCTTGACCTCCTCCACCGTGTCGATGACATCGCCATCGTCGGTGAACCAACGCCCGTTCTTGGCAGCACGCGGCTTGCCCTTCGAGTCCACGACCTGGTTATCGGCACGGCTGCGGGTGGAGGGTCCGGGGTTGTTGTAGCCACGGTACGTCTTGGGCGTCTCCGGACGGACCGGGACATCATCCACGTTGACGTACTTGATGGGCGGACGCTTGACATCCGTCGCGTTGTAGCGACCCTTGATCGTGTTCGGCGGGGTGAGGAGCACCTGGCCGTTGAAGGACCACGAACCGGTGCCATCGCTGTACGCGGGACCCCAGCCGAAGTTCTTCACCACGCTGGCATCGACCCACACGCCGTTGTAGTCGGGGTGGCTGTTCTTCGAGATGGCCGGGTCGTACCAGAGGAACGCATCCTTCTTCGGGTCGTAGGCGGCGATGAACACGCCATGACCCTTGGCAGCGCCGGCGAACGCCTTCAGGCTGTCAGGCAGGTTGTTGTTGACGCCCATGAGGACGGCAGCCTGTCCGTGAGAGCCGACACGCGCCTTGAACTTGTCGAAGGACATCCCCCGGTCATTCCAGTTGCGCAGCCCCGTGATGCCCAGCTTCGCCAGTGCGGCCTCGGCCTCATCGAGGTTGGTGCCGATGGAGCGGTCACCCGAGAGGTAGCGCATGTCGCCACCGGTGATGGCCCCACCGCCCTGCTCGCGGTAGCCCATCGCGTAGGCCAGCATCGCGGCGGACGTGTAGACACAGTTGACCTGGCCGAACTCGGTGCCGTCGATCTGCGACATGAACTTGAACTGCTTGGCAAGGTCACGGGCGGTCTGCACGGCGTTGACACCGTTGCTGCCCATCGTTCCCTTCGGCAGCCCGAGGACATCCGGGTTGGGCAACGGGGTCTGACCCTCGACGGGCTGATGGCCCACCTGCCACCCGAGGTTGCGGATCTGCTGGTACTTCGACGGGTCGATGGACTTGTACCGCTCGGCCTCGGCGTAGTAGAGGGTCATGGCCCGCTGCGGGGTGATCTCCCCGCGCATCAGCTTGCCCTCGATCTCCTCCATGCGACCGTAGTCCTGCACGGTGTTGATCGCCGCGGTCGCGTCCTGCATCCACGAGTTGTACTGGGCGGGGTTGCTCTCCTTGTACCCGCTGCGATTGGCGATGTCCTGAAGCCGCTGCCCGTACTCCTGTGGGGTGATGCGCCGGTTCTGGAGCTGCCGGCCCAGCGCCGCCACATCGTTCTGAAGGTCGGACTCCCGGATGCGCCCGGTGATGTCCGTGATCTGCTGGCGGATCTGCTGCTTCAGGGCGGGGTCGGAGACCGTGTTCAGGCGGTCCTTATAGAACGCCAGGAGGTCGTCGTACGACGCCTTGCCGCGCTGGATGTTCAGCAGGATGCGGTCGGCACCCTTGGCGATGCTGTTCTGGTCCCGCTGGTCGATGAGGGACTGGATCTGCTTCTCCAGTTCCGCCTTGGCAGCGGAGTTGCCCTTCATCCCCGACAGCTTGGTCCGGAGATACGAGATGTACCCGGCGTAGTCGTTGGACTTCTCGAACTCCCGGAGGGCACGCGCGTCGTTGATGGACTCGGTGTATTCGAGGAGCGCCTTCTGCCAGTTCGCCTGCTGCGACTTGTCGTAGCCCGTCTCGCGGATGCGCCGGCGGATGTAGGCAAGCAACTGCTCGTCGGTGATCTTCCCCGCGTTGTAGCGGTCGAACACCTGCTGGTCGCGGGCAGCCTGGTCCTCCTCGCGCCGCTGGTCGGCCTCCTCGGCACGACGCTCCTGGTTCGCGAGATCCTGATCGTAGAGATAGGCGAAGGTCTGGGAGTAGTCCCCACCCTGCCCGAAGCGGTCAGGCATCGATTACCCTCCGCTCGTGAAGGCGATCTGGTTCAGGGCTTGACCGCCCCTGATGAGCGTGCTGGTCGTGGGACCCTGCCCGTTCCCCGGAGGCGGTGACCCCTCCTGCGTCATGGGCTGGTTCTGGTCCTCGAACCCCGTGGGCTGGGCGGCGTACTGCTGCTGCTGCATCTGGGCCTGCGAGGCTGCCGCTGCGGCGTTCGGGTCGCTCTGCGGAGCGCCACCCGGAGGGGCCATCGCCTGTAGCTGCTGCTGCATCTGGGCGGCGTTCATCTGGAGCTGCTGGAGCTGGATGGACAGGGCCGCGAACGCCTGTGCCCGCTCGGGGTTGAGCTGGGCATCCATGCCCTCCTCGCGGATGAGGTCCAGTTCGCTCTCGGGGTTCTCGATGCCGATGGTGTCCATCGCGGTGCGCAGGGACGTGAGGCGACCGTTGACCTTGTTGATCTCGGTGGTCACGGCCTCCTGGGCATCACGCGGGGTGATCTCCGGGGCGATGATCTTGAAGTTGCGGAAGCCACCCAGCATGTCGGCCAGCGGGACCTTCTTGTCCCCGACCGGCATCTTCGGGTTCTTCTTCTCGGCCATGTAGACCCAGAACCGCATCAGCCGCTTCAGGCTGTTGTACATGCGGTTCCGTCGCGGGTCCATGCGGTTCAGGTGCGACTGGATCTGCACGGCGGTGGCGCGACCGGAGATGTCGCTGCCGGCGAGTCCGCCCAGTGCGATCTCGGGGACACCGGAGACACGATGAAGGGCGTCATAGATGGTGCGGTAGATCTCCGTGAAGGGCACGGTGCTCTGGCCCTTGGGGATCTCGCGGATGTCCGACTCACCAGCCGACACGACCTGACCGGCCTTCGGGATGATGCCGTCCACCAGCGCGCCAGCGTCGGGACCGGTGAGGAACCATGCCGGGTCCACGTTGTCCGCCACGTACTGGAACATGTGGGACAGCGAACGGTTCAGCTCGATCTGGAGGTCGATGAGGTCGATGGCCCCCGACACACCCTCCGGGCTCCCCGGCTCGTGGTCATGCTCGGTGACGATGTACGGGATGTCCAGCATCTCCCGGTGCCGGATGGGTCCCTCGGCCACGCATCCCTCGACCAGGATGGCGTTCCAGACATCATCCCCCTCGCGCCACCAGTAGTCCCAGACGCGCGCATGACGCTTCTCGTACTCGGACGGCTCGCGGTAGGGGACGACCTCGTTGGCCCTGCGCTGCTGAAGCACGTCCTCCGAGGACGTGTAGCGGCTGACATGGATGGGCGGCACACGGTCGGCGTCATGGTCGATGTGCAGGTGCGGCCAGCGGCGCTTGACCTCGCGGACCGACAGGGCGTACTCGTAGATCGCCCAGTCCATCGTGTGGAAGTCCGAGGCACCGTACCCGATGCGCAGGTTCCACGGGCTCTCGATGACGTAGACATCGCCGCGCTTCTCACGGTCGTTCCAGAACGGCTTCAGCACGCCCTTGCCGTAGATGGCCTTCGACAGGGAATGGTCGAACATCCAGGTGTCCCACCCGGAGAGGTCCAGCCACGTCGCCAGCAGCATCTCGGCTGCCTCGGCACGCCGGCGCTCCTCCATCGGCATCGTGGTCGTCGGGATGGTGACGCGCGGCAGGATGGCTTCAAGGCGGGCACCGACCGTGAGGAACGGGCGGATGACGTTGTAGGTGACATGGATCTTGTCGGGACGCTGGTCGCGGTCCGCGGGCCACTGGTCGCCCGAACCCCAGTTGTACTGGGGCGGGTTGAAGTAGTGGTGGAAGATCCGATACTGGGCCGAGAGGACCGACTGGTACGGCGACTGGGCGTCGTATCGCTCCTTGGCCTCGTGCTCGACCTCCAGAAGGTCCAGCTCGTTCTCCTCGGCGGCGTATTCGGTTGAGGCCATGTTCACCGCCTGGTCTGGGTGATACGTGCCGAGACGTTCATCGGTCGCGCAGCGCCGATGCTCATCCCGGAGTTAGCGACATTCACGACACCGGTCAGCGCCATCACGCAGTCCTGTCGCAGCTTGTCGTCCTTCAGTCGATAGGACAGAACCTCCTGGCGCAGACGGGTCCACGCATCAGGAAGGATCAGGTCGCCCTTGGTCAGCACCGCTCGTGCGGCGGTCAGCATCTTCAGCTTCTCGGACGGACCACCGAAGTTCACCGGTCGGGAGGGGGTGATGCTGCGGAGCATCTGCTTGAACATCACGCCGCCCATCGAGGTCGCGTCGTAGCCGGTGACACAGCGGGACCGGGGAAGCAATCGCTTCGGGTCCTCGGCGCTGTTGTAATGGACGTGGAGCATCGTCATCTCGTTGAGGAGCTGCGTGATGCCCATCGGTCGGGGGTAGTGCCGGAAGTAGACGCCGAACCACACCTGGTCGGTGATGTCGATGACCATCGCCACGGTCGGATCGGAGGCGACCGACACATCCCAGAAAGCGGCGTACTTTCTGCCGGCCCTCGGCTGCTGCTCCTCGGGGATGCCCCTGCGGAACGCGGCGAGGATCTTGTCACCGGGGACGAAGAACGCCTCTGCCGGTTCGAGGAACGCGCCACGGAGCTGCTGTTCCTTGGTGGCGGGGTCCAGGTTGGCCTCCATGTGGTCAACCTGCTGCTGCGAGATACCGAAGCCCACGTTGTCGGTGATGACCGACCAGCAGACGGCGCTCCTGCCCTCGGTGTCCACCCACACCTTGTCCTCGGGCTGCTCGCCGTGCTTCCTGACCTCCTCCACGAAGTCGAAGTAGTCGTTCATGCCGTTCGGCGTGGAGACCATGTGGAGCGGTCCACCGGTCGAGATGAGACGCATCATCAGCGTCTCCATCACCACGATCTTCAGGTGGTCCTCGAACGCGGCCTCGTCCACGCTGATGCCGGATGCGCGGTAGCCCTGGAGCGCGCTGGCCTTGTCATCGGTGGTCCGGAACTGGCAGATGGCCCCGTTCCAGAACTCCAGACCGTCGTAGTACGTGGCGACCTTCGTTTCCTTCACGAGGTCGTTGGTCGCCAGTACCAACATGCACCGGTCGCCCTGCGCCTCGTGGGAACCTCTGATGAGCTTCCGGCAATCACTCAGCGCGTGGTATGCCTGCTGCTGGGTCGGCGCGAGATGGAACCACAGGTACGGTCGGGTGAACCATGCCTGCATGTCATCGGTCGGCACACCGATCTTGTACATGCAGGCCCAGAGGATGAGGACCGCCACGCACAGGGTCTTGCCGATCTGGTTCGCCGCGACGTGGATGGTCTGCTTCCAGATCCATTCCCATCCGTTGTTCGTCGCTGCCGCGTACTTCAGCCAGCGGACCTGGCCCGGATTGAACCGGATGCCCAGCAGTTCCGCGAACACCGCGATATCGCGTCCACGCTGGAGGTAGTCCGCGACCTTCTTGGTCGGAGCCTTCAAAGGATGACTGTTTCCGTTAGCTTCTCCAGCGCGAGGATCTGGTCGATCTCCTCCTGGAGTTTCCGTCGCTCTTCGTCGGTCAGCTTCAGCTTCGGGTCAAGGAGTTCCTTCGACCACTTCGCCTTGGTGAAGTCGTTGTCAGGTGGATGCACGAAACTGAGGGGTACGCCGTACTCCTCACTGGGGCCGCTGAACGCGCCGATCCGTGCTATCTCTCACCTACTGCATGTAGGAGCCACCAGCAACCTTGCGGGTCTTGGGGGCCTTCTTTCGGAGATGACGCGAATACGACCCTGCGGCCTCGGGGGCGGGCTGCGGCGAACCGATGACGGGCTTCTTCTTCTTGCTCTTGGACGGCATACCTGACTCCTAGTTGATGGTGTTCCGCAACTGTTGGAGTTCATCGTGGTGACGGTTCGCCATCAGGATGAACGCCTTCAGCAGCTTGTCCTCGCGTCGGTCCACGTAATGCGCACGGACCTTCGCGTATTCGTCCCAGGTCTCCATCAGGAGCCGAGCCTGGTTGGCATGGACGGCACCGGCTGAACGCTGGAGCTGACCGGGATGAGGGGTCGCCACGAACAGGTGCGCCTCGGGAGGTTCGAGCGGGACCCGGTAGGCCGTGAACTGGGTATCGGAGGGAAGCGGCACGACCGCGCGCACCGCCTCCTCGATCTTCAGCAGTTCGTCCGGATGGACCAGTGGGTCACAGTCCGCGTAGGTGAGGGTCATGCCTCGAAGGGCTTCTTCTTCGGAGGCTTGTCCTCCTCCTCGATGTCGAACTCCGTCATCACCTTGGGCTTGGCACCGGACAGCGCACGCTCGGCGCGGTCACGCCGGCTGTAGGGACCCGCGACCTGGACCGGGATATCCCCGTCCCACGCGAAGATGCCAACGCCTTGGTGCAGCCCTCGACCCACGACCCACCAGCAGCACCCCAGCCCGTGATGGACTGGTTCAGCGCGGCATCCCGAGGCTTGTCATCGTCCACCCACTGGGTACCGTTCTCGAACGTGTACAGGTGACCGAGAACGTCAAGCTGTTCTGCGAGCCGCTGCGGCGGGTCGATCTGCCGCAGGATGAAGAGTCCGGTGTTCACGATGCCTCCGTGACATCCACGTATTCCCCGTCGAGGACGGGTGCCGAGTTGTTGGTCATCAACGCGATGAGCACGTTGATGCCTGCATTGGGCGCTGCCTTCGCCTGCTTCTGGATGGAGGCGGCACGCAGTGCATGGTCGATGGTCACGTCCTCGGGGTTCTCCACGGCCTTCTGCATCCCGATGGACACCAGGGCGTTGAGGAAATCGTCCGGGCTGGACTTCGGGGGGACCGTGACGGCTCGCTGCTCCGCGCGCTTGACGGCGGTGACGAGCTTGTCCTGCGGGTGTTCGACGTGCTTCCGGTGCTTGTAGACCGTGGCCTCACCGATACCGGGGAACCCCTCGATCTGCCGGCGCAGCCAGATGTCCACCTGCTTCGGGGTCCATCCCTGTCGAACGCGGTCATCCAGTTGGTTCTGGATACCGCCGTCCTCCAGGTCGCAGAGCTTGCAGTACCCCGGCTTCCCTGCTCCAGCGTTCGAGATACCGGGGACCTTGACCGTACCCTTGGGCATCAGATACCGAAGAACCCCGACATGCCCATCGCATCCTTCTTTGAACTACCACCCCCACCACTGGTTCCGAGAAGTACACCGGCTGCCGACTCCCATGCGACGGACGCGGAGAGCGTGGCGCTGGCGGTCTGGGAGCCATGCGTTGAGTTGTCGATGAGGTAGGCACCGCGGATTGCCAGCACGCCGCCTCCGAGACCCGGATCAGTGAACGCCGTGAACCCGCCGCCGGCGCCACCGGAGTAGGTCCCGTTCGTGGTGAACCCGGCGAGATACAGCGCGGGAGCACTGGCCGGGTCCACGGCACCGGGAGATGGGGTGGTGCTCGTCCCACTGGCCTGATTGACGCTGGCGTCAGCGGCACCGGAGGTCAGGATGCCCGAGAACTCTGCCACGACAGCACCGGCTCGCGTGGACGAACCGTAGGTGATGGTGACGGTCGTGCCGCCCGAGGAGGCGTTCAGGCCGTACCAGATCTCGCAGGCGTAGAACCCGAAGTTCGCCTTCTTCAGCAGCGCCCAGGTGACACCGCCGCCGGAGATTCCGGTGACAGCATCGCTGTTCTGACCGGTGATGCAGACGAGGGCATTTCCGTTCGTCGGAGCCGTGATGGTGACCGCGAGCGAGGTCCCGGAGCCCTGATTGTTAGTGGCCTGCCTAACCAGTGCGATCGCCATATCA
>CALFYG010000332.1 GCA_937952095.1 uncultured Micrococcales bacterium | reverse complement strand
GAGATGATCAAGTCCGGGACCGTGTTCTTCAACGACATGTACTGGGACCAGCCCGCGACCGCTCGCGCGGCCGACGAGCTGGGGGTGCGGGCAGCGATCGGGTTGCTGTACCTCTCCGGCCCGGACGGCGCAACCAATCCGCGCAGTGCACGCAGCAACGCGGCACTGCTGGAGATGGCACCCGATCTCCCCTCCCGGATCCAGATCACCGAGGCGCCACATTCGGTGTACACGGTGCCCGAGGCCGGGCTGCGCGCCGCCGCTGAATCCGCGGCGCAGTCGGGGCGCCTGCTCCACATCCACGTCAGCGAGACGAGCAAGGAGAACGCCGACTGTCTCGCGCAGACCGGCCGGTCCCCTGTGGCCTACCTCGATGACCTCGGGGTGATCGGACCGCACAGCATCCTGGCCCACTGCGTACATCTGTCTGACGCCGATCGAGACATTCTGGTCGCACGCGACGCAGTGATCGCGCACCTTCCGACGTCGAACATGAAACTGTGCAGTGGCCAGTTCGATCATGCCGCCGCGCGCGCCGCCGGGCTGCACCTGACTCTGGGCACGGACGGGGCCTCGAGCAACAACTCCCTGTCCATGCTGACCGAGATGAAACTGGCGTCGCTGTCGGCGAAGATCCGCTCCGGGTCGCCCACCGACGCGCGCGACCACGAGGTGTATGCGATGGCCACGATCGCGGGCGCGCAGGCATTCGGCATCGACGCCGGCGAGATCGCTGTGGGGCGCTTGGCCGATGCGCTGCTCATCGACCTCGACCAGCCGAGCCTGGTCGCCGACCACAACCTGGAGTCCAACCTCGTCTACGCCGCAGACTCGTCGGTGATCGACACGGTGATCTGCGACGGCAAGGTCCTGATGTCAGGCCGTCGGGTGCCGGGCGAGGAGGAGATCCTCGAGCAGGGCCGGGCGGCGGCCGCCCGCATCCGCGCGCGCCGGTGAGCCGAAATGTGGATCTTGTGCCATGTCGCGGCGAGGCGTAGCCTCGGGCACCTGCGAGGAGGATGCCATGAGGAAGTTCTTAGCCATAGTCAGCGCGACGGGGATTGCGGCGACCGGGATGGTCGTCGCGGCGCCTGCCGCCCAGGCCAAGACCGTGAAGGCGTGCGTGAAGAAGTCCGACGGCACGGTCCGGTTCATCAACAAGAAGAACAAGAAGTGCAAGAAGGGCTGGGTCAAGTCGAGTTGGAACTCTGAAGGCCCCACCGGTCCACAGGGACCCCTCGGCCCGGCGGGCCCCAACTGGACGGTCAAGGACGGCTCGGGGCAGACCCTCGGTACGTTCGCGGGATTCCAGTACGGCGGCCTGCTGGTGAACTACATGTTCGTGATGGTCGAAGACGGAGGGGTGTTCCTCTACCTCAGTGACGGATCAGTGCTGGCCGAGAACGCCGTTCTCTTCGAGAACAACGGATGCACCGACGCCGCGGTGTTCAATGCATCGAGTGCCGCCCTGGACACATACCTCAAGTCCGCGGGCGGTCCCGGCCGCACTGTCTTCCGGGTGGCCAACGCCCCCACAGCGAGCGCATGGAAGGTGGCGGAGACCACCACGTCGACCGTGCCTGTGGCTCCGAACAGCCTCTTCCAGAAGAACCCGACCACCGGGGTCTGCTCGGCGGCGGCCCATGCCGGCGGGTTCATCGTGCGCCTCACACCCGCGCAGGCACCCAAGGTGGGTAGTGGCGGGCTGCGGCTGATCCGCTAGACGGCGTCTGGCTGCCCCGTAACGGCCGCGATGCGCCTGCGCGCCTCGCCGGTTGCCGCCTCGACCGAGTCCCCAGGCTCGAACGGCGGCAGCACGGTCACCGTGATGTGGTGACGTCCGCGCAGCACGAACCCGTGTTTGGGTAGCGCGTTGTTCGTCCCTTGGATCGCGATCGGGACGATCGGCACCTGCGCGTCGACTGCAAGTTCGAAGGCTCCGGTCTTGAACGCCTTGAGTTCACCTGTGGCCGAGCGCGTGCCTTCGGGGAACAGCATGAGCGAACTCCCCCGTGCGAGCGCTTCCTTGCACTGCGCCATCATCTTCACCACGCTGTCGCGGTTGCCGCGCTGCAGAGGGATGTAGCGGTTCAGCGTCATGTTCCACCCCACGCCCGGAACCTTGAAGATCTCCGCCTTGGACACCCACTTGAAGTCGGTGAACAACCGGAAGAGCACCAGAATGTCGAGCAGTGAAAGGTGGTTGGCCACATACACGTAGGTGGCGTCCGGCTCGATGTTCTCCCGGCCGTGGATCGTCACCCGCCATGCGGGGTTCAACCATGTGTACAAGGACGCCCAGAAACACGTGAACAAGTGCAGTGCGCGTCGGCGACTGTCGAAAGGCGCGGTCACGGCCCAGATGATCACAGCGATCGGGAACAGGAGTGCGGAACTGAGGACCACGAAACCCCAGAAGAGCAGCGACCCCAGTTGTGCCATGGGTGACAAGGTATCGGGGGCACCCCATGGCTCATCGCGCAGGAAGGCTCTTCGCAGTCGCCGATACGGGCACGTCGTCGCGGCCGGGCGCGGTCCTCAGCACCTGATCACCGATTGTGGACGTGATGCCGAACCAATAGTGCTCGTTGCGATAGTGGTGCCACCTGTGATTGTCGTAGAGATGACGATATGCCCGGGTCTTCGGCTTGTAGTCGGTGTGGATCAGGAAGTGTGACCACTCGTACAGCAGGGCCATGGCGAATCCGGCGACGTAGAAGGACGTGCGCATGGGCCACGTAGGGAACACGAGTCCGACTGCGAGCACACTCAGGATGAGATAGCCGAGCCACCGTCGGGGGATGAAGATCAGCGGAATGTCGCGCGGATCGGCGTGGTGGAGACGGTGATCGCGTGCAACAACGGTGTCGATCGTGCGGCCCACGATCTGCTTGGGCCGCGCGTGGAGAACGAATACGTGCAGACCCCACTCGAGGAAAGGCTGGACCGCCACGACGAGGACGAACGGGAGGATGGTCGACCACGTGAAGTCCCCCACGTAGACACGCGCGATCACGGCGACCGCCAGGCACAACAACAATACCCTCGGGGACAGATGCTTGAAGAACTCCGCGCGGCTCTCTGCCAGGGTCCTGGGTAGTGGCGTGCGGATCGTTCGCGTCACCCGCCCATCATGGCTCATCCCATGAGGCGACTAACGGCGGCTCGCCCGGATTCTGGTCACAGTGGCACGACTGTCACGTTCAGAGCAGCGTTCTGGAAGCTGACTCCTGCATTGGTGGATGCGAGCACTGCCGCACACCTGATCCCGACATCATGCAGGCCTGCGTCCACATCCACTGAGCCCACGAGCGACACGCTGGTCAGCACCGCACCGACACTGACCGGGGACATCGTTGCCTCAACATTGTCGCCGACGGTCTCCAGCCCGCTCGTCTCTTCGTGCAACAACTGACAATTCACTCGTGCGGACTTGTCGAAGTTGCCTGTGGTCTTGAAGGCGTTCACCTGCCCCGTGATCATCAGGCGTGTCGGTCCAGTCACCGTGATCAGGCCCGTGCTGGAGCCTGGCGGGTCGCTGAGCGTGAGAACGGTGGCCGATGAGTCGTTTGCCAGCGGAGTGATCGCCGTGGTCTGAGCTACCGCGGAACCCACCGCTGGAGCAGCCGGACCTTGTGGACCGGCAGGACCCTGTGGCCCCTGTGGCCCTTGCGGTCCCTGCGGCCCGGACGCGTTGAGCTTGCTCCTCACCGCCGGAGCCAACTTTCGCTCTGTGATACTGCCGTTCTTGATCGATCTGCCGTTGATCACCTTCGCCGCCGTGGCCGCGCTCGTGGCGAATGCCATGACGACAGCGAGCGCGGGAATCAGGATCTTCAGTGAGCGCGGCATGTGAGCCTCCCAAGATTGTGCGCATGCCCCGCTCGGCACGCAGCGGGATCATGCGAGTCTTACGCAATCCCGGTGCAGACACCACCGGTTCCCACGACGCCGACCCACCTCACGCGGTCATCGGTGGCGCCCGTCCAGCAACGGCCGTGACCAGGGGAAGTCGACGCCTCACCCGTCGCGAGACCTCGAGAACGGCCACTCCGACTTCCCCTTTCACCTCCTCAATCATCGCACGTATGTACGACATTCCCGAGATTGATCGAAAGTGGGGACAACCGTGGACTTGAGGTTCGTGCGGTAGGTTCCGAGTCGACGCCGGTACCCAGGGAGGACGCGTGCGCGCCATCGTTCAGCGGGAATACGGCCCACACCGCGAGGTGCTTCACGTCCGCGATATCCCAACCCCCACCCCCGGCCCGGGGCAGGTGCTTGTACGCGTGCGTGCGACCTCCGTCCACGCCGACGTCTGGCATGCGGTCAACGGACTGCCATACGTTCTGCGACTGATGGGCTCCGGCGTACGGGTCCCGAAACAGCCAGTCCCAGGTACCGATCTCGCCGGCGAGGTGGTCCATCCCACCGGCCGGTTCGCCGTTGGCGACCGGGTGTTCGGCGAAGTCACGAAGGCCAATCAATGGAGCAACAGCGGCACCTTCGCCGAGCTCGCTGCTGCGGACGAGGAGTTGCTCGAACCCATCCCCCAGGACCTGTCGTTCGAGCAGGCGGCCGCCGTCCCCACGGC
>CALFYG010000331.1 GCA_937952095.1 uncultured Micrococcales bacterium | reverse complement strand
CGACCCCCGGTACGCCGGTCAAGTGCGTGCGGACCTGCTGCACGTCGAGGTCCTCGGGTGCGGCTTCCATGAGGATGCGCACGGCGTCACGCAGCAGTCGTAGTGACCGCGGGAGGATCAGCCCCGCGACGATGAGGCTCGCCACCGGGTCGGCGCGCTCCCAGCCGGTGAGCAGGATGATCCCCGCGGCAGCGACCACAGCGGCCGATCCGAGCAGGTCACCGAGCACTTCGAGGTATGCACCGCGGACATTGATCGACTCGTCCTTTCCGGCAGTGAGAATCCGTAGTGAGATGAAATTCGCCACGAGTCCCATGACGGCGATGACCAGCATCAGTCCGGCCTCGACCGGCTCTGGATCGACGAGCCGGCGGATCGCCTCGTACGCCACGTAGAGTCCCACGCCGATGAGCAGCAGTGCGTTTGCGGCCGCGGCGATCACCTCGAGTCGCTGCCATCCGAAGGTCCGCCGCAGGCTCGGCGGACGCTGGGCCATGGTCGCTGCGATCAGGGCCAAGGCCACGCCGAACATGTCGGTGAACACGTGTCCGGCATCGGCGAGCAGGGCCAATGAGCCGGTGATCCACGCGCCGACGAGTTCCAGAACGAAGACCACGGCGGCGATCCCGAGCGCGATGGCCAGTCTGCCCCGGTGCCTCCCGCCGGCGGTGACCGCGCCGTGATCGTGTCCCACGGATCCCAGTGTGGCGCACTCGGCCGGGGTCGATCACGTTCCGGGCGTCTGCTGGTCGCGGACGCCGGCTGCCCACGTCCTGGTGGGACAATGGCACTGCGTGCCCCAAGCGCGACCCGCTGAGCATGTCAGGCAATAGGCTGCCCTTAGCCGCATAGGAGGACTGGGACTGTGATCGACGACATCCTGCTCGAAGCAGAAGAGAAGATGGAGAAGGCCATCGCGGTGGCGCGGGAGGACTTCGCCACGCTGCGCACCGGCCGGGTGAATCCGGCCATGTTCTCCAAGATCGTCGTCGACTACTACGGCGCTCCGACCCCGCTGAACCAGCTGGCTTCGTTCCACGCCGCCGATGCGCGGATGATGCTCATCACCCCCTTCGACCGCAACTCCATCAACTCCGTCGAGAAGGCGATCCGCGACTCCGACCTCGGCGTGAACCCCGCGACCGACGGCAATGTCGTGCGCGTGGTCCTGCCGCAGTTGACCGAGGAGCGGCGCAAGGAGTACATCAAGGTGGCGCGGCACAAGGCCGAAGAGGCGCGGGTCAGCATCCGGAACATCCGCCGCCAGGCGAAAGAAGCACTCGAGAAGATGAAGAAGGACGGCGAGGTGGGGGAGGACGATGTCAAGCGCGCGTTGACCCACCTCGAGAGCGTGACCCATGAGCAGGTGGAGCACGTTGACGAGATCCTCAAGCACAAAGAGGAAGAACTGCTCGAGGTCTGAATGAGCAGCGCCGAAGCGGCCCCGGTCGAGCCGCCCCCCAGTCGCGCCGGGCGCAATCTTCCCGTCGCGATCGCGGTCGGGGTGGGCCTCGGCGCGCTGATCATCCTTTCACTGGCGTTCTACAAGTACCTCTTCGCGGTCCTCGTGACCGCGGCGATCCTGATCGCGGTGTGGGAGTTGTACAACGCGTTCCTGCACAACGACATCAAACTCGCCCGCAGCCCGTTGTTCCTGGTGGCCTTCGTCGGGCCGACCCTGGCTTACCTGTACGGCGTCGAGGCGCACATGGTCGTGTTCGGCACGTTCGTCGTCGTCGCTCTCGCGTGGCGCATCCGGCGTGGCACCGACGGCTTCGTGAAGGACGCCACCGGTTCGTTGTTCGTGGCCTTCTACCTGCCGTTCATGGTCGGCTTCGTGATGCTGATGCTGCGCGAGGCCGACGGGGTGGCGCGGATCGTCGCGTTCATCGCGATCACGGTCTGCAACGACGTCGGTGGATACTTCGCGGGTGTGCTGTTCGGCAAGCACCCGATCGCCCCGCAGATCAGCCCGAAGAAGTCGTGGGAAGGGTTCGCGGGATCGCTGATCTTCTCCATCGCTGTGGCTATCCCGCTGTTCGCGATCGCGTTCGGAGCGCCATGGTGGCAGGCAGTGATCTTCGGCGCGATCATGCCGATCACGGCCACGGCTGGGGACTTCATCGAGTCCGCGATCAAGCGTGACCTCGACGTCAAGGACATGTCGAACATCATCCCCGGGCACGGCGGACTGATGGACCGGCTCGACTCGTTGATCCCCAACGCCTTCGTCTCGTGGGCGCTGCTGGGGCTGTTCCTCGGATGACCTCGCTCCCGCTGGTCATGCAGGCCCCACGCCGTGGGAAGCCGCCGCGGCACCTGCTCGACCTGGACCTTTCAGAGCGCAAGAAGGCCGTGGCTGAACTGGGCAGTGCGCCGTTCCGGGCGGACCAGCTGAGCCGGCAGGTACTGGTGCGCCACGTCGATTCGGTGGACCAGTGCACCGATCTCGGAGAAGCGGACCGCCTCCGGCTGGCGCCGTTGCTGCCCACCTTGCTGACGCCCTCGAAGGTGCTCACGTGCGACGGCGACGCCACCCGCAAGACCCTGTGGCGGCTGCACGACGGATCCCTGGTCGAGTCGGTGCTCATGCGGTACCCGAAGCGGGTCACGCTGTGCCTGTCCTCGCAGGCGGGGTGCGGGATGGCGTGCCCGTTCTGCGCCACCGGACAAGGTGGCCTCCAGCGGAATCTGAGCACCGCGGAGATCCTTGAACAGGTTCGAGTGGCCGCGCGGGACGCCGAATCCGGTCTGCTCGGGCGGCCCGGGCGACTGTCCAACATCGTCTTCATGGGTATGGGTGAGCCGCTGGCGAACTACAACGCCGTCATCGCGGCCGTCCGGCGCATGATCGCCGAACCGCCCGAGGGCTTCGGCATGAGCGCTCGCGGGATCACGGTGTCCACCGTGGGCCTCGTCCCGCAGATCCGCAAACTGGCCAACGAGGGGCTGCCGGTGACACTGGCGCTGTCGCTGCACGCCCCCGACGATGAGCTGCGCAACACCCTCGTGCCGATCAACACCCGCTGGGACGTCGCAGAGGTCCTGGACGCGGTCTGGGAGTACACGAACCGCACCCGCCGGCGGGTGAGCATCGAGTACGCCCTCATCAAGGACATCAACGACCAGGACTGGCGTGCGGATCGTCTGGGCGACCTGCTGCGGGGCCGCCTGGCGCACGTCAACGTGATCCCGCTCAACCCCACCCCGGGAAGCATCTGGACCGCTTCGACACCCGAGCAGGAGGCGTCCTTCGTCGAGCACCTGCGGGCGAAGGGGGTCGCCGTGACCGTGCGGGACACCCGTGGTCGCGAGATCGACGGGGCCTGCGGCCAGTTGGCGGCGACGGAGGCGTAGATGCGCGAC
>CALFYG010000330.1 GCA_937952095.1 uncultured Micrococcales bacterium | reverse complement strand
TCTGCACCCAGGTGGTGCCCTTCATGCCGCCGACGAGCACGTAGACGATCATCAGCACGCCGACGACCGCGATCACGACCGACTGCGCGCCGCGGCCCTTGATGTCGAGCAGCAAGGCGACCAGCCCACCGGCGCCGGCCATCTGGGCCAGCAGGTAGAACAGCGACACCGTCAGCGTCGAGGTGGCCGCCGCCAGCCGCACCGGTCGCTGCTTGAGCCGGAAGCTCAGCACGTCGGCCATCGTGAACTTGCCGGTGTTGCGCAGCAGTTCGGCGACGAGCAGAAGGGCCACCAGCCACGCGACCAGGAAGCCGATCGAGTAGAGGAAGCCGTCGAAGCCGGTAAGGGCGATGGCACCGGTGATACCGAGGAAGCTGGCGGCCGACAGGTAGTCGCCCGCGATGGCGGTACCGTTCTGCCCGCCCGTGAAGGAGCGGCCACCGGTGTAGTAGTCGGAAGCGGTCTTGTTCTGGCGCGAGGCCCGGATCACGATGACCATCGTCACGGCGACGAACGCCAGGAAGATGGCCATGTTGACGACGGGGCTGCCTGCAGTCGCGTTCATCAGTTGGTCCCCTCGAGTTCTTCACGGATCTCCGTGGCCAGCGGGTCGAGCTTCTTGTTGGCGTGGCGGACGTAGAGCCACGTGATCAGACCGGTCGAGACGAACTGCAGCAGTCCGAAGACGATGCCGCGGTTGACGTTGCCCCACACCGGCTGCGCCATCCAGGCCGGCGCGAACACCGACATGAGGACGAACGCGAAGTACCAGACGAGGAACGCCACGGTCATGGGGAATGAGAAGCCGCGGTAGCGCTTACGCAGTTCCTGGAACTGCGGGCTCCTTTGGGCCTTGACGTACGCCTCCGGGTCGGGGCCACCGCCACCGACCTTCAGCGGTTCCTGGTTGATCGTCATGTTCCTGCCTTCCGAGATGCCACGTCAGCGGTCCCTCCGCCTCGGTGGTGTCACGTTATGGGCGCTGTCGAGGGCCAGGAAGTGTTTCCAACACCCCATGCGGCGAGCGGTGTGACCTGGCACACAGGTGTTGATCGAGGCCGCGACGAACGGTCGCGGAAGCGCGACGAACGGCAGCGCTGAACGGCCAAGGTCAACATCGCGTTAACTCACGTTACGCAGGACGACAAAACCGCCCCACATGATCAGCGAAGGGCCAGACTGACCTACGTGATTGCTCAACTATCTGTCGCCGCTGAATCAGAACCGTTCGCACTCGTCCAGGGGATCCCCGTCCACCCGCTCGTCGTACACGCTGCTGTCGTCTTCATCCCGCTGGCCGCACTCGGCGTCCTGCTCATGGCCGTGTGGCCGAAGTTCGGCGCCCGATTCGGATGGATCGTGTGAGGGCTGGCATTCATCGCGACCGGCGCCGCATTCGTGGCCAAGGAGTCCGGCGAGGCGCTCGAGGAGATCATCGGGGAACCCGGTTTCGACCACGCCGAACTCGGCGATCTGATGCCATTGTTCACCGGTGTCCTGTTTCTCGTGGCGCTGATCCTGTGGCTGGTGCAGCGGTCCTATGCGAAGAAGGACGATGGCGGGAAGGCGGGCATCATCATCGTCGGCCTGATCGCGGCCGCGGTAGCGGCGTTCAACCTGTACTGGGTCTTCCAGGTCGGTCACAGCGGCGCGGAGTCGGTGTGGAAGGGCGAGATCGCCGCGGCCACGGCGCCAGCAGCCGCCGCGACGCCGGAGCCTACCGCGCCACCCACGACGAGCGCGTCCCCCAGCGCCTCACCCAGCAAGGACGGCACGTACACCGCCGCCGAGGTCGCCACGCACAACTCGTCGGGCGATTGCTGGACGTCGATCAACGGCAAGGTCTACGACGTGACGGACTGGGAGGACAAGCATCCCGGCGGCGCGGAGCGGATCATCGCCCTGTGCGGCACCGATGGCAGCTCCGCTTTCGACGACCAGCACGCCGGCGAACCCAAGCCCGAGGACATGCTGGCCGAGTACCAGATCGGGGTGCTCGCACAGTAGGTCTGACCACGACCCCCTTGGCGTGACGATCTTCACGCGCCATGATTAGCGCGTGAACACCAACATGATGATCCTCATATCCGTCGCCATCCCGATCATCGTCACCGTCCTCGTCCTGATGTTCGCCCGCAGAAGCATGGGCGGCGGCAAGAAGAAGCAGGAACAGGCCGCGAACCTCATGGCCACCGGCAAAAAGGCCCGTGCCAAGATCCTGCGTATCGACCCGACCGGCATGGTCATCAACAACATCAACATCCAGTGCTGGGTCACGTTCCTGCTCGAGCCACTCGATGGCGGCGCCCCGTTCCAGGCGCAGAAGAAGATCGTGATCCCGCAGACGAACATGCCGCGGGTCGGCGACATGTGGCCGGCTTGGTACAGCCCCACCGACCCGAACCTGTTCGCGGTCGGGATGCCTGACGGCGCGTCGCCGGAGCAGATCCCGATTTTCAAGGAGTTCGGCATCCCTCACCCCCTGGACCAGCAGCAGGCGTCCACGTCGGCGCCCGCTGCTGATGACGGACCCGTCGAGGAACTCCAGCGCCTCGCGCAGATGAAGGCAGACGGCTTGTTGACCGACGAGGAGTTCACCGCCGCAAAGGCGAAGCTGCTCGGCGGTCAGTGAGGACCGTTCAGAGGATTGATCAACTCTGCGCAGTGCGGCTAGCCTCGGCACCCTCCGCACAGAGGAGCGCCCCATGCGCAAGAGTGTTCTGGTCCCCACGGCCTTCATCGCCGGAATGGTGATCGCGAGCGCGGGCACCGCCACCGCCGCGAAACTCATCACCAGCAAGGACATAAAGGACGGCACGATCAAGGCCAAGGACCTCTCACCTGCGCTGCAGAAGCGGCTCGGGGGCACCGGTCCACAGGGTCCCCAGGGTCCTCCCGGCCCCAAGGGAGAACCCGGCGCCGCCGGCATTTCCCTGTTCACCTTCGCGGACACCGCGGTCACCCCCGCGATCGATCTCTCCGGCCCGGACGTGGTGGTCACTTCCACAGCCGCGCAACTCCCAAATGCCACCGGGGCGGCGGGAGGACCGATCGAGGTGCCCAGCGGTCCCGGGAAGTACGCGGCGACCTTGACGGTGCGGGTCCAGACGACGGGGGCCGGTACGTACACCTGTGCCGTGCAATCCTCCACGAATGGCGGAACCTACGTCGATCTCGACCGGGTGACCGCCGATACGAACATCATGCGGTACTCGATCCCCACGAGTGCCTTCCTCCCGGACACCCCGCGCACCTTCCAGTACCGGGTGGTCTGCAACGACGCCGCCGGCTTCCGGATAGTCACTGACGCCGACCTGACCGTGATGGTCGCCCTCGAAAAGATCTGACCGTCAGCTCTGTTCGCGCAGGGTGCGCTTGAGCCCCTCGGTGATCGCCTGCAACGTCGCCACCCGCGCAAACCATTTATTGTTCGCCGGGATCACATGCCACTGGGCGGAATCCGTCGTCGTGCGCAGCACCATCTGGTCGATGGCCTGGACGTACTCGTCCCACTTTTCGCGGTTGCGGTAGTCCTCCTCGGTGATCTTGTGCTGCTTGTACGGGGTCTGCTCGCGGGCCTGGAATCGCGCCA
>CALFYG010000329.1 GCA_937952095.1 uncultured Micrococcales bacterium | reverse complement strand
GCACCTTGGTCGCGTTGTCGACGTTCCAGGAGTACAGCGACTTCCCGGTGTCCGCCATCTCGTAGGCGTTCGCCTGCACCCTGGGATCGATCTGCGGTGCATCACCGCCGCCGCCGCCGCCCAGTAGAGATCCGACGGCACCGCCGATCAGTCCGCCTGCTGCCACGCTCTTGAGTGAGAATCCCATCGGGAACCCCCTGTCAGGTGTAATCGGTTTCCATGTAGATCCAGTGGAAGGCGCGACGGGTGTCCGCCTCCGAGGACCCGAGGGTGAAGTTCAACTTCGCCCCCTTCTCCGAGATGTCCCACGTTCCGGACATCGATTGATTGGTGTTGTCGACGAGCCTCGTCGCGTTGCCCGAGGTGCCGTCCAGTGAGTAGACGGTGATCGATTTCCCTGCCGTTTGCCGCTTCTCGACGCGGAACTGAATCCCGGCGGTGAGTACGTAGGTGTCAGAACTGGGATAGTCGGCTCCGAACACGGACATGCCACCCGGAAGCGCCGCGGTCCCGGCCACGTACCGGTCCGGATACGAGGATTCGCAGTACCGCCAGCAGTTCTGCAGTTCCTCGACGGCGGGGAGCCATTCGAACGGAGAGGCGGCCACCCCCGGTTCCAGTTGCGGCAGCGTGAAGTACACGTCGGTGGAGCCGGTGGCACAGCCGTTGACCTGATTCGGGTCGCAGGTCCCCGCGGCGGTGTAGCCGTACCAGCCCTCGCCCTGGTCGGTGCCGAGCGATCCCCCGGTGAGATCGGTCCCCGCCGCCAGCAGGATCCCGACCTCGGCGACATAGGTGCTGTCCGTGGACGGCGCCAGTACCGGACAGATGCCGAAGTTGAGGACCTTCAACTCCCACGTGTTCGTGGTGTAGATCCGGAACGAACGTCGCGACACGTAGGCCTGGGCGCCGTCGGAGTTGCCGAGGGTGACGTAGGCGGTATAGGTCCCCACCGTGGTGGCCCGGATCCAGAACGACAGCGTGAACGGCTTCCGGTACACCTGAGCCCAGCGCGACCACTCCAGAGGCTGGAACAACTTCACGTACTGGTTCGTGGCCAGGGAATTGTTGGCCGTGGTCAGATTCAACCGCAGCGCATACTTCACCGGCACTCCGGCCTGGGCTTCCGTCGGCACCGACGCCGTCGATCTCGAGAACGCATACACCGGAGTCGAACCCGGCGCGGCGCGGATCACCCACTGATCCAGCATCATCGTGGGCGTGTTGTTGCTGGTGTAGTTGCCGGACTGGCGCCGCTGGCCGATGCGCATCTGCGCATTCACCAGAGCGTTCCGGCCCTTCGGCTTCGTGGTGTCCTTCGAGATCCGGATGTAGCCGAACAGGGAGCCGTCGTACCGGTACGGATGGTCGGAGGGCAGCATGTCCTGCAGGCCCCACTTCCAGGCCAAATACCCTTCCACCTTCCAGCGGAACTCGTCCTTGAGTTTCAGCGAGCCCCCGTACTGCCCGGTCTCGGTGCCGTCCAGGATCACGATTTCGGCGATGTCGCCGTAGAGATAGCGCCCGGTCAGCGTGCGGTCCGTGGAGATCGTGTCGCTGAAGACGTTGCCGCCGAGCATGAACTCCATGATGTGCCACGTCGTCGGCCGATACAGCGCGCCGGATTCCGATGCGCCGGTGATGTACTTCTCCGCGCCCTGCACGTGGCTCGATGCCAGCGAGGAATCGAACAGGGCGCCGCTGGCCTGACTGGCACCGTGCCATTCCCACTTCACCGTCTCCGAACCGAGCAGCGGCCGGTAGTCGCCCGTGGTGGTGGTCCATCGCATCAACACGAACACCGCTCGCGATGTCACCTCGTTGTGCAGGAGGTAGTCGTCGACCCCGTCGAAGTGGATCACCGGCTTGCCGTTCAGCGCGTTGGTGACCCGGGTCGGTTGCCGGGTCGCGGAGAGTTGCGCGGCGTGCCTGGCCGCATCGCTCTTGTCGTCCCACTGCTCTACCGCAGCACCGCTGAGGGTCAACGTCGTGTCGTCGGAGGCATCGAGCCAGAGCGTGAGGTCCGGCAGATCCGCGGGGGTCCAGAACGCAGAGGCCCCGGACACGATCTGCTGGATCGTGGTCTCAGTGATGTTGTTGATGGTGACCTGCGGTGTCGGCACCGGAGGGGGCGCGGAGACTCCGTCGACGGAGACATCCGTGTCCGGGCCGTCCTGCAGCACCCGGATGATCTCGTTCACCTTCTCCGCCACGGCATCGATCGAGATGTTTCCGGAAAGCTGGTCCAGCTTCTCGCCTCTGCGCCCGGTGATGATCTCGATGGTCTGCTTGATCGGGTTCATCATGCTGAAGGCCCAGTTCGGCCAACCCGTCAGCGACGGCAGCGACGGCTTCTTGATGAACCGGGAGATCGCCATCAGGCTTGCCTCAGCGCCTGAATGCTGGTGCCCAGGGTGATGCCGCGCACCGTGACGTTGCTGATGACACGGACGCTGTCGTTGTCGGAGAGATACCCCGCGGGGAGCCGGAAGGGCCGATCGTTCGTGATCTCTTCGTAGTGCTTCAGTTCGCCGCCGGCGTAGAAGTAGAACCCGCACTCCTCGTAGGTGACGATGGGGAGATCGTTCAGCGGAATGTCGCTGATCGCCATGGCGGTGAGCGCGGCCGCGGCGATCTCGCCGCCCTTCCAGTCATGGTCCGTCGCGGCGATGGCCTCGTTCACGACCTCGGCGGCGTCGCGGATCGTCTGCAGCGCCGCGACCTCGGCCACGGTCTGCGTGAACACGACATCGATCTTCGCCGCCGCCCAGTTCATCGGTGCCGCTTCGACGAATTCCTTGCTCTGCCAGTCCATCTGCAACCGGGTCCCGGCATCCCACTGCTGCACCTTGGCGTCCTTGAGGACGTACATGGCGCCGTTGCGCTTGTCCGCGTAGAGGCCGTCGGCCTGGACCGTGGCTTCGAACAGGGCGGACTGGTCGGAGGGATCCAGCATCATGACCTGCTGAACATCGGAGCCGGTGCGCTGGTAGATCCCGACATACCGACCGTCATAGACCTGGGCGATCAGCGTCGACGGGTTCAGCGCCTGCCATTCGTCCCGCTTGAACAACTGCTCGGTGACGATCACCACCCCGCCGGGCGATTGCAACGCCAGCCCGTGGTGTGTCGGCCACGCCACGCCCCCCGGCATGCTGACGGTGCCCCGCTTGGAGACGCAGGGATAGGCGGTGCTGGCCCGCTCCAGCGAATACGCCGATGGATCGGTGCCGATGGCCACGTAGTGCGTACCCGTGGTGGTCATCACCACCGTGGTGCCGAGACAGCCGAGGCTGACACCGGGATAGTCGGCGGGATAGCGGAACCCCTCCGGCCAGGCATGCGGCTGGTACGGCTCCGACAGACACAGCAGGTTCCCCGAGATCCCGGCGAGACAGCCGTTGGGCAGCGCCAGCAGGGAGTGCAGGTCCGTGGGCGGCATGTCGTACGCCGTGGACTCCAGCTGCGGCCCGGGGAGATCGTCGAACAGGATGCTGTCGTTGTAGCTCGAGGTGCCGAGGGCGACGTCGGCGACCTTGTAGAACACGCCGGAATGGGAGCGGTAGACCCGCTTCACCATGTTGGCGGAGTTGTGCGGCGCCTCCCGCGTCCAGGTGCCGGACGACGGGAAGGTGTTGCCGGAGTCGGCCACCTTGTACTGCGTTCCGGACGTGATCTCGGTGATGCGGTACCGGGCCGAGTTCGCCACGACGTACTCACCGACCCGCAGGAAGGACGACGATGTTCCAGACACCGTGGTGACGCCGGAGCTGTGCGAGGCCCCAGTGATGGTGTTGCTGTTGTTGATCGAGGTCGGCAGTCCCGAGATCGGCCAGGTACCGTCGGAGGCGCCGGTCTGAGTCGTCGACACCGACGGTCTCCCCTCCTCCTCGATGACGGACCCGTCCGGCTGCGTCGTCACGGAGACGAAGGTGAAGGCGTAGGCTCGAGATTCCGCCGCGGCGCTGCCCCCGGTCACGGACCCCACCGTCGGAGCAGCCGCAGGGCGCGGGACCCCGAGGACGAAGAACTGGTCCGGGTACTTGTTGTCGGCCAGCGCATTCGCAATGGCCAGCCACGTCACCCTGGGCTCACCGTCCCCGGTGTAGTAGATCCGCTGCGACGAATTGTTGGTCAACGGGGCGGTAACCGCATCCACGTCCGTGGTCCAGCCGAGCCAGATGTCTTGATCGTCGTCGTTGGTCAGCCGGTGCGCCGACATCAGGGCCCCGGCCTTGGAACTGGTATAGATGTCGAGCACGCCGCGCAGCGGATGCAGGGCGCCGGAAGTGATCTTGGCGTTGGTGGCGATCTGCGCCTGATCGTCGCGTAGCAGTCGCTTGTCGATGCGGGGGACCAGGCCCCCGACGAATGACCGAAGCCCTCGCGCGGCCATCGTCAGGGCTCCAGCCGGTCCAGCGCTGGCAGCGCATCGGCTTGAGGCAGCGCCGGGACCGGCGCGGGCTCCACCCCACCGGTGTGACGAATGCGGGCGAACCCGGAGGAGATCCGCCGGCCGACCTCGGCCAGCCCGGTCGCGATCTCATTGCGCGTCGACTCCACTGCGGCCGCAGGACGGTTCGATGCCTTGATGACCTCGGTGAAAAAGATCGGCATCGCTGTCCAGCCGCACTGCTTGACGATGCGGGACTCGCCGGTGCCCAGATGCTCGGCGGTCCACTCCCACCACGCCGGGCAGGAGCGGCCACGCGCTGGATCGTTGTTCTGCGGACACTGCGTGCATTGAAAGGCGGCGCGATGATCCATCACGTCGTCCTCGCACAGACGATCACATCGGTGTACGCCGGACGCCAGTTCCCGTCCGCCGTGAGCCCGTGGTCGTGAGGGTCGCCGCCGCCGGTCGACGAGGTCGAACCCGGAGTGCCGAGGTTGTTGCCACCCCCAGGGGGGCCGAAGCCGTTGCCGGCCGGAGTCTGGACGCCGCCGTGGACGTGCGCCGGGATCTCGTCCTCCGTCAGCGTGTGGCCGTCGACCGTCAACCCGGAGATCGTCCAGCTTCCCCCGGTACTGGCGCCGGTTCCGCTGACCAGACGCAGCACGCGGTCGTTGATCGAGGTGTCCTGGGTCCAGCCCGTCGGGGCCGCCGCCTGGTGGAACACCACCTTGGTGCCGGTGTCCATGCGCGGCTTCTGCGTGAAGATCGTGTCGACATCCGTTTCGATGTCGTTGATGTCGGACTCGGCGGTGTCCAGGCGGGCGTCCAGGGTCGTCAGATCGGCGCGGAAGTCGGACAGCGCGCCGGCATTCACGACGCAGAGACAGATGTCCGTGGTGCCGAAGGTGTTGGCCGTGGAACCGTCGAAGGCGCGCGTATCAACGGTGAGCACGTCGCCGCTGCGGGAAGTGATCTTGAACAACTCCATGGCGGACTTGTTCGCCTTCCAGATCGCGAGCACGAACCAATCACCGCCCGTGGGCGACGGAAACTCCGCCCCCTGGCCAGCCTCCAGCGTGATCGACGTGATCGGATCGGTGGTGACGATGGCAGCCCCGAGCTTGCACGACGCCGCGTTGGTGAAGATCTGCTTCGCCATTTACACGAACCTCCGGTGGCCGCGCGTGGATCGGTTCCGCGCCCGGGTGTGGCCTTTGAAGGCCGCGAACCGTGCCGCGGCGATGTCGTCTTCGAACTGTTGCGCCAGGGCCGATCCCAGGTTCACGTCCGTCCACGGCTTGCGCTGCATCAGGTGAAGTCGCGACCGCGCGCCGCGGCCGATCTGTTCCAGGTACCGCTCATGGATGACGTCGTCGATTACCGTCGCCGCCCGTGACGGCTTCACCGAGACCTTCGCCTTGATCGCATCGGTGACGGCGGCCGAGGGGTACGGCACCAGGACCAGCGCTTCCAGCCGCTCCTGCAGGAAATACTTCGGCTCCCCGGTTTCCACGGTCCAGCCGGTGTACAGCGCTTCCAGATCCGCCGTGGTGATCGGGTCCAGGGGATTGCCCTCGTACCAGACCATCTCCAGGCGCACGACCTTCTTGCCGTCGCCCGGTGCCAACGTGTACTCGGCGGTGTCCGCCACGGAATCGATCAAGGGATGATCGATCTGCCAGACCCGGGAGTCCTCGCAGAACTGGATCGCGGCATTGCGGATCGCGTGGGTGGCCACGGGTTGCGGACATCCGGGCACGTGGGGCAGCACCTCGTCGAACCATGCAGACCACTCAGCCATTCTTCGCCCCTTGGAACAACTGGAAGAACAGCGCCGCGCGGGCGGCCAGTGCTTCCTCGTCGTCGATGGTTTCCGCTCGAGCGGTGACGTAGTCGGCGACGACGGTCATGTACTCGTCGTCGACGGGGAGGTCCTGCGCCAGCGTCTTGTCTCCTGGCAGACTGGTGTACTGCCCGAAGAACAGATCGGGGCGTTCACGGCGCAGAACGCGGACGGCATCGTTGGCATAGGCGAGAAGATCGTCGTCGGTCCACCGTGTCTTCGATGCGTCGTTCAAGGGCTTGCGCGCCTTGTCGACCACGTTCTGCATCGTGTAAGCCATGGCCGCGCCCGGTTAAGCCGTGGGATCGGTCGCGGGAGGCGGAGGCGCATCGTTCTCGCCGTCGCCAGCACCACCACCGGGAGGCGGAGGCGGAGGCGGGTCAGATTCCGCCTTCTTGCCCGGCTTGCCAGCGTTCTTGCGCACCGGCTGACCGTCATCCGGATAAAGGCCGAACCCCTCGGGGATGCCGAGCAGGCGTTCGCAGTGGGTCGCGTCCTCGACCTCCAGATAGTTCCGTCCCACGGCGTCCTGCTTGAACGTGTACTCGCAGTCATCCAGTTGGATGACCTCGCCTTCCTTCCGGGCCAACTTCGACAGAATCTTCATCACACCTCCAGAAAGAGAGACGGGGCCGAAGCCCCGTCAAGACCACCAGGAAAGAACCGTCGATCAGGCGCCGTAGTGGGCGGCGCGGTAGGACAGCGACAGACTCACCGTGCCCGCGGCCGGAGTTGCGCCCGCCGCCGCCACCTTGGCCGCGATCATTCGCAACTGCGCCCCGGACGCAGAACCGGAATTCGGATCCGGCTGCCGTGGCGTCGCGATAAACATCGCCCGCGTGGTCGGTCGAGCCATGCCGCCGGCCTGACCGATGGTCGATGCCGACAGCCAGACCGCGCTGCCGCTGTCGGCTGAGGTATCCAGATCGGTCTTGCCAGCGTTGGCGACCCCCACGGACAGAGTCACCGACGGGGAACCGCCGGTGTCGATGTCGGAGGAGTCCAGGACGAAGTCGACCGGAACGCAGTCCACGGGAAGCTCGCCGAACTCGATGATGTCGTTCAGCGCCAGGGCTGCGGTGACGGCGACCTGCATGCGGACATTGACGATCTCGCCGCCCTGGGGGGTCGGCATCGGACGCAGGCGCTTCGCGTAGTCGGATTGAAAATTGGCCATTTCGAAATCTCCTTGCTGAATGAGGGAAGCGACGAGACTCCCCGAAGGGAGTCCCGTGGGTTACGCCGGATCGACGGCGTAGGTGTCGAGGGAGAACAGACCGAAGTCGCGCGAGGTGCCGTCGATGGTGAACGCGGTCTTCTTCACACCGAAGATCGACGACGTCGTGATCACGGCCTGGTTACCGTTGTCGCGGGATTCCTCGTGCCAGTCGAAGCGCAGCCCGGTTCCGGGAGAACCGAACGCGACGACCCCGGCCTGACGGCCCATGAACAGCGCCCGGGCTGCGGCCAGGTTCGAACCGGCACCGTAGTCGGAGTACCGGATCACGGCGCGGTGCTCGTGCAGTACCACGCCGCGGTGGAAGCCCATGCCGCCCACGAAGATCGGCGACTTGTTCCCGACGGCCGTTGCCAGCGCTTTCTGAATGTCGAGCCACTGACCGGTCGAACTGTTGTTGCGCAGCGCGTGGGCCTGGAAGGGGTGCATCACCAGTACGTAGCGTTCCTCACCGTCGATCTTGATCGGCTCGATGGCCGGGATACCGGAAGTGCCGCCGCCCAGCGTGGAGGCCTTCGTCACCGCACGCTCGATCAGCGTGAGGTCCATCGGCATGGCGTTGGTGATCGTGGCCTTGGAGGTTGCCGCTCCGGCATACATCAGGTGCGCGGAGTCCGGCGCGACCAGGGAGTTCCCGGCGAATCCGGCATAGCTGGTGGGGAAGATGTAGTCGGCGTTGACCCCACGTGCCCCGGACATGTACATGAAGATCAGTTCGTCGAAGACGCGGGCCCACCATTCCGACTGCCGCACCCGCGCGATCTTGCGCAGATCGTGGATGGTGCGCTTCCGGGTCATCCGGCCCCCGGTGTTGACCCCGCCGCGCATCTGGTCGATGTACAGCGAGTCGGTGTAGAACTTCAGATCCTCTTCCTTGCCCTCGAGGGTGTTGTCGCCTTCGACTGGTTGCATCCGCAGCTGCATGCAGAGGTCGTAGGAGATGTTCTCCCCGGCATCGGACTCCAGTTGCGGGAGGGTTTGCAGCGGCGTCTGTGCCTCGACACCGACCCCCATGAACTTGCGGTTGAAATAGGATTCCCGGCCGACGTCGACGGCAAGGAAACCGCTGTACTTGCGGACTGCTTTGGGGTCGTTCAGACCCACGATGGTGCGTGCCATAGCGGAGTGCTCCTGAGTTGAGGTCAGACGCACTCCTGCGCGTCACTGCATTCGACGCCGCCTCCGGCGACGTCATCGCGCGAACCCGCGCGAATTCGTTACATCGGGTTGATGCCGCCGCGCGCCTGCAAGGCGCCGGCTTTGTGTGCCTTCGACTGTTTGCGGATCGCGATGGCGTCGTCGGCCAGGAAGGCCATGTGCGCCTTGATGGCCTCGGGCGAGGTCTTGCCGGCGGCCGCCTTGTCAGCGGGCGCGGCTTTCCCTGCCGGCGAACCCTTCGGCTCGCCGGCACCCTTGGTCATCGTCTGAAGCATGGCCATGTCAGCCCCCCTTGCGTTGGTACACCGGCACGGTATATATGGCTTCGTCTTCGAATAGCCCGCCGACTAGATCGGAAGAGCA
>CALFYG010000328.1 GCA_937952095.1 uncultured Micrococcales bacterium | reverse complement strand
CGTGCTGTCGCTGCTCGGTCCCGCGACGATGGATCTCGTGGTGCTGCAGGAGTACGGGGTGGGGATCCACATCGATGACTTCGGCACCGGCTTCTCCTCAATCTCCTTGCTTCGGGAACTGCCTGTGACCGGTCTGAAACTGGACGCGAGTTTCGTGCGCGATCTGACCGCCCACGCCAGTGCGTCCAACGCGTTGTCGGAGGGCCTCGCCGGGTTGGCGGAGGGGTTGGACCTGATGTCGGTGGCCGAAGGGATCGAGACCCAGGAGCAGGCTGATCTGATCCGAGCCCAGGGCTGGACCCACGGTCAGGGCTATTTCTTCGGCCGCCCCGGGCCCCTGCCCTAGCCTGGTGACGATGGACATTCACAAGGTCGCCGCCAACGGGATCGAGTTGGCCTACGAAGGGTTCGGGGACCCCAGCGCCACACCGATGCTGCTCATCATGGGTCTGGGTACACAGATGATCGCCTGGCCCGATCAGATGTGCGCCGACCTGGCGGCGCGCGGCTACTACGTGGTGAGGTTCGACAACCGCGACACGGGACTGTCGACACATCTGTCCGACCTGCCGGCGCCGTCCTTCGTGGATGTCACCGTCCGCCGGCGTCGCCCGCCTTACACGATCGACGACATGGCCGCGGACGCGGTGGGACTCATGGACGCCCTCGGGTTCGAGTCCGCGCACATCGTGGGCGCCTCGATGGGCGGGTTCATCGCCCAGACCCTTGCCGTCGGGCATCCGGAGCGGGTGCGCAGTCTGACCCTGATCATGACTTCCACCGGCTCGCGCCGGGTCGGCAACCCCAAGCCGGCGGTCTTCAGCAGGCTCACCAAGAGGCGCGTCGTCTCCGATCGGACCTCGGCGCAACAGGCTGCCGTCGAGACGTTCCGGATCATCGGTTCCAAGGGGTACGCCTTCGACGAGGACTACCTGATGCACCTCGGTGGGATCTCCTACGACCGAGGACTCGACGGCCACGGTTACATGCGCCAGCTCGCGGCCATCGCCGGTCAACCGGATCGCACTGCGCGGCTGCGTCGGCTGCGGATCCCGACCCTGGTCATCCACGGCCTGCACGATCCGCTCGTCGCCCCCAGCGGCGGCCTGGCGATCGCTCGCCACCTGCCGAACGCGAAGTTCGTCGGCTACTCGGGGATGGGTCACGACCTGCCGCGGGAGTTGTGGCCGGACATGGTGGACGAGATCGGACGCCTGGCGTCCCGCGCGGATGGAGTCTGAACATGAGGGCGATCACGGTGGCGCTGGTGCTGGCGCTCGCGGCGTGCAGTAGCCCCGGCGCGCCGGAGCCGAGTCCCTCACCGACTGCGATCCCGCAGGCGCTGTCGCCCGGGGCGGAGTGGGTCCTCGTGGCCCCGGCGAGTCTTCCGGCGGATGTGACCATCACATTCGACGCCGACCAGGTGTCCGGGCAGGCTCCGGTCAACCGCTATTTCGGCCCGTTCACCGCAGGTGAGGACGGCAGTCTCGAGTTCGGGGCGTTGGCACGCACCGAAATGGCCGGCCCGCCGGAGTTGATGCGGGCCGAAGAAGAGTACTTCGCACTGCTGGACCGGGTCACCGCCTTCGATGCCGACGAGGTGCAACTGACCCTGCGCACGGGCGGCGAGATGCTGCTGAGTTTCGCGCAGCCGGACTCCCCAGCCGTGTTCGGCAGGACGTTGGTCGGGATGCGGGTGAAGAAGGCGCGCGCGGCCGCAGAAGCTGAGGGGTATGACTTCCGGATCGTCTCTGTGGATGGCGATAGCAAGCCGGTGACGATGGACTACAACCCCCAGCGCCTCAACGCGACCGTGGTGGACGGACGGGTGACCGAGGTGACCGTCGGCTGATGGACACGGTTGAACTGAGTGTGCGTAGTGGGGACCGCCTCGTTGTGGATCTCACAGATGAGGCGCAGGGTTTCGTGGCAGGCAGGGGTGACGGTCTGCTCAGCGTCTTCGTCCCGCACGCCACCGCCGGGGTTGCGCTGATCGAGACCGGCGCGGGAAGCGAGCCCGATCTCGAGGACGCCCTCGAACGACTACTTCCCACCGCGGATATCTACCGGCATCGGCACGGCAGCCTCGGTCATGGCCGGGACCATGTGATGCCCGCCTTCGTGTCGCCGAGCCTGACCGTGCCCGTCATCCATGGCCGGCTCGCGCTCGGGATCTGGCAGAGCATCGTGCTCGTGGATCCCAACGGGGACAATCCCCAGCGCACGGTGCGGCTGTCGTTCCTCGCTGGGTGAGCGTAACCGACTGTGACGTTGTTGCAGGCTCCGACGTGCGAATGTCGCGTTGTTGCTGGTTTGCCGTCGTCAGGATCAGCAACAACGTCACAATCGGGGAATTCGTGGGGCAACAACGTCACAGTCGGCGCGGCCTGGTGGCAGGGCGGCCCACCACGTTCTGTAGCCGAAACCCCGAAGATCAACTGACCCGAACGGGTGAACGGGCATCCACCCCTGCTTTGGTGGGACATTCGGGCCAACCGCCAGGGAGGGTTTCATCATGCGTGGCTTCTGGGTAGGCGCAGGCGTTGCATCGTTGTTGGTCACAGGGCTGACCGCGCCGCCGGTCGCTGCTGCCGAACCGGCGGCCGACACCACGGTGCAGGCCGTGACGCCCGGGCCCAACCCCACCATCAGCGAGACCTGTGGGCTCGACGCCACGCTGATCCTCGACGCGTCCGGTTCGATCAAGACCGCGGGTGCGGTCAACACTGTCCGCAACGCCTCCTACGACCTCCTCGCGGCGCTCAAGGACACCAACTCCACCCTTCGCGTCACGCAGTTCGGCACCTTCTCCGGCCAGCTCAGCAGCCGCGTCGACGTCAACGCAAGCACGGTCGGCACCGGGGGCAACTTTCACAAGCGGTTGCCAAGTACTACACCCCCCCGCCGCCCAAGCCCGCCGGAGTCACGATCTACAACGGCAACAGGGTGGACAACGGCGCCCTCACCTGGACCAACTGGGAGAACGGGATCAAGGACATCGATCGTCCTGAGCTCGCCATCTTCATGACCGACGGCGACCCGACCTCGTACAACGTGAACTCGAGCCGCACGAACGTCAACACCTCGGTGTCAGGCGCCGCCCTCGACAACGCGATCACGCAGGCGAACATCGTCAAGGCCGCGGGTACCCGCATGCTCGTGGTCGGAGTGGGCAGCGGTCTGACGAGCACCGCCAGCCAGGACCGGCTGAAGAAGATCTCGGGTCCGCTGCTCGAGAAGAACGCCGGGGCGTTGGCCAACAAGACCATCAACCAGGTCGACGCCGTCGCCTTCAGCGACTTCGCCGCGCTCGGTGTCTTCCTGCGGTCCGTGGTCACGTCACTGTGCGGGAACAGCGTGACTGTGCAGAAACTGTCGCAGACCAGTAGCGGCGCTGACTACGTGCCGGCGAGCGGGTGGGACGTCACCGTCCAGCCGACGATCAGCGGCGGCTTCAAGTGGGTCGACCCGGTCGGTCCGGACAACAGTGCGCAGACCCGCGCCACCTCGGGTGCACAGGGGACTGCGGCCTTCCAGTGGAAGCCCAAAGAAGCCAACAAGACAGCGACGGTGCAGATCTCGGAGGGTGTCAAGACCGGTTACACCGCCAATCGGTGGTCCTGTGAGATCCAGCCGATCAGCGGGCCGTCGACCACTGTCAGCGGCAATCTGGTGCAACCGTCGTTCCAGTTCCAGATGAAGCCTTCGGATGTCGCCAAGTGCAAGTTGTACAACGACTTCAACTACGCACCGGCGATCACCATCACGAAGGTTCCGCAGGACAACCCTGTCCGCGGCAACGCCGCCGGCTGGAACGAGACCTACACGTTCACAGTGACGAACACCGGGAACTCGACGCTGACGGTGAACAAGCCGGTCGACCCGAAGTGCTCGTCGATCTCGGCGCCCACCGGCCCGGGTGCCGACACCGGCAAATTGGCGCCGGGGGATGCATGGACGTATACCTGTGCTGCCAAGATCGGCCCAGTGGCAACGGTGAAAACGCCGCTGACGCAAACCAACACGGTCAGCGTCACCGGAGTGCCTCCCAAGGGCTCATCGGTGTCCGCGCAGGCGCAAGCGAACGTCGATGTCAAGACACCTGCCATCGCGATCGCCAAGACCGCGAAGAAGACGGGTGGGGCGGTGATCCCCGACGGTGGCACGGTGCCGGCGGGAACCCGCGTCACGTACGTCTACACGGTGACCAATGACGGCAACGACACGTTGAGCCTGGTGCGTGCCAGTGCGGTCACCGACAACAAGTGCTCGCCGGTGACGTACAAGAGCGGCGACACCAACAACAACCAGAAACTCGAGACCACGGAGACCTGGATCTACGAGTGCGACACAGTGCTCAACCCTCCGAGCACGGTGAGTTCAGTGACCAACACGGCTTCGGTCACCTCGACCTGGTCGAACCCCCAGAGCCGTCCACAGAACAACGGGGCAGTCACCGACAACGACCAGATGACCATCAACATCGACCGCGGAGCCAACCTGCGGGTCGTCAAGGTCACCAACCCGGGGGCGCAGAACCAGGACTTCGACTTCACGCTCTCCGGTCAGGGAGTGGCGCCGGCCGACGAGTCGTTCAGACTCAACACCTCGTCGGCACCGGGAACTCCGCCGGCGAGCCGCAATATTGCGCTCGACGGCCCGGACGGATCGGGAAGCCAGTACACGATCACCGAGACCGGTGTGTCCGGATGGGACATCACCGACCTCGACTGCAGCAAGACCCCGGACTCGGTCAACCTCGCCACCGGCGAGATCAAGGTGACCCTTCTCCCCAAGGAGGATGTCACCTGTGTGTTCAAGAATGAGCGCAAGCCCAGTCTGACCATCACGAAGCAGACGAGCCCGGCCGGGTCGTCGGCGGAGTTCGGTTTCACCGCCGCCGCGCCGCTGAGCCCGGCCTCCTTCACCCTGGCTGACGGTGAGTCGCAAACGTTCGCGAACATCGCTCCGGGCAGCGTCACCATCAACGAGTCCACCGTCCCGGCGGGCTGGGAACTCGATGACGTGTCGTGCAACGTCCCGTTCACTCAGACCGATTCAGAGATCGAGGTCACTCTCGAGTACGGCGACGAGGGGGAGTGTGTCTACACCAACGCGGAACTCGCTCCCGCAACCCTCACCGTGGTGAAAGAGGACGAGCCGTCGACGTGGGATCCGGCGTTCGACTTCAACGCCAGCGGGACCGGTCTGGTGGCACCTGGGCAACCGGGCAGTCAGGACTTCACCCTGAACCTCGGGGACTCTCAGTCGTTCAGCGTCCGCCCAGCTGCGGGAGGCAACACCTACACGGTCACCGAGAGCGCCCCGCCGTCGCCGCCGGCCGGTGACAGTGGCTTCGAACTGACCAACGTCGAGTGCGTGGTCAACGGCGACACCGGCAACCCCATCTCCGGGGACACCGGGACCGGGGTCGTCGAGGTGGACCTGGAGCCAGGTGACGACGCGGTCTGCACCTACACCAACAAGCAGTTGCCGCGGCTGACGATCGTCAAGACAGCGGTCATCCCCGGCGAACAGCCCGATGGAACGACGTTCGAGTTCAACCCCACTGGTCTGACTCCGGGGGGCCCGTTCCTGTTGGCCGATCAGCAGGACAAGGCTTTCACCGACGTGACGCCCAATGCCTCCTTCACCGTGACGGAGACGCCGAAAGCCAACTGGACCCTCACGTCGCTGGAATGCACCGGCCAGGGATCCTCAGCGGTCGAGACCGACCCACTCAGCGGCGATATCTCGTCGACCGGCCTCACGTACGGCGACGACGTCGTGTGCACGTTCGTAAACACTAAGGAGCCGGCTCAGGCGTACCTCTTCGTCCTCAAGTCGACCGATCCCGCAGGAGCGACTGCCGACTTCGACTTCACCGCCACGGGGTTCGACCTCGACGCTTCCTTCACCCTGACCGGCGACGGTGACTTCGCGGGCTTTGAAGTCGACCCCGGATTCGGCGGGCAGACATACACGGTCACGGAATTGCCGAAGACCGGGTGGCGCCTGACAGAACTCGACTGTGTGAAGAGTTCCGATCCATCGACCCCAATCCCTGGAGACTTGGGGACCGGTGAGGTCGACATCACGCTGCTGCAGGGCGAGGTGGGCGTCTGCGTGTACGAGAACCAGAAGTTGGGCACCTTGTCGGTCAACAAGGTGACAAGCGTCGAATCCCCCACGACGGAGTTCGACTTCGACGCGACCGGCGTAACCCCGGACTTCTTCTCTCTGACCGGAGGCGGGGCCCCGCAGGTCTACACCGGCATCGCGCCGGGAACCGAGGTTGTGGTCACCGAGGATGTGCCGACCGACGCGCCGGAGAGGTGGTCACTCACCGACTTGGTCT
>CALFYG010000327.1 GCA_937952095.1 uncultured Micrococcales bacterium | reverse complement strand
AAGTCGCCGTAAGCGGCGCCGTCAGCGGCGACTGTCTTGAGCAGCCAGCGGGTCAGCATCGCTCGTCCTTGACTGCTCGGAGCCAAGCGTTGACTTCGGAGCGGGGAATCTCCGACAACTCGTCGTCGTCGGCGAACGCTTCCATCGCCGTGTCGGTCATGGCGTCCATGCCCAGGTCGTTGAACCCGTCACACATGGTCGCTTTGCCCTCGGCGTCGAGCCCATCCCACCGCTCCATCAGGTCGACGCGTGTCTCGTCCACCATCGCCCGACTGGCGGCGAACCCGACGACCCCGGACAGGACGGCAACAGCGGCGCAGGCAGCGGCGACCCACGGCCAGCGGCGACGGCGGTCCTGGTGACGGGCCACGTCCCGGTAGAAGGCGGCGGTATCGGCCTGCCACGGCTGGGGTGGCAACGGACCGTTGAACGGGGGCGGGGTGGTCATCAGGGGAGCCCTTCGATGTCGTCGGCGATGCTGCGGCAGCAGTCAGCAACGGCCGCCTGGAGGGCCGAGTCGACGCGCGGGGCGAGTGCCTGCACCGAGTGCAGCGCCTCGGCCATGCGGAGCAGCGCCACCTCACCGGTCGACAGGCCCTCCGTGGTGGCGTAGATCCGCTCCCTGCCGGTCAGGTTCCGTAGGAGTGGCGTGGTGAGTTGGTCGGCGAGCTGTTCGGGGGTCATGGTTTCCTTCCTTCGGTTGAACTTGCAGGGATGCTAGCACACGTGCTGGACAGTTCAGTCGACTCTCCACACGCGGTCCCGGCGCACCGGATCGCCCAGGTCCGCCCGGCGGACGTGACCGTCAATCAGTTGCAGGCGCCGCAACGACCGGCCCGGCCCGTACGGCTGGCGCCGCAGATGCGGTCGGACCCACGAAGCGTGCGTGGCTGGGGACCCCGTCCCGCGACGACCGGACGCCTCGGCCTCACCCCGGATGCGGACGACGGTGACAGTGGGCGGGGTGCCGTCGTACCGGCGCCGTGCCCTCTTGTTGCGCGGGACCCATGCCTCCCGGGTCGTGTGCCGCTCCGAGTCCATGAGCGTCCAGAGGGCGACCAGTAGGCGACGGTCCTCGACCATCGACGCCGCAGCCGTCGGGTCGTCCATCTGGGACACCACGTCGATCGGATCATCAGCCAACCAGTCGGACCGTCCGATCGGCACCAGGTCGTCGGGCATCTCTTCGGCCAGGTGTGCGGATCCCTCACCGCTGAAGTGGCCGCCGAACGTGTGGCAGCCGATCCCCAAGTGGTCAGTGCCAGGGACAGCCCGCAGACGCACCGGACCCCAGGACATCGCATCCACGACAACCGTTCCGCCCGTTTCGGCATCGACCCCTTCGACGGGCGTTTCGAACACGGCGAACCCCCACGGTGGACGCTCAACCTCAGTGAACAGCGTGTCGACCGGGATGGTTTCGGCGACGCGAGCAGCGACCCGCAGCGTCTCGGTCGACACCCATATGAGCTGGACTTTCCCAGAATACAAGGCTCGGACGGTCCACTCCAGGTTGGAGACTGCATCCAGCACCGGCTGGTCGTTCACGGCGTCGGGCAGATTACCTAGCGCCCGGTTGATGTTGCCGATGAGCCGGTCGCGCAGGCCGGGCACGTCCCGTGGCTTGACGCTCATCGCGACTCCCACCAGCGCAGGACGACCAGGCATGCCACATAGACGAGCCATGCGGCTGCGATGACGACCCAAGTGAGTTGGGCTACTCGTAGAGCTATCCATTCGATCATTGCTTCGCTACCCTTCGGTTCAGTTTGGTTGAGTCGGGGGGGGGGTGACCCCGTGCCGAGATTCGACACCCGGCACGGGGTCCGTCCGACTACGGGGTTGCCGCCCTGATGGACTCACCGACGAACCGTGCCCACACGCCGCCCCGGTCGTCCGGCAGGACGCGCGACACGGCTTCGAAGCTCCCCTTGGGGGCCGATCCGAGCACGGCGCCGGACTTGATCGACGCAGCCGTTGCCGACGCGGACTGGATGCCGTCGAACTCAGCGACCCGTGCCCATGACCCGGGGTTGGCCCGCAGTGCGTCCAGCGTGGGTCGGTACTTGCCCTTCTTGTGGATCCGTCCGTCCTCGGGTGGGTCCTCCCACTGGATGTCCATGGGTTCATTCTCCTTCTGCCCCGTCCAAGGGGCGGTTATGTGTTGTGACGTGGGATACTACCAGACGGCCAAGGTCGCCTTCAACCATCCTTGGCAACCACCAGTGTTGACACCCTGTGCTATAATGGTGTCATGGCAACAACCACATACCCAACTCAAGACTCACAGAAGGGCAAGCTGTACGCCGCCGAGCGCAGCACCGAGTGGACCACCAAGGCGTCCGAGTTGATCTCCGAGGCAGAAGTGACAGCCCTCGCCACCAAAGCATGCAAGTGGCTCTACTCCAAGGGATACCGTCCCTGCACCACGCACCCAACGGTCGCCTTCCCGGGCAACGGCCGAGGTGGAGCCTGGGCATCCCGGGGCCAGAGGAAACTGTCCTTCACCCCGGCCGCCCGGAAGCGGTGGGTCGTCCTCCATGAAGTCGCCCACCTCGTTCTCCCCAGTAATCACCCCGAGTACGACGGTGACGACCGACCCCACGGCTGGTGTTTCGCCGACGTCTACCTCAAGCTGGTGTCGAGGTTCTGCGGCCGGTCCAACGCCAACGCCCTCAAGGCGCAACTCAAGGCTCGCAAGGTGCGTATCAGGCCCAAGCGCAAGCTGACCGAGGCCCAGCGGTCCGCCGCCGCTGATCGGCTCGCAGCCCACCGCCCCGAACGCAAGCCCGCCACCCGGTGGGCGTTGGAAACCACGCTGCCCGACGGCACCACCGCCTGGTTCTCCGGGCGGGTCAAGGATGTCACGACCCACGCATCCAACGACGGCCGGACCTGGCACTACGTCTGGCACTGCACTACGTCGCCGGGCCGTCGACTGACCCGAGTATCCCCCGTGGCCCTGGACGCCAAAGCCAGGGAACTGGACCCTGGCACCTACGGCCGGTACGACTGGCGGTTCGTCGAAGTCGGAGCCTGAGCGGTCCACGGGTCGTCGGGATGCCGACGCCGCCACCACCCCGAGCACTTGACACAGGCCCACAAGTGGATCCGTTCCCCCCGGATCGTGGTGACGGTGAAGAACCCGATCGCGTCGTGCGGGCACCCCCCGGTGACGTCACAAGCTGGGGTCACGTCGCCCCGATGCGGGACCCGTCGGCGGCGAAGTCCAGTTCGGTGATCCGACCGGCCCGGATCCCGGCGCACTCGTCGCACGCATGGTCGAGCACGAAATGCCCTTCGGCCCACCGCCGGTGCGTGACCTTGGCGCATTGGCGGCACGGCCGCACGGTCATGGCGTCGACCGTCGAGTGGACCCACCTGACGTCGAGACACTCCAGGCACCGGTAGGTGGGTTCCGGGGCGCGGCCCGTGCGGATGATGGGCGGCAGGTACTGGTCGTCAACTTTGGGCACTGGTCAACTCCTTGCTGCTGAACCGACGACGAACCTCGACCAGCAGGGCGGACCGGCGAGCGGCCTCCCACCGACGATGGATGACGTCCACTTGCTGCTCGGTCGCCCCCCGAAGTCCGGCCAACGACGACCCGGCCGCCCGCAGGGCAGCGATCGCCCCCTGGCTCGGGGTGTTCTCGGAGCCCGCCAGGCGGGCGAGGATGGACCGCCACTCTCTGTCCATGATCCCCGACAGGCCGAGAGAGCGTTCGATGATCTCGGCCGGGGTCGGCTGGAACCGCTCCGTATAGAACAGGTCGTTGATCGCCCGGGCAGCATCAGCCCGTGACGGGACGGCCTCCAACGCCGACGCCAAGAGGGTGAGCCGGACGTCAGTCGTCGGCGGGTGCGGCCACAGGTCGGTGATGAGCCGGGCGCACTCGACGGCCTCGGCCGGGGTCACGTCCCGTCCTCACTGATGAGGTTGTTCCATGTGTTCATGGCGGCGACGATATCACCGGTCCCCCGTTTCGGCGCTGACCGTCGCAAGGCCAGGACGAGCTGCGACCAATGGCTCCGCAGCGCACCGGGGGACCGCACCTGGTCGGCCCAGCAGAACCCTTTGGGGGACGGCTCGGCCAGACGGGTGAACGTCCCGTCGATCACCGTCGCCACCTCGGTCGGCGTCGGTGGCGGATCCTCGGTGTCGGTCGGACCCCGCCGCAAGAGCAGCCCCATGTCTGCGAGCCACCGTGTCGACACTTTGGGCCGTGACCCCCGGTGGGCGGTCACCGCCGCCGCCAGTTGGAGACAAAGCGTTTCTGCTGCCGAGTCGTCGCTCCAAGTGGCCGGACTGCCGGATTCCGGCACATCGACCGCGCCTGACCGCGCCTGACCGCGCCCGGCGCGGTGGGGAGCGGTTGGCGGAGTCTCACCTGCCTGACCCGGCGCGACGGTCGCATGGTGGCCGAGGGCCGACCAGTCGACCCCGTAGAGCTTGGACCGCCCACCACCGGGGACCGTCGCCGTGACCAGGACACCTATCTTCTCCAGCCTGCTGATCGCTTCGCGCACCCGGGTCCGGGTCATCGCCACTTGCTCGGCCAGGCTGTCGTAGGTGGCTTCAACCATGCTCCCCCGCCCGTCCCTCCACAGGCGCAGGAGCAGGAGCGCGTCGGTGGCGGCGGTGCCGGATCCGACACCCTTCTCGGCCAGGAGCCGGGCGACCTCGGGGTGCCAGACGACGGCCTCGGGGTCGGGGGCCTGCGCCGCCCAGGTTGGTTCGATCGGTGTCATGGGTTCTGGATTCTGGCACATGCAGGTTGACCGTGTCGTCATCCTGCGATATGAACTTTCACGGCAGGTGGGTCCCAATCCCCGTCCCCGGGGCGCATCCCTTCCTCGACGCCCCACCCCAGTGGGAACGTGGGTCCCTTCCCTTGGTGGCCCACCTGCCAACACACCCCCGAGCGAGGAGAGCCAGAAGGTGGACGGTACGACGGGATCCGAACGGGTGCTCGCCCACATCCACACCGTCGAGCGAGCCATGACCGGCAGGCTGCACGGTGGCGACCTCAAGCTGATGTCGTGGTTCGTGGACCGGATGAAAGCCGCCGCCGAAGCGGACAGCCGCACTCTCGACGCCTACGCCGCCGAGGGCCTCGACCCGGTCAAGGCGTTCAGGGTCGCCCCACCCAAGACGCCCGCCAAGTTCTACGTCTGCGAGACGAAGCCACTCCGTCGACTGTCTGATGCCGGGTGGCTGGTCGGTACCCTGTTTGGACGGCAGACGCTCTACGCCCTGTCGGTCGGCGACAGGCCACCCCCCGAGTGTCGCTAGCCTGCGCTAGTGTGACCGGCATGGATGAAACGACCCTCACCGATCACATCGAGTCGCTCGACGCCATCCCCGCCTGGGCGATGGACATCTACGACGGCTCCGACGACCTCGACCTGGCCGCCCTCCTCAAGCTCGTCGGAAGTCTCGACCGGGCACGCAAGGCGCTGGCTGAAACCCGCGACGCCCTCGGAGCCAAGGCCGCCCAGCTCATGGGTGACGACAAGCAGGCCGTCGTGGACGGGTACGGCCTGTTCGAACGCCGAGCGGCGGTCAAGCGTGTCACCGACTGGGACGCCATCCTCGACCGCATCGCCACACGCAGCCTCTACGATGCCGACGGTGAAGCCGTCGCCGACCCTGCCATCGCCGTGAGTCGACATGAAGCCCTCGTCAGGTCGATCATCCCCCTGTACCGGTCGACCTCGGCCAAGCAGGGCGGACTGTCCGCCGCCGGGATCGACAAGGGTGACGTGCAGGACGACGAGTGGGCGATCCCCAACGTGACCTTCAAGGAGTCCCTCAAGTGAGGTATCCGACGTGGTCCCGCCGGGACCTGATCCGAGTCCACAACGTGATGGCGTGGATCGGCCGCATCGGCCTCGTCGCCATGCTCGCCACGTTCGTCGGCGGCATCGTCCAGTGGGGCGACTGGCGGTGGTGGATCATGTTCGCCGTCGCCACCGCCGTCGTCATCGCAGCCGGATGGATCATCGTGGACATCGCCATCGAGTACCACGATCGCACGCAGCGTCTCCGCCAGCGTCTCGACCGGCGCTAGGTCGTCGGCCAGAACTGTTTCGACTCGTCCACCAGGGCACGCAAGGCCGCCCGGTCGGAGCGGACACGCCCGTACCGGTTGACCAACTCGACGCCCGCCTCGTTGCCTTCGGACCGCGACATCCGCTCCTGCGGGGTGTGCCACAGGTGCCACAGGTCGTGGGCGCCACGCATCGGCGGACCGACCAGGCCCTTGAGCGCACACGCCCAGGCGTCGTCCTCCTGGCCCCAGCCGACGAACCGGACGTCCGGGGGGACCGCCAACAGCATCTCGGTCGGTAGGACCAGCAGGGTGCCGCCGGGGTTACCGGCGTACGGCGGCTGGTCGAGGTGCAGTTCGCCCGACACCTGTTCGGGCGCTTGGGCCAGCACCCGGTCCGACGTGTCGGCGTCCAGACGTAGCAGGTTGAAGTGCGGGATCACCCAGGCGTCCTCGGAGACGGCGACGGTCGCAGCGTCGGTCAGGTCACCGGTGAACCAGACGTCACCGTCATGCACGACGATCACGTCCGCCTCGCTAGTCAGCGCCCCGTTGATGATCGCCGCCGACCGGTTGAACGGCCCGTCGTCACCGTCGGCGGCGAGGGTGACACCCCAGTCCGGGTAGTGGGATCGCAGGTTGGCGACGACCCAGTCGAGGTTCCGGCGTCGGCGCTCGTCACCAGTGTCGCGCCACGGGATGACAACCTCAACTTGAGAGTGAGCATCGACCTCGACCTGAGCTTGATCGTCAGACACGTTGGCTCCCCGCTATCCGTTGCCGCTGTTCGGGTGTCAGCCACGACCCGTGCCAGTGGTGGACACTGAACGCCGAGGGGGCCGTTCGGCTGAAGTTCTCGCGCAGACGGGCCTTCTCATGGTAGTGGACCGGGTAGAACGCCCCGGGTGGCAACAGGAGCACGTCGTCGCGTCCCCGCAGGATCCGTGTCGACACGCCCGGCCCGGAATGCCAGGCGTCCTCCCCGTTCGTGACGGACTCGACGGCGGCGGCCAGCATGTCGAGCACGGCCGGGTGCCCGGGTATCGCCCCCAGGACGGCGTCGGGGATCACGGCGTTGTCCTCCCACCCCGCAACAGCCGGGGCGAAACGCAGCGTCTCCCACGACCGCAGGCACTCCACATCAGAATCAATGTAGAACCCGCCGTGCTTGTAGAGGGCTTCCAGGCGGATGAGCCCGGCGTACTGCGCCCCGTTGGCGCACTTATCCCACGCCTTGGCGGTCAGCGGCCATTCGGCTGGATCGAGCGGGTCCCGCCATGTCACGAACTCCCACACGGCGGGGTCGTGGTGCTGTTGGAACGTCCGCCAGAACGCCTCGACCTTGGCTTCGGTCTTGGACGGGACGGTGCGGTGGAAGATGGGCGGGATCATCGCGTCGGGGCCTCCATGGGGGTCCAGGTGCAGGAACTCGTCCAGCGCATCCCGCTGTCCTTCCAGCGTCCGGTAGGCCAGGAACCGCTTGCGGTTCAAGGCGAGCAGGGGGCTGCGGGGCGACGACTCGGGTGACGGCTGGTGATGCAAGTGGTACAGCGGGGCGGGGACCCTGACCACTTGCTTGCCGCTGTAGGTTTCAGCGGCGATGCAGAACGCCAAGTCCTCGTAGCCGTAGCCGCTGAACTTCTCGTCGTAGCCGTCCATCTCGTCCCACAGGCCCCGGGGGACGACCACGCAACACGACACGAACTCTTCGCTGCGTTTCCCGGGGAGTCCCGACCAGTCGGCCGGTGCCTGGCCCGCCAGGATGAGATCGGTGCTCGGGCGGTCGAGGGCGACCCGCACGTCGTAGGCCAGGGCCATCATCCCGATGGCGTGCGCCTGCTGGACGGCGGCCAGCACGGCGTCCCGGTCGGGGATCGTGTCACCGTCGATAGCGACGATGATGTCGGCGTCGGGGTGGGCGGCCAGCCCCGCCCGTGCTCCCCGGTTGAGTGCCAGCGCCCGGTTGAACGGACCTTCACCGTGGGGGTGCTCGCCCTCGAAGATGGGCCAGTCGAAGTGTTCGGTCCACCATGACCGGACGTAGGCCCACAGCCGGTCCCGGTCGGGGTCCCCGGACCGGATGGGGACGACGATGATCGCCTGCACGGGCGGTGATGGTAGTCGACGCCATCCTTGCCCCCGTCTGTCCTGTCAGGTATGCTACTTCACATGGAAACGAACTACGACGAACGGGCCATCCGCTCGGTCAACCACCGCCCCGGCCGCTACGACATCGAGATCGACGGCGACATCGTCGGCACCCTCACCCGCATCTCCGACAAGAGCTGGTACGGCCAGGCCCACGGCCAAGCCATCATCGCCGACGAGATCACCGCCCACTGGTGGGTATGTGACCCGTGGGATCAGCGTCGCCCGTGGCAGACCTACGCCGCCTTCGACCGGTCAGGCCGGAAAGTCGACGGCACCGACGTGGTCCAGGCCCCCAGCGCCCACCACGCCCTCACCACCATCGCCGAAACCGCCGAGGATGTCCTGCCGCCGCTCATCGCCGACGACGACCGGGCGGCCGACACGGTCGAGCTGGTCGACCACGACGGGAGCGACCGCTACCCGCCGGTGACCATTGCCGTCGTCGGGTTCTGAGACGCGGAACAGGGGTGGCACCCGGGCAAGTAGGTGCCACCCCTGTCATCATCCGACCCCCGGAGGGGGTGGGGGTCAGGATCCGCTGTAGGTGCCGGTGCTGAACGCCGTGGTGCAGCAGGCCCGGGACCCGTTGCCGACGGCGGTCACGCTGATCGTCGCAGCGGGCGAACCGCCGTGCTTGGCGAGCATCAGCCACTCGGCCGAGAACGCCTGCTGACGGTTCTGACGGGCGAGCTGCGGGTCGGTCTGCCAACCGGTCGACTCCTCGCCGGTCGACCCGTAGATGTAGGCGCCGCTGGGCACGATCCGCACCACGTTGGCGTCGGGGATCTCGGCCAGCGTCGCCGCCGACCCACCCGGGGTGGGCGGGGTCTGGAACGGGCTCGCAGCCTTGAAGTCCCGCAGGATGATGACGTTCAGGCCGAGCGCCGAGGCCAGCGCCGCCTTCACATCGGCCGGGTCGGTGTACGCCTTGTTCGTCTCGTCGTAGGAGAGCTTGGCGAAGTGGCCGGGCTCCAGCACCAGGTCGTAGTTCGCCACGTCCTCACGCTCGACGTACAGCAACTGCGGCAGCAGCGTGGCGACCGCCTGGATCAGCGACGGCAGAGCGCCGTAGGTCCCGGCGAACGTGTAGGCGCTGGCGGTGGCGTCGAACTTGCCGAGCAGGTACTGCTCACGGCGACGGGAACGCTGCACCCCGAGGAGGTGCATGAACTCGGCGACCCGCTCCGGGGACGACATCTGCGTGGACGAGTCCACCGTCGCGCACGTCACCAGCTCCTCGGCCTTCACCTCGGTCGGGGACGAGCAGGCGATGTTCACGCACGGCTTCCACGTCGAGCTGTTGGCGGGGTCGACGCTGTTCTGGTTCGACTCGGTCCACACGGTGATCGCCCCGTTCGTCGAAGCGATCGAAGCGGGCTGGGTGAACTGGAAGCCGAGACGGCCGACCGGGCGGGACGGGAACGCCGAGGCGAACGGTGTCTCGTCGGTGCCGACCTCGGGGATCTCGCGGATGATGTCGAGCGGCGAGCAGATGGCGGCGGTGCGGGCCAGCGGGCCACCCGACCGGGCCTCCCGCCACTCGGCGACCGCAGCAGCGACGATGGCGTCGTTCTGCTCGGCGGTGTTGCGGTGGGTCAGCACCTCGACCGGCAGGCCGGGGGTGTCCTCGAAGGCGGGCAGGCTGGCCACCACGGCCGACACGGGGGCGTCCCCGGCGGGCTGGATGTGCCGCTTGGAATCCCACGCTCGGGCGAGTCCGGCCATGTCGAGATCGACGCCCTGGGTGAAGGCGTTCTGTCCGGCCCCGGCGACGTACGCCACCCGGACACGCTCGGGGGTCTGGGCGGCCGGGGCGACCGGACGCTCACCGGCGGAGGCGACCAGCGCCTCGGCGACGACCTCGTCGGCCGCCTCCATGATCTCGTTCTGATCGGACACCGGATCCTCCTGGGGTGCGTTGGTGTCCTCGGCGACGACGGCCAGGGTGGGCGCCTCCGCTTCGGTCTGGGTGGTGGGCTCCTCGGCCTCGGTGGCCTCGGTGGTGGCCGACTCGCCCTCGACGGGGTCGGCGGAGTCGATGCTCAGATCCTCGATCTCGGCGGAGTCGAGGGTGGTCAGGTCACGGACCGCCTGGACGATCTCGTTGCGCTCCTCGCGGAGAGCGTTGATCGTGGCGACGACCTCGATCGTCCGGGGCTGCGCTCGCAGCTCCTCGATCAGCTCGCCGAGCAGGCCGTGCCGTTCGCGCAGCTCGCCCTCGCTGAGCAGGGTCAGGTCCACGACCTCGACATCGTCGTCCTCGGTCACGTCGTCGTTGCCGTCGGTCTGATCGCTCATGTGCCTGTGTCTCCTGTGGCGAGCCGTTCGGGATCACCCCGATTACGGGTGTCATCCTTCCGGGCGGATGTGCCAGAAACGATCAATCGGGGACGACGACAACATCGCCGTCCGGGGACACCAGCGTGAACCGGCCCCGCAAGTGCGACGAGTCCATGAACGCCCGGGCCGTTTCCTCCGACGGGAACAGCCGCTGAGCTTCGTGCGGATAGATGACCGTCCAGCCTTCGTCCCCGGCCCGGAACGGGTCGATCACCGCCGCCGGAGCACCACCGCAACATGACCCCATGTCACGCCACCTTTCCGATGCCGACCAGACCCTTGGTGCCCGGCACGGACTTGGGTGGCAGGCCGTGCTTCTTGCGCCACATGCCGTTGGATATCTGCGCCGCCTTGGCCTTGGTCATGCCCTTGGCTCGCAGGTGCTCGTACAGGGCGGGCCAACGGATCGACGGCCCGTGCGGATGGTGGGCGTGGCTACCAGCAATCTCTTTCGGTGTCGAAAGGGGGCTCGGGCGTCCGACCCCGGCGGTGCGGGGCCTCGACCACTTCAACCGTTCGAACGCTCGCTTCTCGGCGGCCTTCCGCATCGCCCGAAGTCGTTCCGGCGGGACGGGGACGTTTGGGTTGTAGGACGTTCTGACGTCGCCGCTGATCGGCCCGTACTCCTCGGGGGCAATCATGGCGAACGGTCCCTCCCCGACGAGTGCGTGTTCGGTGGCGTGACGGGCCGAGTGACGCAGCTGCTTCCAGGCGTCTTTGCGTTGGGCTTTCGCCCGGGCGTTCGTCTCGGCCCGTTGCATGTCGGCGAGTCGACGGCGGGCCTTGCGGATCCCCGACTGGCGCATCTTGCGGCGCTTGCGGGCAGATGCGAGAGCGGCTTCGCGGCGCTGGAGCAGTTCGGCCGGGGTCAGTTCACGACGGCGCTTGAGGAACCCGGGAATCCCGACGCCCGCCTGGCGGGCGCCGTGTCCGGCGATGAGAGCTTCGGCGTAGGCCCGCTCCGAAACGACCAACCGGTCCTCGACCATGAGGCTCATCGGTCCTCGTCCTCCGGTAGTTCGTGCAGCGGCAGGGTGTCGAACAGGGCTGCGAACTTGTCTGTCAGGCCCAGCAGTTCGATCAGCCGGTCGACCGGGTCGGACGAGTCGGGCTGCGATTCATCGTCCACATCGTCCACGGCGGCCGCCTTCGGCAAGATCCCCCGACGGACAAGCTCTGCCCGCAACTGGGGGGTCTGATCCTTCGAGTACCAGAGCTGCAACAGGTACGAGTCCGAATAGCCGCCCAGCTTGTCGGCCCGCAACCACGGCGGCTCGCCGAACTCGTCGGGCAGCAGCACAGACTTGCCGGTCCCCGGCGAACCCGGAGCCCCCGTCCACATGGCCGAGTTGACGCCGTGGTACTCGGTCGACATCGCCCGGCGACCCTGGCCGCGGTACATCGCAGCGTGAACAAGCCACGCCTCGTACTCGCCGTGCCGATCGAAACCGGACCCGATCCCGGCGTGTCCGAACACGTCGTGGACCGCTCGGAACCGGTCGTACTCTTCTTGGGTCATCGTGCCGGAATGGTCGCCACCGAGCCCCGACTGGATCGTCAAGTGGTGGTTCTGCTCCAGGTCGTTGCGTTGCTCTTCGGCCGTCGCATACGGGTCCACCTGGTCGGTGAAGTCGACGGTGATCCCCATCCCGCCCTCCGATTCGGGTCGGGTCATGAAGTCCCACTGCTCGGCCGACTGTGCCTTGAAGTCCTCGTAGGCAGCCCGCACGTCCGGGTCGTCGGACATGTCCGGTGCGCCTTCGAAGAAGCGAGCCACGTCGTCGGCCTCTTCCAAGTCGACCGGCGTGTCGATCAGGTTGTCGGGCAGCGGCGGCAGCCCGTGTTCGGTCTGCCAGCGGGCGATCCCGTCGGCGATGAACCTGGACGGCGGGTAGACCTCGCGGGTCTTGAACAGCACGTCGGACTGCAACTGCGGCGGCAGGTCGGCGACGATGCGGCCCTGCCAGTCGAAGAAGTTCTCGCCCGGCTGGCGGGGATGGTCGGCGACGAAGGCGTCCACGTCGAACGCTGGTGGTGGCCGCAAGGCCAGACCGTCCGGCTTGCCTGGTTCCACCACGTCGTCGGGGTCGACCACCTTGATGAGCTTGTCGGCCAACATCGCCCGAGACTTGCCACTGGTCGAGTCGATCGGTCGCACCAGTGGGTTGCCGGACTCGGTGTACCCGGTGACCGTCCACCGCTTACCGCCGCCGTCGACCGTGTCGCCCACCGAGAACGGGTACCGCTTCGTCGCCCGGTCCACGGCCCACTTCTTGGCCCGCTCGCGGAAATGCTCCAGCGACTCGTCCGGCTGCATCTCCAGCTCGTCGGCCACCAAGTGGAAGCTGGATGTCAGCACCTTGCCGTGGAAGGTCTGGTCGCCGTCGACCACCATCCACGTCGCTTCGCCGGTGCGGAGTCGGCCCCTCACCTCGATGCCCTCACCCTTGCGGCCGGTCGACACCGTCGGGGTTGACAGCACGTGGCGTCGGGCGGACTCGCCGGACACGTTGACGCTCACCCGGCGGCCGTCCGGCAAGGCCAGCGTGTGGTCCGACTCTTGGACCTCGACCCACTGGCCGCGAGAGCGACCGGCCTTCTCCCGCACCGGGGTCCTCACCCTGTCATCCCACTCACCCGGGGCGCGGATGTCCAGACGGTCACCCTTCCCCCTGGGCAGCGGCGGCAGGGCAGGCCGCTGACGGATCGTGCCGTCATAGACGAACCCGTCACCGTCGGCGTCGACCGGACGCCCCGGGCGGAACTTCGACGGGTCAAAAGGGCGGGGCTTCGGCCTCCCCGCCGCAGCAATATGGCCACCGCCCTGTTCGTCGCGGGGTAGCGTCTCGTCCACGGTCGTCGCCGTCGGATCAGGCAGGTCGAGATCCTCGTCCGGGCCACTGTCGGCGAGCAGGTCGGCGACCGCCGCTTCCAAGGCGTCGAGCCGTCCCGACAGTTCCTCGATACGAACCTCGACCGCCTCATTGCCCGGTTCGCCGAGAGCGGCCAAGCGGGCCAGGACAAGGCCGAGCGGTTCGACGAACCCGGCCGACGCCGTCTTGGCCTCGCCGTCATCGTCCGCCTCGGGTTCGTCGCCGTCGAACAGTTCGTCGGTCATGGACCGCAACATGACGGCAGCGACCCGGCCCTCGATCTCACCGATGCGTTCCTCGACCTCGTCCAGCGTGGCCTGCTGGCGGGCAACGAGCGCCTCGTCCACCTTGGGGGCTTCGACCGGTGCCGCATCCTCGGGCGGCGCATCGGCGGCTGCGGTGCGGGGAGCAACCGCTGGCGGAGGGAGGGCGTACCAGACGATCCCCGGCGTCTCCTGCTCCACCTGGGCGACCGTCAACAGGGCGTCCGGGGCACCCTCGCGCCACACGACCGTCGCCGACACGGGGGTCCGCGGGTCGAACGTCAGTAGGCGCGACCCGTCCTCGGTTTCCCCGGCGACGAACACGTCGAAAGCGGCGACGGCCGAGTCGACGGCCACGTCCATGAGATCGGTCTGGTCGGCCATGGTGGCCCCATCATGTCAGTCGGACGTATCAGTGGCGGCGCAGAGAAGCGGGCACGGTGTCGACGTCGCCCGGCTGGCGGAAGTATGGCGACAGCGCCACCGCCACGATGTCGGTGGTCACCAGGTTGTCCGGGTCGGACGGGTCACCGACGAACACGGTGTCGTCCGGGGTGACCCCGGCGTAGGACCAGACGGGGGCCGGATCGAATCCGGGCAGGGCCAGGAAACCGTGCAGGGTGCGGGGCAGCGTTGGTTCGGGGTCGTTGAAGTCGTGGATCAGGGTCATGAGATCCCTCCTCGGTCACTCGGCCAGTGCAATGGCCGGTGGGGTGATCACCTTGGTGCCAAGGTACGCCCCGGTGGTCGGATCCTCAAACTTCACGGTCCACCCGCTGACCTTGGACACCTTCACCGGTCCGCCGTCCGGGGTGATCCCCCACTCGTCGGTCACGACGTCGCCGACGCTCCAGGGGAGGGAGTCCTCGGCCGCTTTCTCCTCGGCCGCCTTCGCTATCCCCACCGAAGCGTGGCCGGGTGCGGGGGTGTCGGGCCTCGACATCACCTCGTCCACGTAGCCGCGGAACGTCCCCCGGTACTTGTTGTACTTGCGGGCCAGGACGTAGCCCCCCCACCAGTCGTCGGGGGTCCATATCGACGCTTCGGTCGGCGTCAAGGACCGGCGAGCGACGCTCGGGGTCCAGACCCGGATGTCGCCGTTGTCGAGCATGTCACGGGTGACGTCATCGGCCAGCTTCCTGTAGTGGCCCGTCCCGACCTTCTCCGGGGTCACGGCGATGTCCTGCGGGTTGGGGATGTCGTCCCCGTCCGGGCCGCTGTCCACCCGGATCACCTGTTCGCCGGAATCGACGAACACGGGCACGGCACTGTCGGCGAGCGTGAGCTTCACCGTGGTCGACCCTGACGGTGCCACCACCTCGACGTAGTGTGGCAGGCCGTCGGTGTCCACGATCACGTCACCGGCCCGCACCGACCCGACCGGGATCATGTCGTCGTTCTCGCCGATGCCGAGCAGGGCGAGGGTCGACCCGCCCGGTCCGATGCCGGGCACGTCGAGCAGACCCTCGTCTGTCTGCAGGGTGACGGTCAGCCCATTGCCCTCCGTCGCGGCAACCTTGGTGACAAGCCCGAAGCTGCTGCCCAGGTACATGAACTTCCCGAGCGCCACTTTCTCGTTGTCGAGAACGGGTATTGGCGCCGTGGGAACGGCGACCGTTGCGGGGTTCGGCGACCTCGTCACCCGGGCCACGTCGTGCGGGCCGAACACTTGCGGGTCACCGTCCGCCCAGTCGACCCGGACGACACCCCCGCCGAGATGTTCGACGTTCGCGACGTCACGGCCACCGACCTCGGTGCCCGGAACCACGTCGGGCCACAGGACGGGAGTCCCGGCAAGCGACACCCCTCTGGCCGAGAACATGGAGATGGTCTGACCATTGGTGAACGTGATATCCACATTGGTCCCCGCTCCTGGGGCTACGGACTCCACAACACCAATCCCAGACGACGGAATCCGCACCGGGTCACCGGGGATCAGCTCGTCCGCACGGCGCAGGGAATCGCCCCGTGCCGTCGCGTTGCCGAGCATCGTCCACCCGGCATCCGGCCTGGTGAGCTGGAACGGCTCGGAATCCGGGCCGAACGCCAGCGCGGACTCCGACCCGGGCGTGATGGCGACGACAGGACCCTTGGGGCTGACGATCACGTCACCGACCTTGACTTCGGCCTTGGTGATGGGGGTCGGGAGCACGGTGGCGACGACCGACGACCCGTCCAACGTCACGTCGCGGATCTTGTCCTTGGATGTCGACGGCCCCAACTTGATCTTCACCGTGTCGCCGTCATGGGCGACGAGCCCGATCGTCCGCATCTGTCCGTCCCCGGCCAGGTCGACCTGCATGCCCGGATAGAGCTGGTCGGCTTGCATGGCCCGCACCTTGCCGTCCACCAGGAACGACGGGCTATCCGACGGAGCGCCCTTGAGGGTCGTTGTCGCCCCGCCGCCGAACAACGGGGTCGCTTCCACCTCGTACCAGTCGTCGTCGCGGATCTCGGCGTCCCTGGTGGCTCCGTACCACTGCCCGCCGGACCAGAACGCCGTCCCCGCCTTGATCGCCTTCGGTGTCGACCACCCGGATCCCGACGGTGAACCCACCGCCTTGATGGTCGGTTTCGCAGCGGTAGGCGTTGGCGGGGTGGGGAGCACCTTGACCGTCGCCCCGTCCTGCAAGACGACAGTGTCAGGGTCGCCGTCCTGCCAAGTGCCTGACACGGCCCACGACCCGTCGCTCTTCTGCTTGGCGTCCGTGATTGTGAACCGGTCGTCGTCGCTGCCGAACTTCGCCCAGTCGAACATGGTCATCCCGGGTCGAAGGTCCCCGGTGGACACTTCCCGGTACACGGCGCTGCCCGACGCTGCGAACGTCAGCTTGTCGATCTCGTCGCCGTCGTCGAACCAGAGGGACGCTTCGGTGTCGCCGTACACGGGGGTGTCGAAAGTGATGTCGAGATCGACCCCGCCGTCGTCGTTCTTGGTGGCGGCGGTGACTGTGCCGACCACCGTCGTGCCCGAGTAGAACGTCTGGACCCGGTCGCCGGGAGCGACCGACGATGCCGACACGCTCGCCCATCCGGCGTCGTCGTCACCGAACACGACGAGCTGGTCCATCGTCGTCCGCACAGTTGTCGGCGGCTGACCGGGAGCGGTGACCACTTCGATCTCGTTCTCATCCCAATCCGACTGCGGCAACAGGCGCGACACCAGCACCCGTTCACCCGTTTCCGGGTGGGCGATCATCATGCCGGGCTGCACGTCGGTGGTGTCGACCAGGCCCGGGCTGCCGGGCACGACCGGCATGACTTCACCGCCGGTCGACTCCCACTCCAGCGGGTCGCCGGTGAGGGCGTCGTTGGCCCACACGGTCACGTCGTCGCCGACGCCGTCGGGCCAGTCGTAGGACGTGACGATCACCATCCGTCCGTCGTGGACGAGGATGTCACCCTCGGTCACGTCTTTCATCACACGGCCCGTGTCGACCACGTCGTCCCGTTCGGCGACCCTTGGGGTGCGGTCGGGGAACACGTCGGCGGCCGGGGTGTCGGCGTCGACCATGCGGAACCGGCCAGGTATCCGCTGCTCGGCACCGAAGTTGGACAGGTCGACCTTGATGTCGGACGGGCCTTCGTACACCAGCTTGTGGCCCTGGAACGGGACCGACTCCATGGCGGGGGTGGTGCCCACGATCCCCATGTCCCGAGCGAGCCCCACTTTGAACGCCGCCCTGACAACCGCCTTCTCGTTGTCGGTGAACGGTCGCTTCGTGTAGGCCTCGGACGTCGGATCCCACACCGAGATCCCGTCCCACTCGCCACCGAAGTCGTAGGTGTCGATGGCGTCGAACGCGTCGGCCATGAAGTTGACCCGGTCCGGCCCCGGCCCCATCGCCATCGCCACCCGACGGACAGCCGCCGCCATGTCGCCACCGGCCTGGGCGTCCGAGAACGGCGCACCCGTCTGGAAGAACGAGCCGCTCTCGGCCGGGTTGTGGTTGAGCGCCGACAGGTCCCCGGCCCGCAGACTGTCGACCAGCCCGTCAGGAAGCTCCGGTCCGGTCATGGCGCCGTTGACGAGTTGGATCGCCCCGAGGGTCGCCGTCTGCTCCCCCGACGGCAGGTCGTGGATCGCATCCACGTTGACCACGTCCGACAGGTCGTCGGTGTGGCGCAACACGTCCTCGATATCAGGCCGGGTCGGGTAGGCGTCGGCCAGGGCGGACAGGTAGCCGTCCGGGGCGCCCATGGTGACGACCTCATGTTCGGAATAGGTACCTGTCCCGGTCGCTGCGGTGGCGAAGATCTTCGACCGCGGCACCCGCTGGGCGACCACCACCTTGCCGCCGTTCTTGAACGACGAGGCATAGGTCGAAGCGGTCGCCGCCAACGGGTTGGTCTGCACCCACATGCGGTCACCGAAACTGCCAGCGGTGCTAGCCATCTGGAACTGTGGCTCATCGGACCCGCGATAGGTGATGACCACGTCGTCCGGGCCGAACCCACGCTTGTCCAGGTCGCTCTGCGTGAGCGTGTACGTGGACGCCACCATGAGCCGGGCCATCATCATCTGCCCGGCGGTGAAGCCCCGGTTATAGTCGTTGTCCTCGGCCCGCTTGTCGGACCACTTCTTCCACGAGTTGAACCCGCCGGTCACGTCCGGCCCTTGCAGGTCGAGCGCAGCGAACTGCAAGGCGGTGGCCTGGTTGGACTGCGAGCTGTCGGCCCACGACCCGTTCTGCGTGTCGAGCAGACCGTCGATTATCCCGGCGACCGCAGGACGTCCGTCGTTGAGGGTGAGGGTGTCGAGACGGTCGAGCAACCGGTCGACCTTCTCGTCCACGGTCAGACCCTCGGGGAGCCCGATGTCGGCGACAACCTCGCTCTCCAGCGCCGCTCGACCCTTGTCGCTGGCGGCACCGGCCTGCTGGTTCGCGTTGTCGACCACAGTGAACATGTCCATGTTCCACCGTGCCAACGCCGAGTCCAGTTGGATGTTGCGTTGCCGGTTGAACATGCCGAGGGTGCGAGACACCCGGTCCCGCACCACTTGAGTGCGTTCCTCTTCGGTCAAACCGTCCGGGGTGTCGAGATCGGCTCGGATCGCCGCCTTGAACGTGTCGAGCACCGGGAAGTGCGACAGCCATGCCTTCTGTCGGGCCAGGTCGACGTCATCGGACGCCCACGTTGCCCCGGACGGGGCGTTGATCACGATGTCGCCCAGTTTGCTGTCCGGGGTATCAGCACCGACCCGGAGGGCACGCTCCCCGAACGCTGCGAACGCTGTCGGCGACGAGAAGTCGGCGACCGTCGGGGCCAGCTTGGCGACCCCTTCCCGCCCTTCGCCCGCCATCGCCCAAGCGGACAGTTCCGCCAGGAAGGAGTCAGGGGTCAAAGTCCGGCCGTCCCCCGTGCGAATCCGGCCGGTGCGGGAGATGCTCCCACCCTGCTCGACGATGGCCGCACCGATCGACGGGTCCAGCCCGTTCGACCACCCGTACAGGATCGACCGGGCCTGTTCTTCGGTGGTGCCGGTAGCGAGCACCGTGCCGTTCACTGGTCCTGGGGTCCCGTCTGGATGCTTGGCGTACCGGTAGAACACGTCGCCCGTCGCCTTGTCGCGCCACAACGTCGTGCCGCCCCAGGGCTTTCCGCCGAGGGAGAGAACCTGGCCGTCCCCGGCGTCATAAGCCATCGGCGGGGTACCCAGTGTCGCCGTGGACGCGGAGACGAGGGCGCCGCGCATCCAAGCGACTGTGTCGGGGTCCGGGTCCGGGTCGGTCAACTTGTCGAACGGAAGGGAGCCGATGGCGACATCCAGTCTGTCGAACGTCGGCAGTCCGTCGGTGACACGTTCGACCGCCGCCAGAGCGTCCGCTTCAGGGACCTCGGCGGCGTCCATCCCGGTGAAAGCCAAGGACGTCCCACCCTTGAGGGCGACAGCCCACACCCCGTCCACATCTTCAACGCGGTCGACGTCGAACGTCCCGACATAGCCGACGGGATTATCCGGGTTCAAGCCCTCGTAGCGGACCCCCATGCCGACATCGAAGTCGGCCTTGGGGAACAGCACGGAGATGACGCCCGACGACGGGTTCAGATGGTTCCTGGCACCGATCGCCGCATCCTGCACTTCTTTGAACGAGAACAACCAGTCGCCGAACCGCATCCCGTCCGGCGTGACCGTCGGTGCCACCGGGATGCCCTGGCTCATCAGGGACGGTGCGATGGGGGCCACGGCAACGGCGGCGTCGGCCAGGTCGTCCACCGACGCCGCCGGGTTGCGTTCCGGGGCCAGCCAACTGAAGCCGTCCCCGGTCCCGTAACTGCTGGTCACGCTGGTCGGGGTGATCGTGACGACCGTCGGGGGCTGGCCGGGGGGACTGCCGATCTCGACCCGGCGCCCACCGTTGTTGTCGTCCAACACCCGCACACGGCCCCGATGGTCGAGGATGGCGAGATTGCTAGCAATGTTGTCGGTCCACCTGAAACTGCGTTGGGGAATGCCGTTGAACTCCCACACTGGCAGCCCATCATCCCCGGCCATCTCGTTGTCGAGCAGACCCTTGACCGCTTCCGCTTGGTGCTCATCCCTGGTCACGATGTCGACAACGCCACCCGCCGCGGTGTGGACCCGGACGGTCGTTCCATCGACCAGCTCCGAGCTGGTGGCCTTGGACATCTTCCCGTCCGCTAGAGCGGAAGGCTTCCACGTCAGATCCCGGTCCGGGCGCACCGGCGACGGACCCCACTCCGATTCCCACCCGTCGTCGAACGACGACCACGGCACCTTCACCACACGGTCGAAACCCGTGTCCGGGTCACTGACCGTTACTTGCGCCCAGTCGTCGTCCACGAACCGGGCGTCGACCACGTCGCCCGCATGCAAGTCGTAGTCGGCGAGCAGGTCGGTGCGGAGGATCACCCAGTCCCTGTGCCGGTCCTTCACCCGGTCACGGGTCATCGCCCCGATGACCTCGCGCATCGTCTTGAGGGCGAGCGCCTTCGCCGAAGAAAATCCGGGTTTGGCGAACTGACCGTTCCCCGGATCGTGCCAAACCCCCAGCTTGTCGTAGGCCATGTCACACCCCTGCCGGAACCGGAGCCCCACCGTCGGGGACGGGCACCACGGTATCGTCGGGGACCGGCGGGGTGAACAGGGTCGGGGTGACGATCGGGCCGGTCACCACCAGCGTGTACACACTCTCGACCTCGCCGACCTTGCCGGTCTTGAGGTTCCGCCGCCTGAACCTCCAAACCCCCGACCGTCCGGGGACCTGGACGGGCCTGTCGACCACTTCCCACAGGTCACCGTCGTCGCTGTAGAGGATCGACCCCGGTTCCACGTTCTCCACCTTGGTTTCCACCAGGCGGGGCTTCGCAGCCTTCGCCGCCTTCGCTTCGGCAACCGCCCGCAACGAATCCGCCTCGGCGTCCGGTCCGGTGAACGTCAACAGCCGCCCCGGATCCCACCACGGGCCGAACCCGGATCGGCCCGTGTCGACGACGATGCGGCCGTCGAACATCGGGGTGCGGACCGGCACCGTGTCGTCCCGCCGGTTGTAGGCAAGCCCCCCAGCGTGCAGTAGGTCCGTGGACACCTGCTTGCGGAAGGCGTCCAGCTCGTCGGGTCCCATCGGACGGTACGGGTCACCCGAAGCACGCCGGACCCAGAACCGTTCATCGGCCGGGTCGGGGGTGAACGCTTGGATCGCTTGGATCGCCGAGTCGACCAGGGTGACGCGGTCGACGTCGTCGGGGGTGTTCGTGGTGATGTCGGTGTTGACCATCATGGCGAGAGCGGAACCGAGGCTGTCCGGGGTGATCGACCCATACCGAGCAACCGGCCGTTCGAACCGGTCGATGAACGACCCGTCACGAATGTCCCCGGCCGCCTCCACGGCATCCGGCACGAATGGGTGGATCGGTCGGTTCAACTTCCACGCCTTCACCGCCATATACCGTTCATCCGACGTCGCTCCTGCCAACGGTGCCACGTCCACGATCCCGGCCATGTCCGACAAGTGCTTCTTCACAGCGTCGCGCCGTTCGGCTGCGCCGCCGCCGCCGGACGTCACCCGGGACAGGTAGCCGTCCGGGTCACCCATGACGACGATCTCGTCCTCTCTGTAGGTGCCGGGGCCGGTCTTGGCGGTCGAGAAGATCCGCGACCGCGGCACCCGCTGGGTCATCACCGGGCCATCCTGGGCGAACTTGTTGGCGACCGTCGCCGAGGATGCGTAGGACGCCAACGGGTTACTGGAGGCCCACACAAGGTCGCCCACGTCGGCGGCAGCATCGGCGGCCGGTTCGTCGGTGCCCCGGTGCAGGATCATCACGTCGTCCGGCCCGAACCCCTGTTCGCCCAGTTCGTGCTGGGTAAGGGTGTAGGTCGACAGGGCAGCCAGACGGGCCATCGCCCGTTCACCCGGCGTGTATTCGGTGTCGAACCCGCGGCCCGAGTCCCTCTTCGCCCGCCACCCGGACCAACCGGGGAACTCGTCAGGGGACAGGCCCTGCATCTCAAGGATGGCCACCTGCTGCAGCGTCGAGAACCGCGACTGGCTGGAGTCCGCCCACGTCCCGTTCTGCGTGTCGAGCAGACCGTCGATCAGGTTGTCGGTGTAGGCGTCGCCGTCGACGGCGTGCTTGGCGAGGATCATGGCCGGGAGGCTGCGGTAGTCGGTGTCGGCCGGGTACCCGTGATCGGTGAGCACTTGCGCCACTTGACCGGCTATCGCTTTGCGCCTCTCGGCGTTCAGGGTGACGCGATACAGGCTGTCGTTCGGCCCGTAGGTGAAGATCCGAGGGTTGCCGCCCATCTGGGCGTCGACCACATAGACGTGGATCTCGTTGCCTGCCGCCGGGTTGACTTTCGTGACCCGCCAAGTGAGCTTGTGGTCAGGTTCGGTGGAGAACGAGTCCCCGACGTTCAGGTCCGACGCCTGCACCTCGACGGCGTCGAAATCGGACGCCTTGGCGTGCAGCCATTCCTGGCGTTGCATCTCGCCCAACAGGTCGGCCGTCTCGTTGCGAGCGTCGGGAACCGGGCCGACGAGTCGGGCGTTGCGGTTCCGTAGCACCGAGTCGTACAAGCGGCCGACCCGCGACTGGAGATCCGCCAGTCCGGCCATCGGGTCGTCGGGCAGTCCGTCGCCGACATGCTCGGCGGCAGCCGTGAACGTGTCCGCCACCGGCAGATGGCCCATCCACTCCTTCTGCACCTTCAAGTCGCTCGTCCTCGCAGTCCACCCGTCCTTGGTCAGCTTGAATGGGCGCACTTTCGTCTCGGGCCTGTCCTCGAAATCCCGCACGACACCCTCGGCCATCGCAGCGAAAGCGTCAGCGGTGAAGAACCCGTCGGGGGTGATGTCGCGGTCGCCGAACTCGGCCGCCACCGCCTGCTGCGCCTGGCGGGAACGGCGCAGACGGTCGAACTGCCCGAACGTCTCGGCGTCGATGCCGTCGAGGTGTAGGCCGTCCACGTCGGCGACCCCGCCGTCGTCGCGGAACCCCTTGAAGTCGGCCGGGTCCATCCCGGCCCGGGTCGCATAGGCGAACTGACGGACCGTGTCCATGTCCACGTTGCGGAGAAGTGGCCGCTCCTTGTCCGTCGGGGTGAGGGTGCGCTTCTCCGGGTCGAACACGAAGAACCTGGGGGCGATGCCGACGGCGACCACCGTCCGATCCCCGACCGGGAAAGCCCGGGACTCCCCGCTGGAAGTGATGCGCGACCCCGCACCGTACTCTCGGCTCAACAGGTCGGACCGGAGCCTGTCCATGGACGCGAACCCATGTCCGATGTCCGGCCACGGACGTCGGTCGTCGGCTGGGAGGGTGATGTCCCCGGCAAGGCCGTCGAACACTTCACCCGCTTCCTTGGACGAGGCTGAGGATGCGATGTGGACCGTCCCGACCTGGGACCCGGCCTCGTCCAACACGTCATAGGGAGTGAAACCCCGATCGTCCGGGCCGTTCACACCACCGAGGTGGACCTTCATGGTCGCCGGGACGCCGGGCCTGTCACTCATAGCAGGCAACAGCGGGTCGAACACCCGGCGCTGCATGCCGGTGGCGTCGGTGACCACCACCGTCGAACCCATCCGGGCCGCCAAGTCAGTGACACCCGGGTACTTCTCGCCGGAAGCGGCCAGGCGGGCGTCGATCTCGTCCACCGTGAACTGGCGGCCCCCGTAAGTGGCCGTGCCCCCAGGGCCGTCGGTGAACATCACCGGACCCGGGTCGGCGCCGAAGCGGAACCCGGCGTCGGCCAGCACCCCGTTGCGCGCCAGGGCGGACCGCAGGCCGCTCGCCTTCTCCGGGGACATGTCAGTGAACTGGTAGGCCGACGTCGGGTCGGAGTCCCGGGCCGAGTCATGGAAAGCCGCCCGGTGACCGGGGGTGTCCTTGAACACCCCGATCCGGGCAGCGGTCCAGTCGCCGTCCTCAACCGTGGACCGGATGTTCTGGTGGACGGCGACGGCGATCTGGTGGCGGATGTCGAGCAGCGACGCCATCGCACTGTCAGCCGCGTTCGCTTCACGGTCGTCCGGGTCGACCCACGTCGTGAACGGGCGGGTCACGGTGCCTTTCCCGCCCGGGGCGGCCTCGGCCAAGGCGCCCGTGTCCAGCATGTCGGACAGCACGTCGAGCGACGCGTCGTCGGTGAACACCTTCGACAGTTCCACGTCCTTGTCGCCGTACAGCGTCACTTCCCACGTCGCCCCATCGGCGTTCATGTTCGGCAACCGCTGCCGCTGCACCCGGGTGATCGGCTGCAACTTGGCGCCCGGACGGGGGGACACGACCCGCATCGGCGGTGACGCGTAGTCGTCGTCCAGGTCCGACCACTTGACCCGGTACCGGCGCAGGCCCCGGGCCTTCGGTTCGGGCAGGACGACCTCGGCGAAGTCGTCGTCGCCCCAACGGACGTCGACCACGTCACCCTTGCGGACCCCGGCGTCGGCCAGCACCCCGGTCCGCAAACGTGCCCGGCCGGACCGGTCCCGGCGGATCCGGTCACGGGTCAGTAGCGCCCGCGCCGCCTTGAGAGCGAGGGCTTTCGCCGTCGACCAGCCCCGGGGGGCGAACTGGCCGTTGCCCGGGTCGTGCCAGACGTCGTTCGCGTCGAACGGCATCGGTCAGCCGAACGCCGAGTCGGGCGGGTCGACCAGTTCCGGCGGGTCGGCCACGTCCGGGGCGTCCGTCGTGAACACCGGCGACGCCATCACGACCGCCGAGTCGTACAGGCCGTCCGGGTCCATCCCGGCCCACGGGGCGTCACCGACGTACACGGTGGCCGGATCCGTGCCCGGCAGGTCACCCCACACGGGGGTGGGAGCGAACCCGTCGGGGGTGAGCCACCCGACCTCGGTGAACGCCTTGGACTGTTCTGGCCGGTCGACCCCGGCAAAGAACAGGACGGGCTTCGTGGTGCGACCTGAGACGCTGGCAGCCATCGGCGGGGACCCCATGTCGGATGCGAACTGGTTGGCGAGAGCGAGGATGGTGACGATGTCGGCGTCGATCGTGTTCGTCTCCATCACCGGGTTCGATCCGCCCATGGACAGGCCCGTGTTGGCCGCCCAACGATGGTGTCCGTCGATGATGTAACCGTCGCTGGTCTGCGAGATGACACCGGGCGGAACCTTGCCCGCCTTCATGCCTTCCATCATGCCGGTCACCTTGCCGCCCCGCAGCTCGGCCTGCGATGCCCGCAGATGCGAGGCGTACACCTTGGTGCCCCGCTTCACCTTGATGCCCTTGACCTCTTCCAGCCACTTGAGGAAGTCCTCGGTCAAGTCCACTTCGCCCTTGCCGTTGCGGGGCAGGGAGTCGGCATAGGACCCGGGGACCGGGTTGGCCGTCGACAACTGCGGCATGCGAATACGGTCGTAACCCACGCTATCGGCACAGTTGCCCGTGTACCACACTGTGCCCCTACGTCGCGCCAGCCAGGTTCCGTTCGGCGTGGTGGGGCACCACAGGATCCCCTTGTGGTGGACCCACTCCACTCTCGTCCGGCACTCTGGTCGGTTCTTGGTCGACATGGGCGACGTGTACGGCGATGACCGTCGCAGTACCCCGACCTGGTACTGGACGAGGCCACTCTTCCTGCCGGGGCGCGTCTCTGGCCGTTCAGTCGTGTTGGTCCTCACCCCGGCGAGGGCGCAGGCCATCTCAAAGATCCGCACCCTCTCGACACTGCGCTGGGAGAAGCCTTCCACTCGGCCACGATGACCGTCAGCGTCGACCGAGCGATCTATGAACAGGTGCAACTGCGACAGGGTGAGACTGGCAATGAAGGATGGGTCCACAACCTTGTCACCATCCATCACGGTGCGTAGCGCCGTGCTGGCCGCCCCGTTCAAGAAGAACGAAGTCATGCCCGTTGAGTCGTTCTCGGATCGACGCCACCCCGGGGTGGGAGCGCGCACCGCCCCGGTCCTACCGCCCTTGAGCGCCGTGCGAATGGACTGCAGTTCGGCGCGCTCATCGCCGAACAGGGACGTCAGGGTTCGAGCGATGTCGGCGACGTACCCAGGGTTGTAGCGGTGAGATTGGTAGATCCGTGTCATGGCTCCGTCGAAGGTGCCCTCCGTCCAGACCCACGCGACCAGCTCAACGAAGGCGTCCTCATACTTTGGCTCCGTCGGGAGATTCGCCACCGGCGCCACGGTCTGGATGCGGTCCGTTGTCAGGAGCGTTTCGCTCACCTTCCAGAGTCTGGCCCCCGTCTTTGTTTGGACAACAGGCCACCGGTGCTCGCTGGACGTAAGAGACGAATGGAACTGACCCTCCATCGAGAGAACCAGCCTGTCCTCGGAGGGAAAGACGTTCACGGCCTCCAGTGGCTGCCACTCGGCCAGGCCGGTGTCGTGGTTCAAGGTAAGGACCGTGTCACCGACGGACAGTTCGTCGTACCGACGCCATCCCCGACTCGTCATCATCTCCGTCTGGTCGTCAACACAGAAGAGGTTGGAACCCGGCACCGAGACGAGGCACAGGTTGAACACCGGTTCCTTCTCGCCCCGCTCCTTGAACTTCGCCGTCTCTTCGCGGACCTTGTCGAGCAGCGTGGCGACCTCATCCGGGCGGTTCAACTGGATGTGGTACTTGCCGTCACCGAGGAGCTTCACGGCCGTCGACATGTCCGACACCCGCAGCGGATCCTCTTTCGTGCCGGACCCTGAGTCGACGCCGGGCAGACCGGCCACGTCGGCGGGGATGTCAGGCGATCCCGGCTTCGGCTGTGACGTTGCCGGTGTGGTCGACGCCGCATCCTTCACCCGCTGCAAAGCGAGGGCGCGACCGGCGGTCACGTCACCCTCGGAAGGTGAGGTTCCGCTCATGTCGTCGGGACGGGGACGGTCCAGCGCCTTGTCGAACGACGCCCGGTCCACCCCGTCGGGGCCACCGTTACGGTCCAGGGCACCACGAATCTGGTCGTCGGTCATGCCGGACTCGCGGGCCATGTCGACCACGTCCTCGGCCACGGCGTCCTTCACGGTGTCGCCCCGGGGTCCGCCACCCTCGGCGACACGCTTGCGGCGCGCCTCGGGCACAGCAGCGTCGACCGCTTCGGCGAACGACCGATCGACGTCGGCGTCGGTCGAATCGGCCGACACGGGCGTCACCGGCTTGCGGTCCGCACCTGTCCCGGTGCCACCGGTCGGGATCTCCCGCTGCCCCTTCAGGTCCCAGATGGCCTGTTCGTTGCGTTCCTGGCCGAGCCGCACCGCCTCGTCCTCGGAGTCGACCACTTCGACCCGGTCCAGCACGATCTCGTCGTGCCGGGCGTCGTACCACCCGCCCAGCATCACGTCCGGGTTCGCTTCCTCGTCCCGCAGCTTGCGGAGGTACTCGTTGATGTCGTGTTCGCCGCCCGCTTCGAACTCTTCGCGGGTCATGATCTTGGAGTGGCCGGGGCGGGCGACCACATAGCCGACGGTCGGCCCGGACCCGTCGGCCGGGTCGATCGTGAACCCGCCGTCCTCGATCAGCTTCTCCGACAGGTCGCTGTTCGGGTTGGCACGGTCGAAGTCGTCACCCTCGGGCTTGACCGGTGCTTCGGTCCGCTGACGGACCTGGCGGCGACGCTTGGCGTCCAACTCGGGTGCAGCCTTGCCTTGGCGCTTGGCGTCGACCTCGGCTTCGTCGAGGAAGATGCCAGTCGGTTGGTCGGTCAGCCACGGGTCGTCACCCCGGGCGATCTCCTCGTCGGTCATCTCGGACCGGTCCCGGCGGTAGTCGACGGTGACCTCGCCGCCCCGGTCCGGCACGCTGAACACGATCTTCTCGCCGTGGGAGTCGGTGATGTCGGCGACGGACACGGACCGGTCCTCGCCGGACACGGTCTGCCCGCCGTGCAGCCGGTCGACCTTGCCCCATGCGGACTGGACAGCGTCGTGCTGTTCGGGGGTCAACTTGTCGGCGTCGAACGTGTCCTTGGAGCCCTTGAGGAGAGCGTCGACCTCGGGGCGGGACACGAACACCCCGTCGAGCGGCACCGGGCCGTTCTCGGTGTCGATGTAGGGGCGGCCGCCGTTGCGGGGCAGGCGGATCTTGAGTCCGTCGACCTCGGCGCCGACCGTCTCGTCGTCGCCCTCGGGCACGTCGATCATGTCGACCCGGTCGACCTTGCCCCATGCGGCCCGGCCCTTCTTCTGCATGTGGGCCTTCGACGGCGCTTCGGTCGTCGGGCGCCGCCGAACCTTCTTGCGGGCGTTGGTGAGCGCCTGGGCCTTGAGGGCGTCCCGATCACGGGTCCGGCGAGTGACCGGTCCCCGGGTGCGGCGCTTGCCGCCTCCACCCTTGGCGAGCGCCCGGAGCTTGCGGGACAGCTTCAGTTCGGCGGGGGTCGCTGCCCGTTCCATCTTGGTGCCGTCGAGTACCCGCATGTCGCCGTCACCGTCGATCACCTTGCCCCCGACCATCTTCGGCAAGGCACGGAAGGACCGCCCGGCGGCGGTGCGGGCGGGGTGGTCCTGTCGTTCAGCAGGCATGGTGGTGTCAGAACCTCTTGGTGATCGTTGCGGCCGATGCGACACGGCGAGGGTATTCCTTGCGGGGATGAGTGCGCCGGTACTTGGCGATGCGCCGCTCGTTGATCTCCGCATCCACGTCGCCCCGCGCTTCGAACAGCCCAACCTCCATGTCGGTCCGCTCGGCCCGCTCGCGAGCCAGGTTGCGCCGGTTCACCTCGCGGATCCGACGAGCCTGATCCTTGGACAGCCCCCTCAGGTTGCTGGACCGCGACCGCTTGGCGGCGTCCAACACCGGCGAATCATCCAAGGCTGTTCGCCGCTTAGGGCCGGTACCGTCCGGGGCGTACCGGCCGAGACGCCGGTTGCCTCGCCGCTTCATCGCCGAGATCAGCGCCGCCTTCTTCCGCTGCGCCAGTTCAGCGGGCGACAGGGGATGCTTGCGGCGGAACAGACCCGCCGTGCGAGCCGGTGGCATCTCCTCGTCCACCACCGCCGCCAACTCCAGGGCGGCAGTAGCCGCCGCCAGACGGGCGACCCGGTCACCGAGCCCCGGAGTCGACTCCAGTTCGATCGGCACCCACTCCCCGTACACCTGCTCGCCGCCGCCACACTTGGCAGCAGCCACTTTCGGACCGCCCGACAGAAAGTTGATCGCAGCCGCCCGCACACGCTTGCCGCCGGGCACGGGACGAAACCCGGGGCTGTTGACCAACTGGGCGCCGACCATCTCGTAGCCGCCGAGCGCCGGGATCCACCGCCAGTCGCCGGACACGGCCGACGACAGGGTGTCGTACACGTCGGCGTAGGTGAGTCCGGGTTGCGCCGAACCGAGGAACACGATCCCGCCCGCTTCGGGCGAGTCGACGTACCGCCCGACCAGCTTGCGGGTCGCCGTGTTGGCGTAGTGGTCCTGGGCGACCGACATGGCCGCCCGCAGGCTGGCATGCGGGACGCCTCCGCCGATCGTCGCCACCCGGATCGTCTCGCCGTCCTCCAGAACACACGTCCCGACGTGGGCGTACTCGTAGCCTGTCTGCGAGACGGGCGGACTCCAGCACTGCTTCGACCCGTCAAGGATGCAGTCGCCGTACGGGGCGACCATCGCAGCCACCCGGCCCGTCTCCCAGTCGAACTGGATGAGCCCGCCGTCCGGGTCGAACCAGTCGGGGATCTCCGAGAACCACGACCGGGGCGGGTTCCACGGGGCCGGGAACGGGGCGGCAGGATCAGGGGCGGCCATGCGCCCCATTCTGGACGCCGGGCGTGCCGTCCCGACGGTGGTCCTACTCGGCCTGTTCGGCCTCCATCCGCTTCCGTTCCCGCGGGAGGATGCCGTCGGGATACAGGGTCCGAGCGAACGCCTCCAGCTCATCGTTGAACGCGTTCTGCTCCTCGATCTCACGGGCCTCGTCGGCGTCGTTCGTGTCGTCGTGGCCGACGACGACCGGAAGTCGGCCAATCGGGTCGTGACGGTCAGACTGCGGGGACATCGGCCACCTCCTCGACCGGCGGTACAGGATTGCCGTCGGCGTCGACCTTGGTGGGGTCGTAGTCGATCCACGGCAACGGTTGAGACAACCACTCGCCCATGAGCTGGCGCGCCTTGCGACGCCGACGTCGCCGGACAGCGTCGGAGATCCCTGGTTCGTCCACGGCCGCCCAGGCGTCACGCAAGCCCTGCTTGAGCGCCTCGTTGTTCCCGGCGTTGGAGTAGGCGGCACTCCGCCAAATCTCCCACAGGGCCGACTGCGCTTCCCGGGGCGTGTCGAAGTCGTCGGCGTGCTTGGCAGTAAACCGGCGGAACGCTTCGACCATCGCCACCTTGATGTATTCGCCGTCCTCGACTGTTGACTTACCAACGATCGTGTGGAACGGCTCCGCCTGGTTGCCATACGGCGCCCCGAACAATGTCGATGCGGCGTGAGTGTCAACGGTGACGTCCCCGCCCGGCCACATGTTGTTGTCGGGGTAAGCGATGTTGTTGTAGAAGGATCGGACCTTGAGTCCGTCGCCGAGCTGACGGTCGACGTTGGCCCGGGACGGGTCGTCCATGATGGCGAGCGCCTTGGCGATGTTGTCCGCCGACTGCCACCGGGTCCGCGGGACGGCGCCGGTGGGCACCATCTGGCCGTTACTGTCGACCCGCAGCTCCGGTGAGAATGCTCCACCCTCGGTGTGCAATGTGGCCCACACCCGGGCGTAGATGGCCCTGGTTTGTGGGTCGGTGATCCCCGACCGCAGGCGCGTCCCCTCGGGAACGTCGACCAGCGTGATCCACTTCGACTCGGGCTTCATCGGGTCGCCCGGTAGGCGGTGCTTGTAGTCCTTGAACCGCAGGTCACTGACGAGCCGCTTTGCCAGCTTTCGCACTTCGTCGTCCACGACCGGGTCCGTCGACCAGAACTCGGCGAGGGCGTCGGCTTGAGCGAGGTTGTAGTTCCAGTCCATGTTTGGTGACAGGGCGGCAAGCACAGCGGCCCCGCCGTCGGGGTGCATGTCCAGCTTGTCGGCCAGGGCGACGGCCCGGTCGTGCGCCCGGTCGTACCACTGTCTGGCCCCGGCGATGAACCCCTTGCGTTTCTTCGCAGCCTGATAGACGACCTCCAGATTGCCGACGAACTGACGGACAGCTTCTTCGGCCGTTTCAATGTGGCGGACGCCTGCCACCGTCCCGTTCTTCGCCCCGATCCTGTCACCGAGCGTCGCAGCGATCAGAGCCTTGCCGCCCGGCCTGGCGGCCTTCTTGCCGCTCTTGGTCGCCGGGGCGTCGTCGCGCATGGCCCCGAAGTCGGCGTCGACCGCCGGTTTCGGTGCGACGTCAGATCCCCTGGTCACCGGCTGCACACGTCCGATCGGAGCGTTGCGCCGTTCGCCGATGGCGTCGGCTTCCAGTTCCATGTCGATGTCGATGTCGAGCATCCGGGTCGGTGCCAGCATCTCGCGCTTCGTGCCGTCATAGATGAACCCGTCGCCGTCGCCGTCGCGGGCCAGAACGGCCGCAGAGCGTCCCAGCGTGCCGGACAGGGGGACGACAGTCCGGTCCGGTCCCCAACACACGACGGCGTCGAAGAACGGCACGTCACCGTCCGGCAAGTCGGGCAGGTCGACGTCGTCGTAGGCGAACGTGACGTGCGGGGTGAACCCGTCCCACCGGTCCGACGTGTCGGCATCGGTGCGGTCATCTATCCACGCCGACAGGGCCTCACGGGAGCGGGCGAGTCCCGGTACGTCGAGATGCCAGACCATCGCCCCGTCGGTGCCGAGACGTCCGGCGCCGCCGACCGTGCCGGTGAACCGGGGTGTCTGCGCCGCCCAGTCGGCAACGGTGCGTTCCACGACCGCCCGCTGGTCGGCAGGCCAGTCGGCCGCATCGCCCAGGAACTTGAGGGTGAGGTGCAGCGCCCCCAGTTCCTCGCCGCCGTCCACGGTGAGGGCCTGGGGGCGCGCCGGGACCAGGGCCACCATGGCCCCGGTCGGTTCTTCCCCGGCGATCGTCACTCCTGCCCGGCGGGCGGGAGCTTCGACTTCATCTGTTCGAACAGCTTCTTCGACAGGGCGTCGATCTCTTCGTCGGTCATGTCCTTCCACGGCTTGGTCGTCTTGACCACGCCGAGCGGGGTCCGGCCCTGCGGGTCGGTCGGTTCGTCGGCCACTGTCGGCTCCTTCGTCGTCGGTTGACGCTGGCATGTTAGCAGAGGGTGGAGTCAAACCCAGGATCAGGTAAGCGTCCCGCACCAGACGCTCATCCACCGGGCGGCCGTCAAACCGGTCCACCACGATGTCACCCGGCCACGACGGACCGGCCGCCACAGCAGCCACCACCGCCCCGGCCCCACCGGGCAGACCCCCACCCGGCGGCAGGTCGGCGATCGGCGGCACCGGCACCGGGAACCCGGCCAGGCCCACCACCTCCTGTGATTCGGGATCCGCCGTGTCCGGGTTGATCGCCCAATCGGCGAACATCTCCGCCCAGTTCTCCGCCCCGAGGATCCGGCGACGCTTCACGCCCCGGGCACGGTACGAATCCATCGCCGACCGGGCATAACCCGACACGGGCTTACGGAGCGACGCCTTCGTCGACCACTTGCCCTCCGGGTCGACCAGGTGCCCCCACTCATGGGTCGCGATGTAGTCGACGTCGTCCACCCGGGTCGCGTTCCGCACCGTCCACGGTGGCTCCATCACGTCGGCACGACTACCCGGCTTGAGCGCCGACCAGTCGTAGACCATGCGCCGGTCGTCCGGCCAAGTGACAGCCGCCGCCTGTTCGCCACCCGGGAACGGCGTCACATCCACCGTCACCGGCCGCACCGGGGCCTTCATCCTCGACGGCACCGGCGGCTGGAACGACCGCTGGAGAGTCGCCACCGTCGAACCCAACTGTGCGAGCTTCTGCTGGTCGATCTGCCACGGCTCATGGACCGCCATGTCGACGCGCCCGTCGCCGTCCCCGAAAGTGAAGGTCACCGCCTGTGACCCGGTCGGCCACGTCTGCGCCGCCCGGATCCGGTCCGCCTCGCTCGCCCACCCGCCGACCGGTTCGCGCGTCGTCCAATCGTCCAACACTGGTGGACCTTGCCGTGTCCACCCCGGCGGGGTCGCCACCGGCCCGCGGCCGTCAGGAGCGTCCACGTCCTCGACCCAGTGCGCCCGCACCACCCGGGCCGGGGACTGCCGGAATCCGGCACCGTCCCAGTAGGGGAGCCCGTCGGGATCCTCGACGTCCTCGACCCCGTCCACGACGAACCGGCCGGTGACGGTGTGACTGCCACCCTCGCCAGGCAGAGCCCGCGACGTGTCGAACCGGAGCACCGTCCGGGGTTCCGGGGCCATGCGGGCGCCCATCTGTTCGACGTCACCGGAGTCGAGCAGACCACGCGTCTCCGGGTCGAGCCTCGCCCACCCTTCGGCGAGTCCCGCCGTGTGGTCGCCCCCGGTGCGGGTCGGCCACGCCCCATCGGCCGGGACCGCCGACATGACCGGCACGTCGAACCGGTCGCCGGGCTTCAGGTCGGAGCCGTCGAACACGTCCGGGTCGGGTGCCGCCACCAGTGGCTCGTCGGCCATCGGTGCAGCCTGCACCTCGTTCAGCAGGTTGAACGCTTGTGACCGTCGCCGGGCCGACACGGGGCGACGGTTGCGCCACGGTCCCCGCAGCGCCGCATCGGCCGCCAACGCTGCCCCCGGGTCATCGGACCGGGCCATGGCGGCCACGTCCACCGATCCGGGCAGGCGGTATGTGCGGCCACCGCCCGCACCGTCGACCGCTACCCAAGTGTCCGGCTTGTCACCCGGAGCCTGGATGTGCAGCAACGGGTCGCCCCCGTTGTCGACGGTCACCATGCCGGGCTTCACGTCGGCGTCAGTGACCGTGACCTTCCCCGCACCTGTGGCATCGGCGAGCGACCCGAAACGGTCCCCGGTCGGGTGTTCGGTCGTCGGGGCCTCCACCGTGGTGGCGGTTTCGGCGGTGCGCCCGTCGGACCCGTCGAGCAGCCAGTAGAGCAGGGACGCTCCGACCGTGTCGCGTTCAGCGACCACTTCCCTGGAGTCGGCGAGGTCCCAGTACGGCTCGTTGGTGTAGTCGAACGGGATCCGGTCGACGTCCACGCCGTGGGAGCGGGCCGACTCGACACCCTTCTCCCATTCCTGGTTGGCCTGCCAGCGCCAGTCGCCGTCGGGGGTCGTCGCGTCAGCCAGTTCGCGTGCCCGGTCGGCCTCGTACTCGTCGGCGTGTTCGGGGAGCCGGGCGATCAGGTCGTCGTACCGGGCGTTGATCTCGTCGCGTTGCTTCGCCGTGTAGGCGTCCGGGTCGAGTCCGTCGTCGCGACGTTCGATCCGCCGGAAATAAGGGCTGTAGCTGCCGCCGTCCCACCAGTCGCGCAGCATGGCCCGGGTGGCGTCACGGTCCCAGCCGGTGCGTTGCCCGGCGTTCATGATGAGCGCCGCCACCCGGTCCTTGTAGTTGGCGCCAACAGCGAGCCCTTCCATCTCGGTCCACTTCGGGGCGCCGTGGCGGCCGTCGCTCGCGAACCCAGCCAGGTCCAAGCGGCGGGCAGCGATGTCGGCCGAGAGGATCTCCGCCATCCCTTCTTCCATGACCGGTTCCGGCCCGCTGTTCGACACGGTCTGCGGGGATGCCGCATGCACCAGTTCGTGCATGACGATCCGCCAGTCCCGCACGGCCTCCCGGTCGTTGCGAGCCAGGCCCCGGGTCACTTCCGGGGAGACGTACACCGACCCGTGCTCGCCCAGCTCGGGCCGCCACCCGGCCACCCCGGCAGCGTCACCGCCGTACGGGTGGTCAGCATGGAACTCGTCGTAGTTGAGCCAAGTGTCGACCGTGAACTTCTTGCCCTTGAGTTGGGGCAGTTCGTCCTCCATGAGCGCCCGCACGGCCCGCATCCGGGCGTCGATCGTCCGTTGGGAGGCGTCGCCCTTCACCCAACGCGTCGGGGTGCCGGGTTGCCATCCACCCTCTTTCCAACGGACCGGGCTGCCTGAACGGGTGATCGACAAGGGATCGAGCCGCTCACCACCGGCGTCCGGGGCGTCCGGGGCGTCCGGGGCGTCCAGGGCGAATCCGGGGTCGCCAACTTCGAACCCACGATCGGCGAGGATCGGGGCGACGTGGTCCCACCAACCTGCACCCTCGTCCGTCTTGTACCCGCTGAACACGGTCGAACCGGGGTCGGCGTCGGCGAGCGTGCGGCCGAGAAGGGCGTCGGCGACGCCTTCGCCCCGAACGTCGTCGTTGGTGGACACCATGCCGATGTGCAGTTCGCCGTGGCCGAGCTGATAGTCGAGGTAGCCGAGCTTGCCCCCGCTGTCAGCGTCGAACGCCACATAGGACGACGAGTAGTAGCCGTCCCGGGAGTCGCCCCCGTGGGACACGATCTTCACGCGGCGACCGCCCGGGAGGGTCACGTCGTCCAACGGCAGCCTCCACCCCGTGTTCGGACTGGGCGGACCGGTCGGCCACGGCTCGGACAGGATTGTCGGACCGATCGATCCGCCCGGTGCCACAACATCGGGGTCGACCAGCGGCCGGTCGGCGTCACCGGAGTTGACCCGCGACGGAACGTCCACATCGTCCACATCGTCCACATCGTCCACGACCCGGGCGGCCTTCTCGGCCACCTCGACCAGTTTCGTCGGGGCGGGCATCTCCCGTTTCGTGCCGTCGAAGATGCGGCCGTCACTATCGCCGTCTCGGGGCAGCTTCGCCATCACACGACCTTGATCTCGGGGATGAACCCGCACCGGCATCCGGCATGGTCACCCGGGTACAGGCCGTAGGGCACGTCGGCGAGTGAGTCGAACCGGCGTCCGTCGAGAGCCTCATGCGGCGGGAACGGCGTCTCGGGGTTGCCGAAGAACCCGTGCGCCCACCTGAACTGGACGTGGGCCGTCCGGGCACCCCCGGGCGGTTGACCAGGAGTGGCTCCCGGCCCGGCACCCCCGGATCCGGGTCCCCCGCCAGAAGGGGTGTCGGAATCCGACAGTCCCTCGCCCGGGGTCCCGGCCGCTTCCTCTTCAGCGACCGTCCGAATCTGTGCGATCGACGGGTCGCCCAGCGCCATACCCAACGCACCCTCCCACGGCCCGCCACCCGGCCCGTACGGGGTTCCGCCCGGCGACTGCACCACCCGGCCGTCCAAGTCGACCCTCGCCCCGGCGGCGGCCACCATCGCAGCCCGCACCGGCAACAGACCGACGACAGCCGCCGTCAACAGACCAGCCTGCGCTGCATCCAACGTGGCCTTCAGGGGTCCGATCGTGACCCCGCCGAGGAATCCGGCGGCGGCGTCCACCGTCGCCACCAGGAACGCTGTCGCCCCGGCGGCCACCAGGAACTCGGGGGCGGGCACCCCGAAGATCGTCCACGCCTTCTCGGCGTCGGCGGCCGCTTCGGACAGGAACCCGGAGACGATCCCCTCGTACTTGGCCGCTGTCCGTTCCGCCACCCCGACGGTGTCGACCTGCGCCTTGGCCTCGTCGGGCAGTTCCCGCCACGCCTTCTGGGACGGCATCTCCCGCAACTCGGCCCGCAACGGGTCGTCACGGTCCATCGCCCGTAGACCCTCTTTGACGGCCTCGACGGTGATCGCTTCGGACAGGACTCGGCTGACGCCCGACAGGTTCTGCGTGAGGCGGTCGTCCACGATGACCAGCTCGGCCAACAGCACGTTCAACCTGTTCGGGTCCGATGCGGCCGACATCCGAGCCCGGGGCGGGTCGTACGGGGCAGAGAACAGGTCGTCGGAACCGTCGGGCGGGGCCTCGTCCAGTGCCGACGGATCCTCGCCCATGCCTGGATCCCCGCCGTACGGGTCCATGCCCATACCCGGATCCCCGCCCATACCCGGATCCGGCGGCGGGACGATCAGCTTGCCGTCACCGTCCACCTCGGCGTACGGGGCGCCCTTGCTTCCGGTCGCCAACTCCCAATGCTCGTACTCGGTCATCCCGTCGGGGATCGGCAACAGCCACGACTCGGGGACCTTCAGCATCTGGGCTGCACCCTCCCGGCCGACGATGCCCTGCGCCCACGCCTGCAACGCCTGCGCCGACTGGTCCGGCTTCGACGTGAGGAAGTCCAGGTCGAACCCGAGCCGGATCTCCGACGGGTCAAGGTCCCAGGACGTCACCCGGGTCTTGATCCGTTCCAGCAGCGGCCGCAGGAAGATCGTCGTCAGGGCATCGCACACGGGCCGCAGCTTCGGGGCCAAGCCCATCTTGTGCTGCACTTCCTGCAGGATCCACTCGTTCCAATGGTTCGCCGAACCCGGGCCGACCGTCAGGAGCTGTGCCGGAAAGTTGACACCCCGGGCGAACGCTTCCAGCGCCGCCTTCTCGACCTCCAGCACCTGCTCGTCCACCGGGCGCCCAACCTGGACGTACTCGGCCTTCCCGCCGATGTACGGGAACGGCATCGACGCTGCCGGACTGTCGTCGTCATTGAACGCCTCCTGCCCGATCGTGATGAAGTCATCGACCGTCTTTTCGACACCCGTCAACACCCGCCCGTCCGCCGGTTGGCCCAAGGCACGGGTCGGACCCTCATCCGGCGGGAACGCCACCAGACCGTTCATGATGAGCCGCGACTCCGCCGACCTGGTCTGGTTACGGCAGGCGGCGTCCAAGCGCCGCAAGTCCGGCAGGGCACGCTGCATCGCCGACGTCGGCAGCCACGGCTCGTACGGGTCCTGGGTCCACAACCGGAACGCCCGCTCCTTCGGCACCCGCCGAGTCAGGCCGTACGGGTCGGTGAACTCGACAGCATTCCCGCCGTGAATGATCTTCACGTTCGGGACGGTCGCCACGCACCAACCGATGTCGGCCGAGAACATGACCCACGACTCGCCGATCGCATCCAAGTGCCGCACCGGCAAGGCGAACAGTTCCGCCGTCGAATACATCGGGCTGGAGAAGGATGCGATCGCCCGGGTCACCACCGGGTCGTTCACCCGGGACCACGTCCCGTCCGCCTCGCGCCGCTCACCGATCAGCGGGCACAACGTCGCCAGCAGTTGCACCGTGTCCAGGTAGTACCCGGCGACCGACGGACCCTCCCGGTCATACCTGATGACCTTCTGCTGCCACGTCCGGGCCTTCGCCGACGACCGCAGCCGCCCCCGCAAATCCGAGGCCGCCACCACTGCGGCGGTGCGTGGCTCACCAGAGCGTCGTCGGTTGAGTGGCACCGGGCCTCCTCGGATCACTGTCCAGCGTCGACCCCGAGTCGACCCCGACAGCATCGCACCCGGGAATGCCTAGCTGTCGGGCCGCTTCTCCACGATGTCGAGCCCCATCTCCCGCCACTGGCGCTCCAGCCGGGCCGCCGTCACCGGCGCTTTCCGCCGCAGCATCGCCAGGATCTCGCCCCGCTGTTCTGCTGTAACCACGATGGCACCCCCTCCACCTATCGGTGTTTGTGCTGGGCTGGCCCCTGTCGGTTTGCCGTATTCGGTGTTTCGGGGTTGGTCTGCCCGGTTTCTTAGGCTACCGGGGGGGGTGACTTGTACGGATTCACGGCGGGCTTCGTGGCCGTGACAGGGCACCCCCGACCACGAAGGACCTGCTGGCTTGTGCTGCCGGTGCGGCGTTGGCCGAGATCGGGGGCGGCGCACGAACGTCACCCCGTCACGGGTGTGCCAGATCCTCCGCGGGGTCGGCCGCCGCAACACCCACCGATGACATCGCCTTGTCGATCGGCAGGAGTCGGCGCCCGATCCATTCGGCGTGCGGTGCAGCCACCCGGAGGGGCGTCGGACCCGGCCGCCTCGTAGCCTTCAAGGTGTGGGGGACGACCTATACGGGCTGGCGCGGCAGGCGGCGGCGCCGTGGCGGTTCTCGCCGTTGTACGAGGATTGTGTGCAGGTGGCGGCCGTGTCGTTGTGGCTGTCGGAGGGGTCGGGTTTGTCGACGGGGGCTCGGGTGGTGCATGCCCGGCGGCGGGTGGTGGATGATCTGCGGCGCACGGTGGGGCGTCCGGGGACGGTGCGTCACGCTCAGCGGTCCTCGGAAGTGTCGTTGGACGGCTTCCCTGTCGACGTGTTCGGGGTGTGGGACTCAGAGTCGCTGTCGGTGCTGGTCGAGTCGTTTCGGCCGTCGGAGCGGGAGCGGTCGATTCTGTGGCGGTTGTTGGCGGGGTGGACGGCGACCGAGGTGGCTGCCGAGTTGGGGGTGACGGTGTCGCGGGTGTCTCAGGTGTTGCGTGAGTTGGGGCGGCGTCAGGACCGGTCGGACGGGTAGGTGCGTTCGGTCGGTGCTGGCCGGTGGACGTGGAGCGTGAACCCCTGTTCGACCCGTGTCAGCAGGTACATGTAGGCAGCCGGGTCGGTGTCGGCCAGTTCGGCGAGACGCCCGTACGGGTCGGGGCCGGTGATCGGGTCCGGTCCGGCGATCGAACCCCCGCTGTCGACCCAGTTGACGGTGCGGAACCTGCCCGACGTTTCGGCCCGGGCCTTGATCTTCTCTCCGCACACGCTGCATGTGCGGGGGACGGGGTCGACCGGCATCTGGACGGTCGTTCCTTCCTCCCGCCAGTGATCGTCCAGCCTGGCGGCCATCTTCGGGGCGGTCACCCGCAGGGTGGCGAGCAGTTCGCCCCTGATGGCCGCCCTCTCGTCGTCGTCGGTCGTGTCGGTCATCGGTTGCCTCCCTGGTCGGCGTCCAGACGGGCCATGAGCGCCCTGTATGCGGCGGGGTCGGCGTCCCGCAAGCTGAGCAGGTCGTGGGCCAGGCGGCGGTAGGCGTCGGGCTGCGAGCGTGACTGCATCTCGACCTGCAGCAGAGTCCGGGTGTGGCGGAGCGCGGCCGTGTCCTCGTCGTACCGGTACGACGGATGCTCCAGCATCCATCCGACCACGTCGAGAGCAGCGTCCAACTCTTCGACGGTCAGCCCGGCGGATTCCGACACTTCCCTCACGTTCATCGCTCCGAGTCCCACGTGACCTCGGCCAGCCTGGCGGCGACCAGGTTCCGGGTTCGGGCGATCGCTGCGGCGTCGTCGGGGCCGACACCGACAATGGAGTGGGCGTTCTCCAAGACGGTCACCATCCCTCTCCGTAGCCGTAGCCGGAGCCGTCGCCGGAGCCGGAGCCGTAGCCGGAGCCGGAGCCGGCGGCAATGAAATCATTGAGCCTTGGCATCTTTTGCGCCCTCAATCGTTTTCGCCGCTTTATCGGTAACAGGGATGATTTCAATCGCCTCAAGCCATATCACTTCAACAGCCGGGGCAAGCGAACTCTTATCCGCATTGATTCCATAAACTGCAACCGCACTCAGGGAAATACTTTCCGCTGCGTGCCAACGCCACAATCTACGACCGTTTTTAAGGATAACCTCATTTCCTGATTTCTGATCCAGAACTCCAAACCAGACACCAGCGGTATAGGTACGGATGATGACTCTCTTACCGATAGCGTAATTATTCAATCCAGTGTTAGCCGCTTGGCCTTGCAGCATGGAAGAGAGTTCTTTCGCTTGGCCGATAGTGAGATCGTTGATATTCAATTCATTCTCCTTAGTTTCTAGTGGTTAAATTCCTCACCAAAACAGACCGCAATCTGCTTTAGAAAGGGGGCGGGGTGTTGTGATTCTGACACAGCGATTAGCACATGCACTGTGAGGAATCCCCCGCCACCATCCTGCCATTTTGCTACGACGTGAATCTAGCCCCATGGCTGGGATTTCTATCAAAATCAATGATCCGGATCACATTCGTTTCTGCTGCCATCGTGCATAATTCAATAAGATCGGCGACGATGGTTTTAGGATCAAGATCATCAGGCCCGGTTAAATCAAAAACTTTCATAATCTCACCATCCTGACACCCTTTTCTGATATAAATCTCTCTTTCGCCCATTCGTAACAGACCTTCTCAGCCTCGATGTGATGGATCACATTCGCCGTTTCAATTTGTTCTATTTTATGACCGTCAACGGTTATCATATATTTCATGTTTTCCTCCATATCGACGGCTTCGGAACCGCCTTTTTGATAGCAATGTACTCAAACAATCCCGGCGCATGACGCGGCACAGCTATCTTTCTCTGCACAAAATCATAAGTGCCTTTCTTTTGTGCGTCCTGACACCAGTTGAACAATTCCCTATGTTCAAACCTCCCCGACCATCCCGTGTCATTAACGAGATACACAAGTCTTTCACCCGGTTTTAGTCTGTTAAGTTCGTCAATAATACTCATGACATCACCGCGTCGATTGCATCTTGAATATCATCAGCGATAATCAGCCCTTCCCGTACGGCCAGTAGTTTTACATGCTCCAGCGTGTCCCTGATGTATCGCAGGGCGATCATCTGAGATTCAGTAAACTTCGATCCACCAGCAATTTCATTCAATTCGTTGTTCATCCCCTAACCCCCAAACGCATATATAACAAAGCACCAGACCGCGCACATGCCGATCATGGCTATCCCTGTTACTGCATCCATGATGAAGGCCCTGATATTTCCGTTGCTTGTCAAATGGTAATTATTACATTCGATGCAATTATACGGCCTCAATTTCGTTCCGTTGTGTTTTTTGTAAAACATAGATTTTTCCTTTGCCTCTGATCGTGATTTGTATGTTTTTTTCTTTCGGCAGTTACGTTGCGATCTTGTTGTCATACCAATTGCTCTCCACAGATACGGTTACAGCGAATATATTCTTCACGATCTCTTTGCTCCTGCGCTTCATTCGCGTTATCAATAACGGCTTGCAGTTCGACCTCAATCGCAGAAAACTCATCCTGAAACCTGCATTTGGAAATAACATGGCGGTTTTCTTTGACGAAGACTTTCAGGTTATCAAGAAGCTGAGAATGTTCTGTTGTCATTACACACCAGCCATTTTATATGCTCGGTCATAAACTGCAATCTGATCCGAGTTTAACAGCGTCAAGCTCATCATATGTTTCATGGCATGGCGTACAACCTTATTAGCGTTTTCTTTTGTTGGGTTAGCTTCAAAATTCTGTAAAAGTTTGCTCATTTGTTTTCTCCGTGTTTCGTTAGAAATAGTTATACGCCAGTTTGTCACATAGGGCAAGGCCATATATTGAAATTTTATTGCGTTCTTGCCAAATGTTTTAAAAACGCAATCTGCGTCGGGTTAGGGGCCTTTCCGCCTTCCCAGCGCATGACTGTCCTGGCGGATAAACCCATGAGTTTGCCGAGTTCAGCTTGTGTTAGGTCTAGGCGTGATCGTAGTTTTTTGATCTGCGATGATGTCATGATGCGTTCTTCAATAAATCGTTTCTGTTAGTCTGGACATCAGAAAGATTTTTCACAGCCTGACGGAAATAACTGGCCTTCAGCTCAATCCCCATGCCTTTACGGCCTAACTCAACCGCGCCATAAACCTCGCTGCCAATCCCCATAAACGGGGTAAAAACAATATCTCCGGGGTTAGACCATAGATGGATGCAGCGTTCAATCACATCAAGTTGCAGGGGGCTGATATGCTGCTCGTCTTTCTCGTCCCTTGCACCACGATATTGTAATGTTCTTGATTGACTAATATCCATCCATACCGGGCTGGCGTATCGCTGCCACACCTCGATGCTGTACCATTTCTCCGCATCGGCCTGTGATTGACGGCGCAATCTGCTTTCAATAGGTTCCGGCGCGTTTCCTTCGCCAACGTATATTTCAAACTTCCCGCTAATCCGTTCCATATTTTCTCCGGGCTTGCGGAACGTAACAATATAATCCGCCAATCCTTGCCCGGATATTGAGCTGTCTTTTTCAATCTGTTTGTGCAAAAGGCGGATTGATTTGGTACGCTGCTGCGCCACTACTGGGTCTTTCCAGATGCAAACCTCACTCGAAAATATCCATCCTCGCTTCTGAAATTCCCGCACGACTTCACCGCGAAAATCACGCATTCCAATATAACCATCCCGCGTTTTGCTGGTAGGCAACTGCATAACATGGACACTGGCCAATCTCCCCGGCTTTGTAATCCGTAGAAGCTGATCAATGATAAATCCGTAATGGTTCCAGAATGTTTCTCCTTCGCTATTTGAAACGTCCCGGTCTGAGTTAGAAAACTTATAAAGTCCTTCAAAAGGAGGGCTATGAATTGAAAAACCAATTGACGCATCCGGAATGGCTTGCATTAATTCGCAGCTATCCCCCTCATAAATAGCGTAATCGTTGGTAATAACCTGATTGACTGCTTTTAAATCCATGATGGTAACTCCGCTTTCTGTGTTGGAATGTATGTTAACGTATCTCTTTTTGCTCCGCGTATCGTATCCGCGCTCAAATCAGCCATATGCTTGACCATCTGCGCCATCATATGTTCGCATTGCAATTCCTTCCGCTTGATATTGGCGACAACTGCGCCTTCTAATTCGCTAGCGATAAAGTGAGCATTGACTGGCTTGGTCTGCCCGAACCGCCAGAACCGCCGGATGGATTGAAATATCTGCTCAAAGCTGTCATTCAATCCGACAAAGCAAGTATTATTGCAATGCTGCCAGTTCATCCCGAATCCGGTTAATGATGGCTTACTCACCAATATGCGGATATTTCCAAGCGCAAAGTCCTCAAGAATTTTTTCTTTTTGATCTTCCGTCATTGCCCCTCTGATTTGAACCGCATCAGGGATTAGTTTTTCCAGCTCGTCGCTTTCATCATTCAAATTGCACCATACAACCCATGAATCCTGCGGCTGTGAATTTACAATATCTGCGGCTTTTTCAAGCCGTTCATCAATCGTCGCCCGCCTGACTTTAAGCCGTTCTGACATGGATTGAGCTTCCAGAGGGAACAAAAATCCTGTTTCAATATTCGGGGCGTATTTTGCTCCGACGGTATGCTGGATCTGGTTCAATGGCGGAAGATTGTATTTTTCCCCGTCATAACCAAGATCTGATGGATTCTGCAGCATGACCGACCATGTCGCCATCCACTTCCAGAATTCATCTTCCGCATGGCCTTTCAATCGCCAGTCTTGCGTTTTCGCTGCGTCATGCACAAAGAATGTGGAAAGCATATCCGTATATGACATGATCCCGCAGAATTCGGCATGGTTTCCAAGCTCCATATAATCATTCGGGCTTGGCGTTGCTGTCGCTGCCAGTCGATAGGGTATTTTATTGCAGACTTCAATCAGCTTCGTGCGGTAATGGCCGGACTGGTTTTTCAGGATGCTGCTTTCATCCAGCACAACTCCCTTAAACTTGGTCATGTCAAAATGATCCAGCTTTTGATAGTTGGTAATCAAAATCGGTTTGTTGCTTTCCGTACATGATGATACATGATCGACATCAATGCCGAATTTAGTCGCTTCACGCTTCATTTGAGCGGCAACGGCTAAAGGCGTGAATATGATCGTGCGTTCGCCAGTGGCTTCATAAAGCGCATTTGCCCATGATAATTCCATCAGGGACTTTCCAAGACCAGTTCCGGCAAACAATGCGGAACGTCCACGGCGACAAGCCCATGACACAATATCACGCTGGAAGTCAAACGCATTGGAATTGATCGGCGGGATTGTTGGCAACCCTGTCGGAACATCTATACGCGATTTAGTCCTCAAAAATTCCTGATATTCCATTCTTATTCCCCCTTAATAATCTTATCAATCGCGCATAACTCCGCATTAGTGACGGTCGGCGGGTTGTTCCCTGCCATCCATACCAGCGCAGTCATCAACGCATTTTCCAGCCTGTCTATCCGGGCGGTTAGGGATTCAAGGTCGGTCATTCTTTCATCCTTTCATAAGCTTGATTTTTAGCCTCTAAAAATAGTTCGGGATTTTTTTCTTCTATAATTTTCAAGATAAGGTCTTTAAAATCTTTTTTGTTTGGTGCCACCCCGTTCTTTTTTAGTTTTATTAACTCCTTCTCAATTTCAAATATCCTATCTCTATAACTGCACATTTTGCTATAAGCGGGGTCATGCAAAATGTACTTAGGAAACCTCTGTCCATTAACAACCTTACCATATATTCCAAGCTGCTTTTTTAAGGCGTTAACGCCATTAGAAAGCTCTGCTTTCTCAACAGATAGCTGCCTATATTTATCTTCCATCACTCTAATTCCCTCCACATATCAATCTCCATCACCAAGACACCAGCAACCTTGCAACGATCCTTGCCCGGTTCAGTGCCATGGCCTCTGGTGTTGGTATCCAGTCATTCGCCAGATCAGAAGGCATATCAAAATCAACAGAGGTGTGAGTGATATTAAAGCCCCTGTTTAAACATTCCTGCACAATCTGTTTTTGCCTTTGTTGCAGATATTTCAGCTTGTCAAAGAAGAATTTAACATGCCCCGGCCCTAGAACGTATTGACTGGGCGCATCAGGGCATGGCCTTGCCAGATTGAACACACGAGGCAGCTCCCGATATTCGGATAAGAGATGCTTGTTGGTTAGTTCGTTTACTGGGATGCAGTTTATGCGGGTCATTTCCTATTCTCCTATTATCCTTATATGCCAAAAAGTCATATATTCAAACACAATTGATTGAAATATTGTTGCGTTTTATTGAGGTGGGTTATTTTTCTTCTCCTTCGTTCAAAATTAAAACAACCATTCCGCCTTTAACAACTTCTCCAATATCCGCTGTCATCGGCCTGAATCTCTTATCATTAACTCCAAATGCTTCCGCTACTCCATCGATACCTGATTTCATCGCTGCAATCCGGTTATCAAGATCGAATGATCTTTTCGTCGGGGGGTGGAAGATGATCTTGATTGGAATGTTCTGCCCGTCATCTTCAAATTCTTGAGAAACACATAGATAGTAACAATCAGATTTATACTTTGCCTTGGCCTTCGCCTTGACGCGCCAATGGGCTATTCTATTGGGCGATAGGATCGACGGAGGCCAAGGTAATTCTAATCTCATTTACTATCCTTTAAAGCTCTGGGGATTAGAACGGAATCTCAAACTTGTTTTCGTGCATTTCACAGCCGGATTTTTGAATATTATCAGGTGGAAGTTTTCCTCCCGCTTTTTCGCATCCTGTTATTTTTGTAGTTCCACGGCAGAAAAACTTGCAGGACATGCATCCTTTTTGTTCCGCCAGCCAGCGCAATTGATTCGCTGCATTCATCAGCATATAGGTATATTTATCATGTTCTTCTACTGTCATTCCGACATTGCTATTCAGCAAGACGCAAAGAGCGGTAAAATCTGCATGGTTAAACTTTCCGGCCATCATGCTAAAATATCCTCCAGATTGTCATGAAACATTTCACACCCCTTCGCCTTGATATGATCTGGCGGAATTGCATTTGCTTTATTGCATTTCGTCAGATCAAAAAATCTGCAATTCTGGCAAGATTTTTTAGGCTTCATCTTCATAAGTTTAGTGTGACAATCTCGCAGCAATGCAACATAGTCATCAACCGTCCACCACGGCAATTCCGTTTTATCGTCCAATGCCTTGCCGATTGCTGCGAGTTCTGATTTCATTAAATCTCAGCCTTTTGGTAAACTTTCACACCGGCTATATTTCGCTCTCCATCACGCACCGCTGCATTGATAGCAAGCTGAATATGTTCAGGCTTGATCCATTTGCGGATGGAATTTAGATCAACCCCGGAATAAGTTTCATCCGTTGGCTCTCCAACCCATTTCGTGCGCTGAGATAAAACAACGCCGCTTTCAGTTCTGATTTTAGCCAGCGTAGCGTTTTTAGTATTATCAGCATAGTTACCAAGATTATCGGCTTTGTTTTCAGCTTGAACAGCCAAGTCCATAAGCTCATTGGCCGTGTCTTTAATATTTTCAGCTTCATGAGCCGCCGCTTGTGCGGCAAGAGCATCAGCAGCTTCTCGCGCCGCAACTTCACGCGCCCGAATAGCTTCGCGTTCCGCGTCTGCTTTCCGGGTTAGAAAATCATTAACAGGCTTGGAATATTTCTTGCGAAAGTCTTCAAGGTCTTTAATCCGAGAATTAAAAAACCCGTCTACAATGCGCCCCATGGAAAGATACGGAGCTTTTTCTTCCTTGTGTACTTTTTCAAAGTCTTTCTCAAGACATTTGATCTTGCTGATAAAATCAGCAGCCTTTTTTGCGTCATCGTCTGTATCAATTTTTTCTGGCACAGGTTCAGCCATGACAGCGGCCATAAGGTCGATGTCTTTACGGCTGCGCTCTTGAAGTTTTTCTTTAAGAATTTCTTCGTCAGTCGGGGGCAAATTGTGCCCGATTGTTGCTAAGTTCGTCATTTCATTCTCCAAAAAATGGCACTAAGGCAGTTCCCGCCGTTAAAGTTACGCCCAGCTAGGCTTGCCATCATTCGACGCAGCCGCCGCAGTAGCTTGCGCCGCTGGCTTGGCCGTTACCGCTGGCGGCGCAACGTAGCCCTCGGTTGTCGCTGTGCCCGGTTCAATCTTCTTAACCTCATTATATTCTGGGGCGTTCTTCTGCGGGCCGTATGTAATCACGACAACAGAATTATTCAGATCATCGGTATTCGTGCATCCCGGCTTACCGCAAGCCTCGGCAAGCTGCTTGAATTGCGCGAAGGCAATATCCACGGCTTGTTTATTTTGATTGTTGAAATTAAAACGCTGTAAAATATCAGATCCTTTATGCGGCCCTTCTGTTACCTGATATTTAAATTCAACATAAGACCCGGTTCCGGCTTTATTGTCTTTTTCCTGGCTTCCCAAGACAACGCAGCGATATTTCCCAGCCGGAACACTCCCGCCGCCTGTGGCAGCTTCGACTTGATCCGGAACGTAGGTAGAAGGTAGTGCAACCATTTCATTTTCTCCTGATTGTTAAGTGTTATTTACGCGATCCAATGGCGGCAACAAAGTCACCCCATGAATTTTTTTCAGAAACCGGGAATTCATCCGGTAAAGCAAGAGCCGTTCTGTGCTTCGCCTGATAAGCAGGGGTTTCCGTGGTGTGCAGATATACCCCGCCATCAACACCCTTTTTCTTTTCTGAGAAGCCAGATTTCTCGGTCTTGATAAAGGTCTTGCCCTTCATAAACAAAACGCCATCAGCCCACTCCTGAACCAATGCCCCGGCCTTATCATGCAGCTTCAACATGTAGCGATCATAACCATCTGTCATGGGATCATCGAAACGCTTGATCTTGTCGTGCGCCAGCAAAATGATCGTCATGCTTTTGTTATCACGCAAGCTGGTCATTCCTTTCAGGAATGTCTCCCAGTGAGACACGGCATAATTAAAGCCCCGGCCATACGGAATATCATCAATCGCATTGACATTGTTATTCAGGGCAATATCCGTATGTATAAGTCTCTCTAACCAATCAATCGTATCAACGGCAAGCGTCTTGAATTTATGATCTTGCTGATGCAAGGCGGTAATCATTTCCAGCACTTCGCCCCAGTTCTTAACCCTCTGCTTCGCAGACTTGATGCCATGCAAGCCATCCTCAATGTCCATGAATATCGTTGCCGGGGCTTGTGCGGCAAAGGTTGTTTTGCCAGACCCTTGAGGCCCGTAAACAACCAGCCTTGGTGGTGCAGACGTTACATCTGGCTCTAGATTTGTTAAGTCCATTATTTTTGCTCCTTGATTATTTTCTGGATTAGATTGTCAAGATAGTTGCTTAACGATCTGCTTTCCTTTTTGGCCATTTTTTCGATCCATTTAATAGAATCGAAACTCAGATAAAAGGTTTTCCTTTTCATTTCCATTTCCTTCCTAGGGAACATTGTTATTACAAGTTAATAACCATGTCAATGGATAAAATATTTTTTATTTTATCGCCATCCATTTGATCGTCGGCCTTCCCCTGCCTTGCACAAACGGCTCGTCGGCAGCAAGATCGGCATCGCGCAGGGCAATAAGAATTTCCCGCAAGTCTTTTGGCTTATGCCGGGAGTACGGCGCATTCTTTTGCATCGCTGTCCATGTTATGCCTTCCGCTCCGCGTTCCCGAAGATCGGCAAGGATTTCTTTTTTATCGCCCTCAAATTGCGATGATGAGATAGACACTTTCAATTTCTCAATCGTGCTTTCAAGGCAGGATTTTATATATTTTACCGCCCATCCCATATCAGGCCCGGAGATAACGAGTGCTCCCGGATTTCTTGCCAGAGCAACAATCAAACTGATTCGCATTGCCATTTCATTTGATCGTCCCGGCAATTCCGCCATACCAAATCGTTCGAGATAGTTCGCCTTATCAATGCAATATTGCTGGAATTCATTCTGGATGCACATCGCATCCTCTGAAAATTCCAGTACAACGGGTATCGCCGGATCTGCGGCGAAATGTAATCTTCCGTGACGCTTTGTAACGTCCCTGATCCATTCTGATATTCGCATCGGAACCGGGATTGGCTGCATGTGTTTTCTAACCGATCTTTGCGCGTCTGATACGCTAATAATAAAACGGTTCACAAAACCATCCTTGATTGCCCCCATGTCCAGCGTTCTAAAAAGCGTTTCCGGCGTGGTCATGGTCAATAGCGTTATCGAGGGATTGAAGACCTGACGGTTTTTTAATTCAGCGGCCTGATCTTTTTTTAATGTCATGCTGGAATAGGTCGGGGGTCGGATCACGCTATGCGCCCGGCCTATGCTTTCCATCAGCTTTGTATTGGCCTCACGCTGGTTATGGTTGCCGCCCTTCATATCCCGCCCGGCTTCCAGATAACGGCCAAACTCATCAATCACGGATACATGGCGGGGCTTATCCAGCAAGGCCGAGAACACGGCCCCGGCTGAGGTGTAACCATCCCCGGCAATCAGTTCCGCATGGCCGCACTGGAACAGGATCTTTTCAACCACGGTTTTTGCATGTTCCTTGCCGGTACCCGACTTCCCGACATTAAGCAAAAACAATGAAGGATAGTTTTCAAGACTGGTTTTATATGACCTCCCCAGAATGACGCTGCACACCGCCAAAGCTGTCTGCACCGCAAAACCCGGCTGCGCTATTCCAGATGTGGAATTATAATAATCAAACACATCCCCCAGAATGCCTGGCGGTCTGGAAATCACCGAATCAGTCACGGGCTTTTCATACGCCTGTGCCGTGGGCAGTAAATATCCCTTTACCGCTTCCAGCCCGGACGCAACGTGGAAATCGTTAAAATCTTTAAACCCCGGCGGAAAGACCGCTTCCATACCCAAGCCCTGCGCCGCCTGTTCCGCCTTTGCCCGG
>CALFYG010000326.1 GCA_937952095.1 uncultured Micrococcales bacterium | reverse complement strand
CTCTGCCTGTCCGTCCGTGCCGAACAGTCCCAGCAGCACGGCTGCGCCACCCATCAGGCCCAGGCCCAGCAGCCCCAGCACCGCTCCCAGGATCCCCAGCACGAGTCTCTTCACCGTCTTACGGTAATCGGCGCCCGAGCCAGGTCCGCGCGCGACACTCACCTGGAGGCGGCTCGGACCCGCGCGGAGTAGCCGGCGTCGTTCACTGCGCGCACGAACACCCTTGTCCGGGGGTCAGGCAACTCGATCGCGACGCCTCCCGCGGACAGGTCCTGCGCCAGCCACTGCACACTGCCGTCGGCGTCCAACGCCCCCACGTCGTACCGGACCCCTGGAACTGGCTGCCATGTCACACCGTTCTGGTCGCGGACGACGGCAGTCGGCGCGGGAGGCTCCGACGGCAAGGCGCGGGGTGCCACGGCTGCCAGGAAACGGGAGTTGGCGACGTTGGCACCCGGATGGCGCGCGAGCCACGAGCGGGGTTTGGGGTCGACCGCGAAGTAGTCGTCGTCGCCACAGTCGAGTCGGTAGCGGGCCCCTGGCCATGCGCAACGGACCATCTTCCGCCACCCCGGGCCGCCGTCCTTATAGCACATGACGTCGTAGCCGTCGTAGCAGTGCGCCTTGCCGGTCGCGTGCGGCGCGTCGCCGGAAACGGCGCCGAGGGCGTGGATCATCTCGTGGGTGTCGGCCCAGACGAATCCCCAGGAGGAACTCCACGTCGCGGACCACCTGTCCCCGCCCAGACCCGACCAGTAGGGACTCGTCGTGGAGTCAACCCACAGGGTGTACACCCGATTCGGCGACCGGAACCGCGGCTGACGCTTCGTGAGGTACCTGCGGATCGATACCAGATCGTACGTCTTCCCGGCGGGCACTCCTACCGCCCAGATGGAAGGTTGGCACGTCGCATCATGCACCCAGCGCACAGTGCGCTGGGTACCGGAGGAGCGCTCCACGATGCCCGTACTCAGGTAAAGCGAGCGCCGCAACACCTTCTCGAAGTCCGGGAAGCGGTTACGGGCTCCCTTGCGGTAGACGAACACCGGCTGCACGCGGGCCCCAGAACGACCGTCCCCGATGCAGCGCGGGGCCGCCCAATGCCCGGAGGCGTCGACCAGGTAGTAGTCGGCATCCAGGGGGCTCTGTCGGGGCGACACATCCCGGGCGACCGCGGCCGGGGGCTGGAACTCGGCGACTGCGCCGACCAGCAGCGCGAGCAGTGCCGCACCTGCGACCGCGACCCGACCTGCCATGTCCTCCACGGTAGACGTCACTGCCATACTGCAGCGCATGACACCCACCGGGACCCGACCGCCAGCGGTCACCCTGCTGGGGGTTCTGGCCTACCTGACAGCGGTCGTCGAGATGCTGTCCGTTGTCGCCTCACTGATCCTGCTGGCGCGTCCCGGGCAGGTGCAGATCCTGTTCGGTCAAGCGGTCAGCGACTGGTACTGGATCATCACCGCAGCCCTGTCCGCGGTGCTCTTCGTGGGCTACATCTGGCTGGGACGCATGATCCTCGCCGGCGCGGACCTCGCCTGGCCGGTCGTCAACCTCTTGGCCGGCATCAACCTGGTGTTCGGGGTCCTCTACCTCTTCCAGGGCACGGGGTGGGCGAACGTGATCCTCAGTGCGCTTGTCCTTGTCCTCAACAATCTGCGAGGCGTTCGTGAGTGGTACGGCGACCCCCGATGACACCCGGCGTGGCGTGCTCATCGAGGCGGCCACGATCGGTGTGACCACTGGTGCCTACGGAATCTCATTCGGCGCGCTCTCGGTGACTTCCGGGCTCTCCGTCTGGCAGACGATGGCGCTGAGCGCACTGATGTTCACCGGCGCCTCCCAATTCGCCCTGGTCTCCGTGCTCGCCGGGGGTGGCTCCGCGGTGGCCGCCGTTGCGGGCAGCGCCCTGCTGGGCCTGCGCAACCTGTTCTACGGGCTGCGTATGCGCCAGATCCTGCAACCCTCAGCGGCGCTGTCGGTCCCCGCGGCGCAACTGACCATTGACGAGTCCA
>CALFYG010000325.1 GCA_937952095.1 uncultured Micrococcales bacterium | reverse complement strand
CGAGCCGGGTGAGGAACATCTTCATCTGCTCGGCGGTGGTGTTCTGCGCCTCGTCCAGGATGATGAACGCGTCGTTGAGGGTGCGGCCCCGCATGTAGGCCAAGGGCGCCACCTCGATGGTGCCGCTGGTCATCAATTGCGGGATGCGGTCGGGGTCGATCATGTCGTGCAATGCGTCGTACAGCGGACGTAGATACGGGTCGATCTTCTCGCTCAAGGACCCGGGCAGGAATCCGAGACGCTCCCCGGCCTCCACTGCGGGCCGAGTGAGGATGATCCGGTTGATCTGCTTGGACTGCAGCGCTTGCACGGCCTTGGCCACAGCGAGGTACGTCTTGCCGGTACCGGCCGGACCGATGCCGAAAACGATGGTGTTCTGGTCGATGGCGTCGACGTAACGCTTCTGATTCAGAGTCTTCGCTCGGATCGCCTTGCCGCGTGTGGAGAGGATGTTCGCAGTCAACAACTGTGATGGCGACAAGGTGCGGTCGCTGCGCAGCATGGCAACGGAACGCTCGACCGCGTCCGGCGTGAGGCCTTGTCCGGTGCGCAGGATCGACAGCATCTCGGCGAGCACCTGCTCTGCGAGCCCGATCTCCGTGACCTCGCCGGAGAGGTGGATCTCATTGCCCCGGACCAGGACGTCCACCTCCGGGAAATCACGTTCGAACTGCTTGATGTTCTCGTCGTTGGCGCCGAGCAGCGCGACCATCGGATGGGTGTTGGGGACGACGATCGTGCTCGAGACCGAGGCGTCCGCGGAGGCGGCTCTGCTCATCCGGGGGGCCATTCCATGTGCCGGCCGCCGATGACGTGGGCGTGCACGTGCTCGACCTCTTGGCCACCGTCCGCCCCGGTGTTGAACACCAGACGGAACCCCCCGTCGAGGCCCTCGGCCTCAGCCACCGCATCGACCACCTGCAACACCTCAGTTGCCGTGGCAGCGTCCGCGGAGAGCTCGCGCACATCCCGGTAGTGCTGTCGCGGGATGACCAGGACGTGCACGGGCGCGACCGGCTTGAGGTCCCGGAAAGCGACGACGTTGTCGGTCTCATGAACCAGCGTCGCCGGAATCTCGCCACCTGCGATGGCGCAGAAGATGCATGCCATGTCCACGATCATGTCACGAGCCGAGGCGCATTTCTAAGCCCCTTATCCAGACACAGGCGGCCGCTCCGGCAGTCGACGTCCGCATGATCTCCGGACCCATCCGCACCGCGTGTGCCCCGCGCGCGAGCAGACTCGCGACCTCGTCCTCGGTCAGCCCACCCTCGGGTCCGACCACGAGCGTGATCGGCCCGGTCGGAAGGTCGATGTCGAACAGACTGTCTGTGGCATCTTCGTGCAGGATCAGTGCCGCGCCTCGCACGGGTGGCACGCCCACGGCGTGGTCATGGATCTGTGGGAGCCAGGCGCGCCGGGATTGTTTGGCGGCCGCCCTGGCCACGCGCTGCCATCGCTGACGCTTCGCCGTCTCCTTGCCACGCCAATCGGACACGGTGCGCGCCGACTGCCAGGGCACGACAGACGTCACCCCGGCCTCGGTGAGCAACTCCACCGCGAGGTCACCGCGCTCACCCTTAGGAATGGCTTGCACGACCACCACCTCACGCGCCGGCTGGACCTCATCGACGTCGTCGATGCGCACGTCGATCTGCGTCCGATCCGCCGAGGTCACCGTGCAGCGGGCCACAGTGCCCTTCCCGTCACCGACCAGCACGGGCTCGCCCGGCGCGATCCGCATGGCCGCGGATGCGTGTTTGGCCTCTTCCCCACGGATCGTCATCGTCGCGCGTGTGGCCACCTCGTCGACGTAGAACAGAGGTGCGGTCATTTCCCGCTGAAGGCCTCTTTGATCCGGGAGAACAGGCCCGTGGGGTGTTCGGCCACCGTCGGCTCGAAGTGCTCCTCATCACGCATCACGGCCAGTTGCTCGATGAGCTCACGCTGGGCGGCGTCGAGCCTGGTCGGGGTGACCACATCGATGTGCACATGCAGGTCACCACGGCCCGAACGCTGCAACTTCGCGGCGCCGAGGCCGCGCAGGGTCTGCACACTGCCGCTCTGGGTCCCGGCTTTGACCTCGATCTTCTGCTCGCCGTCGAGGGTCTGCAGCGGAATCACGGTGCCCAACGCGGCCGCGGTCATCGGGATGCTCAGTTGGACGTGCAGGTCGTTACCCTGCCGCTCGAAGACAGGATGCGGTTTCTGGATGATCTCGACGTAGACGTCGCCGGCCGGGCCGTTGCCCGGACCCACCTCACCCTGACCCGACAGCAGCAGTCGGGTGCCGGTCTCGACGCCGGGCGGCACCTCCACCTTGATCGTCTGCCGTGTTCGTACCCGGCCGTCGCCTGCGCACTCGGGGCACGGAGACGGGTTGAGCGTGCCGTATCCCTGGCACTGCGGACAGGCCCGGGCGGTCATGACCTGTCCGAGGAAGGTCCGCTGTACGTTCTGCACCTCGCCGCGCCCACGACACATCGGGCACGGGACGAGTGCGGCACCGTCGGCGGTACCGCCCCCGTGACACGTCGGGCAGCCCACGGCCGTGTCCACGGTGATCTCCTTCTCGGTCCCGAAGACCGCCTCGGAGAGGTCGACCTCGACGCGCAGCAGGGCGTCCTGCCCTCGACGCGTACGGGGTTTCGGGCCCCGGGAGGCCCCGGCACCACCACCGCCGAAGAAGGAGTTCATCAGGTCTTCGAACAGGTTCTCGGCCCCGAACCCCGCGCCACCGGAACCACCTGCGGCACCCGCGCGCGGGTCGTGACCGAGGTCGTACATCTGGCGCTTACGGGGATCTGACAGCACCTCGTAGGCGGCGGTCACATCCTTGAACTTCTCGTGTGTGGCCGGATCGGGGTTCACATCGGGGTGGAGTTCCCGCGCCAGGCGCCGGTAGGCGCGCTTGATCTCCTCGGGCGTCGCGTCACGGGCGACCCCGAGGGTCTGGTAGTAATCGGCTGCCATCGTCTTCCTTCTACTGGCTCAGGATCCGGCCCAGGTAGCGCGCCACCGCGCGTACCGAACCCATGGTGCCCGGGTAGTCCATACGCGTCGGGCCGAGCACCCCGATATGCGCAACACTTTGGGAATGCGGGCCGTAGCCGGTGGTCACCACCGCCGACGACGACAGGCCCGCCACTTCGTTCTCCGAGCCGATCCGCACGGTCAGGTCGTCCTGACCGCCCACCTCCTGCAACAACCGCAGGAGGACAACATGTTCCTCGAGCGCTTCGAGAACCGGCCCCATGGTCATGGAGTAGTCCTCGCCGAACCGCGTGAGGTTGGCAGTTCCACCCATCACGATCCGGTCCTCCTGTCGCTCCACGACACTCTCGAGGAGGCTGGCAAGCACGCTTGCGGCCAGCGGGCGGTACTCGACGGGGGTCTGGTCAGGGATCGTCCCGACCGCATCCGCAACAGCCGTGAACGACCTACCGACCACCGCCGCGTTGAGCCGGGCCCGAAGGTCGAGCAGTGCCTCGTCAGTGACATCGATGGGACTCTCGACCGTGCGCTGCTCGACGCGTCCGGTGTCAGCGATGACGACCAGCAGCACCCGCCGCGGGGTGAGTCCCACGATCTCGACGTGGCGCACCCCACTACGCGTCAGCGTCGGGTATTGGACGAGCGCGACCTGGTGGGTCAGTTGGGCCAGCAGGCGCACGGTGCGCTGCATGACGTCGTCGAGGTCCACTGCCGCATCGAGGAACTGGTGGATCGCCCGGCGTTCGGCCGGGGACAGGGGCTTGATCTGCGCGATGCGGTCGACGAACAGGCGATAGCCCTTGTCGGTGGGCACTCTGCCGGCACTGGTGTGGGGGGCCACGATGTAGCCCTCCTCCTCCAGAATGGCCATGTCGTTGCGCAAGGTGGCGGAGCTGACGCCGAAATTGTGCCGCTCGGCCAGCGCCTTGGAGCCCACCGGCTCACGCGTGGAAACGTAGTCCTCCACGATCGCGCGCAAGACCTCGAGCTTCCGGTCGTCCATGATCACCTTTCACCGGCTGGTTAGCACTCTGACGTCCTGAGTGCCAGTGTACGTGCATCCCGGTACATGGGCCATGCTCCACGCCACCGCACGCACGTGCGCAGGCAGACGAACCGCTCTCCTGTGCCGCAGCCCGTTGGGCGACTACTGTGGGGCGCGGGAGGCGAGCATGGCGCGCGAGGACTGGCAGGGCGGACCCCAGGACGAACCTGACTTCGGGCCGCCGGGACCGGCGGACACCGGCGATTCCCGTGCCTACACACCTCCACCACCACCCCGTCAAGACTTCGTCGACGAAGCCGCACCAACGGCCTGGAACGCTCCGGGCGAGCAGTGGACGACCCCGCCACCCTCCAATCAGCGTGTGGGCTCGGGCGCACTGGTCCTGGGCGTATTGGCTGTGCTGTTCTCCTTCTTCTGCGCACTGGTCGGGATCCCCATGGCCGTGGGTGCCATCGTCATGGGTGTCAAGGGGCGGCAGCGGGCCCAGATGAGCGGCCTGCCCGCCGGGGTGCCCACGGCCGGACTCGTACTCGGGATCGCGGCGATCGTGCTGAGTTTCCTGTGGATCCTGGCATTCCTCGCTCTAGGCAGCAGCGAGTCCACCGCGCTTTGGACGAATCAGTGACGCTGCGCGCACGGAAACGCCCGGCACCAGACAAATCCCCCAACTGCTCTTCGGCGCGGACTATTCTCTAGTCGCTCGGCAATTCCGGCCAACTCGACCCAAGTGAGGAAATGATGTCCGGGACACCTCCTCCACCACCACCTCCTCCGGGCCCCGGCGTGCCGGCGGGTGCGCCGATGGGCGGGGCCCCCAGCAGTACCTACGCGAACTGGTTCCTCCGGGTGCTCGCGTACATCATCGACGTCATCCCGTTGGCGATCCTGACCGGGATCGGATGGCTGCTCGGCGCACCGGAGACCCAGACCGTGACCACCGGGAACGGTTTCAGCGTGACCACCACCAGTGGCCTGGGGATCTGGTACTGGCTGTTCTGGGGTCTGGGCCTTCTCTGGTGGGTCTACAACAAGGGCTACCTGGAAGGCACCACCACGCAGTCGATCGGCAAGAAGGCCCTGGGCATGCACACCGTGGGCCAGATGGACGGCCAACCCCTCGGATTCGGCACGGCGTTCGGCCGACTGCTGCTTCTGTATGTGGACTTCTTCATCTGCTACGTGGGCGTGCTGTGGCCCATCTGGGACAAGGACAGGCAGTGCCTGCTGTCCGACAAGATCACCAAAGCTGTCGTCTATAAGGACTAGGAGAGACCGATGTCGCAATACCCACCCCCACCACCCCCCGAGGGTCAGCCCCCCGGCGGCATGCCCCCGCAACCTCCCGGCGGGACCTCTGTTCCCCCACCCCCGCCCGGTGGCGGCACTCCCCCGCCGCCACCCCCTCCGCCGCCGGGTCCTCCCGGTGGGATGCCGCCTGGTGGGATGCCACCGGGAGGCGCCCCGCCCCCGCCGCCTCCTCCGCCGCCCGGCGGGATGCCGCCAGGTGGTTATCCGCCTCCTGGTGGTGGATATCCGCCTCCCGGCGGCGGCATGCCGCCCGCGGGCGGGAAGCCCTTCAGCGTGGGCGACGCGTTCGGCTACGGCTGGAAGAAGTTCACGGAGAACATCGGACCGGTCCTGATCGCGATGTTGGTGTTCATGCTCATCGGCGCCGTGATCTACGGACTGCAGTTCCTCTTCCAGTCCATCACCAGCCCTGAGACCACCGTCGTCTCAGGCGAGAACGGCTTCGTGGTCCAGCAGTCGGGCGGTGGCTTCCTCGCCACGATCGTGTCCCTGCTCTTCTCGATCGTCGGCTTCATCTGGAGCTACCTGGTCCAGGCCGGTTTCGCCCGTGGCGGCCTGGCGCTGACCGAGGGCCGCCCGCTGGTTCTCGGTGAACTGCTCAGCTTCCACAAGCTGGGACGGATCATCCTTGCCGGAATCATCCTGAGCATCCTCACGTTCATCGGATTCCTGCTGTGCATCCTGCCCGGCCTGATCGTGGCGTTCTTCGGATCGTTCTTCGTGTACTTCATCCTTGACCAGGATCTGGGGGCATGGGACTCGATCAAGGCGAGCTTCACGTTCGTGAAGGACAACATCGGCAACCTGCTGCTGCTGCTGATCCTCAGTTGGATCATCCTGTTCGTCGGTGCCCTGCTGTGCGGCATCGGCCTGTTCGTGGCCTGGCCGGTCGTGGTGATCGCCCAGACCTACGCATACAAGGTGCTGCGAGGTCAGCCAGTGGCTGCCTGATCCCACAGCAGGATCCGTACGACGGCGTCCGCCAGCATCCGGCCCTTGCGGGTCAGGCGCAGGCGGGCGCCGTCGGCGTTCTCCACCAGTTCATCGCGCCACAGGTGTGCGACGCGCTCTTCCGGGAAATCGCGGACATCGAAACCGTCGGCCAGACGCACCCCCAGCATCACGGACTCGACGCGCCGATCCTCCACCGTGAGTGTCTCCCGACCCGCCGCAGGGCTGTTGCCGGCCGCGAGCATGGCCCGATAGGTGGCCGGCCTCTTGACGTTCCACCAGCGGATCCCGTCCACATGGGAGTGCGCGCCGGGCCCGAACCCCCACCAGTTGTCACCGCGCCAGTAGCCCATGTTGTGATCACACCGGCCACCCGTCCGGGCCCAGTTGGAGATCTCATACCAGGCGAATCCCGCCTCGGACAGGGCGCCATCGGCGATGTCGTACTGCTCAGCTGCCAGATCAGGGTCCGGTGGTAGCACCTCGCCGCGCCTGATCTGCCTGGCCAACGCAGTGCCGTCCTCGACTCCGAGTGCGTAAGCGGACAGGTGATCAGGCTGCGCGGACAGCGCCGTCATGACGGTCTCGCGCCAACTGTCCGCCGACTGCCCAGGGACTCCGTAGATCAGATCGAGCGACACGTGCTCGAACCCAGCGGTGCGTGCCTCCGTGGCAGCGGCCACAGCCGCCCCCGGGGTGTGCACGCGTTGCAGCACCCGCAGTGCCACCTCATCCGCGCTCTGCATGCCGAGACTCAGGCGTGTGATACCAGCGTCCAGCCACGCGTGGAGCGCGGCAGGGGTGACGTTCTCAGGGTTGGCCTCCATGGTGACCTCAGCGCCGTCTTCGAGCCCGAACCGTTCACCGAGCGCCCTCAGCAGCAGGGCCAGGTCGCCCGGGTCCAGCAGCGACGGGGTACCACCGCCGATGAACACCGACGCCAGCGGCCGGGGCTGTCCCACCGTGACCGCGAGGTCCATCTCCCGCACGACAGCCTGCACGTAGCCGGCGACGTCGAACCCACCGATCTCGTTGGCGGTGTAGGTGTTGAAGTCGCAGTAGCCGCACCGCACCGTGCAGAACGGCACGTGCAGGTACGCACGCAGAGGCCGGTCCCAGTCCAACCCGTCCGGCAGCGCACCGTCGGGCGGCGCGGGGTCACCATCGGGCAACGCGGGCATGGGCCCAGTGTCGCACTCCATCCGTTGGTCGAACGCACATCCACGAGCACTTCAGTGGCGCGCAACACCCACGGATCCCCGCGCACATGCCGAAGGGGCGGCACCCGCAGGCGCCGCCCCTTCGCAGTGTGTGATCAGGAGGTGTACATCGCGTCCAGGATGTCGCGGTACTTCTCCTCGACAGCCTTGCGCTTGACCTTCAGACTCGGGGTCAACTCACCCTCTTCAACGGTGAAGTCGCGGTCGAGGATCTCGAACTTCTTGATCGTCTCCCACTTGTTCAGCCGGGCGTTGAGTTCGTCGATGCTGCCCTGCATCTCTTTGAGCATCTCCGGGTCCTTGGCGATGTCGGCCAGGGAAGCCCCCGCCTTGCCGTGCTCAGCCGCCCACGCCGCCGCGGCGTCGGGGTCGAGCGTGATCAAGGCACTGGCGAAGTTGCGGTCGTTGGCGTGGACCACCATGTTGCCGACCAGACCGCTGATGGCCTTGAACTGGCTCTCGATCGCCGAGGGGGCGATGTACTTGCCACCGGAAGTCTTGACCAGGTCCTTCTTGCGGTCGGTGATCTTCACCCGGCCCATGTCGTCGATCTCGCCGATGTCACCGGTGGCGAACCAGCCGTCGCCGGGGAACACCTCGGCGTTGGCCTCGGGCAGGTTGCGGTAGCCGCGCATGACGCCCGGACCGCGGATCAGGATCTCACCGTCACCGGCGATCTTGATCTCGGTCCCAGCAGCCGGCTCACCCACGGTCCCGAACTTGATCCGGTCGGGACGCATCACGCAGGTCGCCGCGCTGGTCTCGGTGAGACCGTAACCCTCGAGGATGGGAAGTCCGGCGGTGTAGAACCAGGTGGCGATGTCTCGAGAGAGAGCCGCCGATCCGGAGATCATGTAGCGCATGTTGCCACCGAGGCGCTCGCGGATCTTCGAGAAGACCAACTTGTCGGCGATGCTCTTCTTCATGGCCAGCGTGCCGCCGACCTTCTCGCCCGCCAGTTCCTTCTCGGTGGCCTCGTTGCCCACCTTGAACGCCCAGGTGAAGATCTTGGCCTTGGCGCCACCCTCGGACAGCGCGGTCTGCGCCACACGGGCGTAGACCTTCTCGAAGATGCGGGGAACGGCTGCCATGATCGTGGGCTTCACCACGCCGAGGTTGTCCACGATGTTGGGCACGCGGCCGTCGACGGCGGTCACGAAGCCCACCTGCAACTGCAGCGCCAGTAGCACCTTGCCGAACGAGTGCGCGAGCGGCAGCCACAGGAAGTGCACGTCGTTGATCGAGATGACGTTGATGCTCTCGACGAAGGCACCCTCATAGGTCCAGTTGGAGTGCGTGAGCTCGACACCCTTAGGCTTGCCGGTGGTGCCAGAGGTGTAGATCAACGTGGCGAGACTGTCACCCTTGACCGACCGGGCCCGCTCCTTCACGGCCTCCGCGTTGTCAGCCAGGAACGCCTCACCCTTGGCCCGCAGGTCGTCCATGCTGATGACCCAGTCACCGTCGCCGGCGCCGTCGAACACGACGACCTGCTCGATGTTGAGTTCGTCCTTGTGCGCCCGGACCTTCTCGACCTGGCTCTCGTCCTCGGCGAAGAGGAAGCGTGTGTTGGAGTCCCCGAGGATGTAGGCGACGTCAGCGTCGCCGGTGCTCGGGTAGACGGTGGTCGTGGCGCCTCCAGCGAGCATGACGGCCATGTCCGCCAGGATCCAGTCGAGCCGGGTGTTGGACGCGATCGCGACCCGCTGCTCAGGCTCGAGGCCCAGCGAGAGCAGGCCGCCCGCCAACTTCTCGGCGTCGTCGTAGGTCTGCTTCCAGGTCAGCGATCGCCAACCGGAGTCGTCGGGCAGCGGGGCCCGGAATGCCTCAGCGTTAGGGGTCGCGCCGACCCGGTCGAGAATCATGTGCGCGACGGACTCGGCGGTCTGGCCCAGTGTCTCGCGCCCTGTCGTCGTGTTGGCCACGGTTAGAACCTTCCGGCAGCGTTAGGTGGATGGAAGGCCAACACTAGTACCAGCGATCGGACATTGCAGGATCATCCGGTGAATTCCCCCGCGCTGATCAGGGGACTTGCAGTAACGGCGGTTACGGTCAGGCGGACTTCGCGCCGGCGACGGCCTTGTCGAGCGCGCTCTTCTTGTTCGCGGCCTGGTTCTTGTGGATGACGCCCTTGCTCACAGCCTTGTCGAGCTTGCGTCCAGCGTCGCGGGCGAGCTCCTCGGCGCGGTCGACGTCACCGGCAGCAAGCGCCTCGCGAACACGGCGGGAGGCGGTGCGCAGCGAACTCTTGACCGCCTTGTTGCGCTCGTGCGCCTTGTTGTTGGTCTTGATCCGCTTGATCTGGGACTTGATGTTCGCCACGGTGGTCCTTGTCGTTCTTGTCGTCGAGGGCGGTGCGTGCCGTTCTGGATATCGGGGCAGCGCGAAACCGCGTCCCCATAAGCATAACGTGACGTCGCCGGTCCCCTGGAGTCGGGTGCGCGCCGCGCAATGGAAGGATAGAGGGGTGACGATTCCGGCGGGCGCGGCCCCGGCCCCAGGCCATACCCCCGCCGACCTCCTGCGCAACTTCAGCATCATCGCCCACATCGACCACGGCAAGTCCACGCTGGCCGATCGGATGCTGCAGATGACCGGGGTGGTGGACGACCGTTCCATGCGCGCCCAGTATCTCGACCGCATGGACATCGAACGCGAGCGCGGGATCACGATCAAGTCCCAGGCGGTCCGGCTGCCCTTCACCGCCCACGACGGCTCCACCTACGTACTGAACCTCATCGACACCCCCGGTCACGTCGACTTCACCTACGAGGTCTCACGCAGCCTGGCGGCCTGCGAGGGGGCCGTTCTGCTGGTGGACGCCGCGCAGGGCATCGAGGCACAGACCTTGGCCAACCTCTGGCTGGCACTCGAGAACGACCTCACGGTCATCCCGGTGCTCAACAAGATCGATCTGCCGGCGGCCCAACCGGAGAAGTACGCCGCAGAGTTGGCACACATCATCGGCTGCTCCCCCGACGACGTCCTCAAGGTCAGCGCCAAGACCGGCGAAGGCGTCGAGGATCTGCTCAATGAGGTCGTGGACCAGATCCCACCCCCTACCGGCGACCCTGACGCACCGGCCAGGGCGATGATCTTCGATTCGGTCTACGACACCTACCGCGGAGTCGTCACCTACGTGCGGGTGGTGGACGGATCGGTGCATTCGCGCGAGCGGATCCGGATGATGAGCACCGGCGCCGTCCACGAAACACTCGAGGTGGGTGTGATCTCACCCGAGCCGATCCCCACCGAGTCGATCGGCGCCGGCGAGGTGGGTTACCTCATCACCGGCGTGAAAGACGTCCGCCAGTCCCGCGTCGGCGACACGGTGACCTCGTCGTCACATCCGGCCAAGGATGCGCTGCACGGGTACCAGGATCCCAAGCCGATGGTGTTCTCCGGGCTGTACCCGATCGACGGCTCGGACTACCCCGTGCTGCGCGATGCGCTGGACAAACTCAAGCTCAACGACGCGGCGCTCGTCTACGAACCGGAGACCTCCGCCGCCCTCGGCTTCGGCTTCCGGTGTGGCTTCCTCGGCCTGCTCCACCTCGAGATCGTCCGCGAACGGCTCGAGCGCGAGTTCGACCTCGACCTCATCTCGACGGCACCGAACGTGGTGTACCGCGTGGTGATGGAGGACGGCACCGAGCACATCGTCACGAACCCCAGTGAGTTCCCGGTCGGCAAGATCGGCGAGGTCTTCGAGCCGGTGGTCCGCTCCACGATCCTCACACCCAGCGAGTTCGTCGGAACGGTCATGGAGTTGTGCCAGAACCGCCGCGGCACGCTGCTGGGCATGGATTACCTGTCCGAGGACCGGGTGGAGATGCGCTACACCCTGCCACTGGCCGAGATCGTCTTCGACTTCTTCGATCAACTGAAGTCGCGCACACGTGGCTATGCGTCCCTGGACTACGAACCCGACGGCGAGCAGAGCGCGAACCTGGTGAAGGTCGACATCCTGCTTCAGGGCGAGACCGTGGACGCGTTCAGCGCCATCGTCCACCGGGACAAGGCCTACGCCTACGGGGTGATGATGACGGCCAAACTGCGGTCGTTGATCCCCCGCCAGCAGTTCGAGGTGCCGATCCAGGCGGCCATCGGGTCACGCGTCATCGCCCGGGAGACGATCCGCGCGATCCGCAAGGACGTGCTCGCCAAGTGCTACGGCGGAGACATCTCCCGCAAGCGCAAACTGCTCGAGAAGCAGAAGGAGGGCAAGAAGCGGATGAAGATGGTGGGACGCGTCGAGGTGCCGCAGGAGGCCTTCATCGCCGCCTTGTCCACCTCCGAGGAGCCCCGATGACGCTCGTACTGCTCACCGGCTCCGATCCCTTTCTGTCCGCGCGCGGGATCGAGGACACCGTGCGGCAGTGGCAGAAGAACGACCCCGACCTCGGCGTCGAGGAGATCAGCGGGTCGTCCTCGGACGTGCGCCTGCGCATCGCCGAAGCCGGTGGTGAGGACCTCTTCGGGACGCGGAGCATCCTGGTGGTGACCGAGGCGGATGCACTCGGCGACGCCATGGCGGCCCTGCTCGCGGCTGCCGACAGCAATCCCGTGGTGGCTCACCACCGCGGGGGCCGGGGCGGTCAGGCGGCACTCAAAGATCTCAAGACGGCCGCCGCCACGACCATCGATTGCCAACCGCTGAAGAAGGGGCGGGCACTCAATGAGTTCGTCACCAACGAGTTCAAGCGGCAGAAGCGACGGATCACCTCCGACGCCCTCGCGCTCCTGATCGAAGCCGTGGGCACCGACCTCGCCGACCTCGCCTCCGCGGCCCACCAATTGTCGTCCGATGCGCAGTCCGATCCGATCGACGCGCAGGTGGTGGGCCAGTATTTCCGCGGGGTGGCGGAGTTGTCCGGGTACCAAGTCGCCGATGCGGTGATGCTCGGACATCCGGCCGAGGTCCTCCAGCGTCTGCGGCAGGCGCAGATCGCGGCAGACGGGGCTCGGACAGGTCCCGCCATCGTCGCAGCGGTGGCCGGGTCGGTGCGGCAACTCATCGCGCTGTCGGCCAGCACCCCTGGACTCTCGGACGCCGACCTGGCGCGTCAGGTCGGCGTGCCACCGTGGAAACTGCGGACACTGCGGGCACAACTGCGCCGGTGGAAGCCCGCCCAACTCGCGCAGGCGGTCACGATCCTCGCCGACCTCGATGCCCGTGTGAAGGGTGGCCTGCGCGAGGGTGAACAACTCGATGCGGCACAGAAACTGCACGCCCTCGAACGGGATCTCATCTCCTTGTCTGTGGAGTGATCATCCGAGTCCTGGCTCGCGTCGGCCACGGACCTGTACTGCGAGTTCCCGGGTGACGGCGATATCCCCGTTCGCCGCCGTGGTGTACACCGCGGCTCCGGCCTGCTGCCACGCGGACACCGCCTCCGGTGCGGGATGCCCGAACGTGTTGTCCTCGCCCACCCCGATCAACGCGATGCGGGCGCTCGCCGCAGCAGGCAGTCGAGGATCGAACTGCGCCGATCCGTGGTGGGGCACCTTCGCCACGTCCACGTCGATCGGCCACGCCCGCAGAATCGCCTGCTGCGCCTCCGGTTCGATGTCGCCGAGGAAGGCCGCGCTCGCGTGTGGTGTGGTCAGCAGCAGACTCACGCTGGCGTTGTTGGGCACCGAT
>CALFYG010000324.1 GCA_937952095.1 uncultured Micrococcales bacterium | reverse complement strand
ATTTACGTTATCAATTACAAAGACGTTCACTTTTTGTTCGCGGAGTCGTTGGTGCTCTCGCTCTTGGGCGCCTGTTGGCTTTTGACCTTCACGTTTGAATTCACAGAACCACACACGGCCATCAGGCGCGATGAACAGACGATCTGGCACAGCAGCCCGTGCGGGGCTGGTGAATTTGTACGCCAAGTACCCGCGATCCTTGGCGTAATCGCATACCTTCTTCTCGATGTCACGTTCCAGCATCACGAGTCTCCAGATCAATGAGAATGTCGAGAAAATGTCGTGCTTTCTTCAAGTCATAAACCCCACCCTTCGCACGCCACCGGGTCACGTACTTGATGACGCACCCTTCGATGAACGGAATCCCGTTACCGTGGATGTACTCGACCGGTTGTATCTTCAAGTCCTTGTAATGACTCCCCGATACTTGAGTCTGGAGTGGGTTATTTATCATGTCAGACATAATGTGATTTTCTCCACTTCTCGAATGTAGTAATCAAAATCCACAGGTGCCGTGGCATCCTTGATGTCGTTGCACACACAGACACCCCACCCGCTCTCCACTCCGATCCGTCGCCACTGGTCAGGCTTCTTCGCAAGCGGGGGCATCCACTTGTACAGCCGCCCACCGCCCTTCGCCACGTAATATCTCGTGGTGTTCTGAATAGGGAAGTCAGTATTACCCCATTCTTCCGGATACTGTATGACCAAATAGCTCGATCTCGACACCTTGGCGCGCAGCATGAAGTCGTACATGTCCGGCCAGTTCTCGACCGTCTCGCGGATCGGGGCACCTTCAACTAGTACCTTTTCTGCCGCCTTTGGGACAACCAAGGCGCTGTGATTCTGGTGCCATTCAAGGTCGTATTCGTAGGCACCCTTTCTCTTGAGTTTCCCGTCCATGTACTCCGCGATATAACTATTGACATCACGAATGAACATCCGGTAGTACAGGGCTTCCTCCAGTGTCAGTTGAGTCATCTGCTCCCACTCGCCCCGGATGCGTTCGACCTCAGAGATCAGGCCACGAGGCACCCTGATAGTCAGACCGTCCGTGTTGATCTGAATCAACCTCAGACCCTCTAGATTCATCAGGGTCTCCGCCAGCAGACACAAGAGAAGCTGCCCGTTCAGGGTAATTTTCATCGTGAACAGCGGGTCATAGAACACCGAGAAGACGTTGTTCGAGTCACCATAGACCCCGTTCAACGCAAGCTTCAGCATCGCGTTCTCAGCGGACCCTTTGGGGTAGTTCTTCCGCTGCTCGTACAGGTGCTGGTAGATGTCGCAGAACCCCTGACCCAGATGCTCAGGGAAGAACCGATTCTTGATTGCCAGGTTCGGGTAGTAGGAGGACACGTCGAGATCGATCACCGCGTACTCGGAGTCAGCTTCGACAATCTCGTTCTCCACGGAGCCGTGGATACCCCCGGTGCCGAACACAAAGTCGAAACCGGCAATCCGCGCCACGAGGTCCGTGAACACCCCCTTCGTCTCGGTGATCGTCTGTGCCTTCAGCCACTCCAGCACCCGTTGGAACTCGGGCTGCTCGAATGTGATCCACGGCAGGATCGCGTCCTTCAGGTGAATCTGTGGGCGCTTGGTCTGCCGAGGTGTGCGCCCCTTGGGTCCGAAGTCGTAGCACGGGACGCCGGCCTCCTCCAGCTTCATGATGAAGTAGTCCTTGCCGATCTTCGTGTCGTTGAAGTTCAGCCAGTCGCGCCCAGGGTACTTGCTGCACAGTTCCTCTCGGAACGCGATCATCGGGCGCGTCTCGTGATAGAACCGCTTGGTCTGGGCGACGTCGTGCGCGTTGTACTGCTTCAGCACCTCAGCCTGCTCGCGCGTCAGACTGGTGCCGAACGGGAACGGTAAGTCCTGCACCGAGTCAGCGCGCATGTTGAACTCCAGCACCTTGAGACTGGTGCTGCGTGCCCGATTGTCGAAGTGGTGAATCTTGAACAGGTCGATCTGGGTCACGAGCCGATCAGACTCATAGACCATGTGGTTCCAGCGACCCTCGTCGTCCTGAGAACCAATGATCGCCTGAGCCTTGTCGTACAGGTTCCGGGCTGTCGCCTTGCCTTGGCGAATCAGGGTGTGCAGGACCGGATAGTCGAACCCGAGGGAGTTGAACCCCACCATCCGAGAGTCGGTGTCCTTCAGGTGCATCAGGAACTCGATGATCTGCCGGGAGTCATCGCGCCAGTCGCTGATCTCGAATGCCCACCGGAGCGGTGCGTCCGCGTGCTCCACGGCCATCGTGAAGATGTTGGGGTACGTCTCGATGTCGTAAATGAAGTCACGCATCACAGTTACCTGTAGTTGAAGGGTGCCGAGATGCTGTGTTCCCCGCTCGGCGCGAGGATGGAGGAACGGACAACCACCCCATCATCCGGTCAGGGGAGATGGTTGTCCAAGCGGATGCGATCTGACACAGCGCCACGCAAGCTCACTCATCTATCCCTACCCCTGACCGATCATGAATGGCGGCAACGGCATCGCGGGCGCCTGGGCGGCCGGTTGCGCGAGGAACCCCGGCACCGGTGCGCCGGTCTTCACGGCACCGAACAGCGCGGACGCATCGATGTTACCCTCACCGAATGCCGTGTCATCGCCTGCGAACTGAACGGCGATCAGATCACAGCGAACACCGCGCCCGTGCCTGTTGTCTTGTAACCACGGCTTCACGGCCACATTGACACGGCAGCCGCCGTACATCTTGCGCGCCAGTTGCTGATAGGCCATCGTGTTCGCAGGATCGACCGGCTGCCCGTTGTCCTGGATCATCTGCGGCGGGTTGTCCCGGCCGGCTGTGATATAGACCATGCCGGCGTACCCGTCGTAGGGCTGGAAGGTCTTCTTGTTCACACGCTCGGCACCCGAGCCGTAGCAGCGAGACTTCCGATCCGCAGCGATCATCTGCATCACTTGCTGCGCGTGCTCCTTCCACTTCTCGGCAGCCATTGCGCCATACCGCTGCATGAACTGAGCGAACCCGGCGTGATCGGGCGGCATGATGAAGTCACCGTTGTAACTGATCCGCTCCTTGCCCGTCTCCGGGGATACCTGCTTCTGGGGTTCGATCAGGTGCGGGAAAGAGAGGCGCACATTCGACAGAAAAATCACATCATCCATTACTTGTTACTCCTTGATGGGTTACTTCAACCAGTCCGGCAACGCCTGGAGCAAGCCCAAGCAGCTGAGCGTCTTTCCGCGCGTAGACGACATTGTCAGCATCGCCACTGCCGACCTGCGCAGCAACGGCACCGCCTGTCTTGTATGGTCCTCGCCTCTGCCGGGCGACGCCCGCCGGCCAATGCGCTACGTCGATCTGATGGGCGGCGAGAAGCCCCATCTGCTGAAACGGATGAACAATAATCTCGGTGCCGAGACCGAGGTCGAGTACGTCTCATCGATCAAGTTCTACCTTGAGGACAAACGCGACGGCAAACCGTGGA
>CALFYG010000323.1 GCA_937952095.1 uncultured Micrococcales bacterium | reverse complement strand
CTGCCCTGGCTCGCGGCCGTGCTCGGCACCGACCTCGCCACGACCCTGCAGTACGGGCTCTGGCCGTTCCTCCTCGGCGGCGCCGTGAAGGCGCTCATCGCCGCCGGGCTCCTGCCGCTGGCCTGGTGGGGTGCCGACCGCCTCGAGCGGCACCGCGCCACCGACACCGACGCCGGCTGACCGGCGCGCTGCCCGCCTCCGACGCCGAGACCCGTTTACCATCGCAACCATGGAGCCTGTTCGTCGCGCCGTCGTCATCGAGGATGACGACGACATCCGCCACCTTCTCGAGACCGTGCTGAACCAGGCGGGCTTCGAGGTCACGGCCCGGTCGAACGGGTACGACGGCATCGAAGCGGTGCGCCTGACCGCGCCGACGGTCGTCACGCTCGACGTCAACATGCCCGGTATCGACGGGTTCGAGACCGCGAAGCGCATCCGGGCGTTCTCCGACGCCTACATCGTGATGCTGACGGCGCTCGGCGAGGAGATCGACACCCTGCAGGGGCTCGAGGCCGGCGCCGACGACTACGTCACCAAGCCCTTCTCGCCGCGCGAACTGGTCGCGCGCATCCGGGCTGTGATGCGCCGGCGGACCGCCGAGCCAGGCACCAAGTCCGACGCGACGCTGACTGCAGGCAACATCGAGATGGACGTCGAGCGGCACGTTGTGACGGTGGACGGGGAGACCGTGAAACTGCCGTTGAAAGAGTTCGAACTACTCGAGGTCCTGATGCGCAATGCCGGTCGGGTGCTCACCCGTGGCCAGTTGATCGATCGCGTCTGGGGGTCCGACTACGTGGGCGACACCAAGACCCTCGACGTGCACGTCAAGCGGCTGCGCTCGAAGATCGAGCCGGAACCTGCCGAGCCGACTGTGCTGGTGACTGTGCGGGGACTGGGCTACAAGCTCGAGGCGTGAGCCGGGCTCACTCGCCCTCTGCCTGGGCCTTCTTCTTGTCCTTGGCCTTCGCCACCTTCTCGGTGGTCGTCGCGTCCTCGGTGGCGGCCTCCTCGGCCTTGTCCACGAAGCGCTGCAGCTTCAACTGATCGCGCACCGCGACCACCACGCCGGCGTACTGGCCGGTGTTCGGAACCGTCATCACGTCACCGGTGACGGTTCCGGCCCGCTCGAAGGTGAACGTGGTCGGCACGAACGTCGACGGGAACGCCTGCAGGTTGAAGACATTGATGAAGTTGGGGCTCCAGTAGCCGGTGCGCACCGAGCCTGCGGTGGGCACCTCGAGGGCGCCTGCTGTGATGCCGGTCGCTGCGGTCGGCTGCACCTCGACCTTCACCAGTCGGTCGGGCTCGTCGCCGTTGTTGATGAACGTGGCGACCAGCGTCGCCTCCTGCGGGTTCGCGGTGTTCCGCACCCATGTGGCGCCCCGGATCTCGACGTCCCCGGTGGCAAGGTTCGTCCCGTTGCCGACGGCCTGATTCGCCTGCTGTGAGGTCTGCGCGTTGAAGCCCTGCCAGCACCCACCGAGGGTCGGAACCAGAATGGCGGCAGCCGCGACGGCGGCCACACGACGACGAGTTTGGGACACGGTCATTTCCTCCCGGGCAGTGATGCTGTGCGCACTCTATCGGGGGTGTGCACAGCGTTCAAAGGCGAGGCGGCGGTGCGCCGCGTTCGGCCGCTGCACACCGACGCCGGGGGAGACCGCGGTCCGAGGTGGCGGCCGGAGTCCTTTACGGACCGCTTACGGCTCCATCACGGCGTGTTACGATGAAAGCCACGGAAAGGGGCACCTCCACTTATGGCATTTTCCGTCGGCGACACGGTTGTCTACCCACATCACGGCGCGGCGCGCATCGAGTCCATCGAGCAGCGCGTCATCAAAGGTGAAGAACGCGAGTACCTCGTTCTGCGCATCGATCAGGGCGACCTCGTCGTCCGCGTCCCGTCCGACAACGTCGACTTGGTCGGCGTGCGCGACGTGGTCAACTCGGAGGGCCTCGAGCGGGTCTTCTCCGTGTTGCGCCAGCCCTACACCGAGGAACCGACCAACTGGTCGCGTCGGTACAAGGCGAACGTCGAGAAGCTCGCCTCCGGCGACGTGATCAAGGTCGCCGAAGTGGTGCGTGATCTGTGGCGGCGCGATCAGGACCGCGGACTGTCGGCAGGGGAGAAGCGCATGCTCGCCCGTGCCCGGCAGATCCTGGTCAGTGAGCTCGCGCTCGCCGAGAAGACCAACGAGGACAAGGCGGAAATCATCCTCGACGAGGTCCTCGCCTCCTAGTCTGCGACTGTGCCCAAACTGTCGCGGGTCCCCGATGTCGGGGCGGAGATCCTCCGGCTCCTGCTCGTCATCTTCGGTGCGGCTGTCGGATTCCAGATCGGGTCCCGCATTCAGAAGGACAACCCCGGTCTCCTGCTCGGGATCTTCGATGCCACCACGGTCGGCGTGATCATCGGTGCCGGTCTCGGGTTCTCCATCGGGGGAGTCGTATCCCGCCGGATCATGCGTGGCATCTCTCGCGGTGAGGACAAGCTCTCGGCTTTGCCGCCGGATCAGGTGGTCGCCGGCTTCGTGGGGGCGCTGATCGGCATGGCAGGTGTCTCGCTGGTGGCGTGGCCGCTGTTCCTCATCGGCCCGGCAGCCGTCATCGCGCCGTTGTTCGCCTTCTTGGTGGTCGTCGGTGGGATGGCCGGATTCCGTGTCGCGCGGACCCGAGGGGGATCGTTGCCCGGTGATTTCGCCGAACGTGCCGGTCTGAGCGGTCCGAGCCCGGGCTGGGGGCCGAAAGTGCTCGACACCTCGGTGGCCATCGATGGGCGGATCCTGCAGGTGGCGCGCAGCGGTTTCCTCACCGGCACGCTGCTGGTGCCGCAGGCCGTTGTCGACGAGTTGCAGGGACTCGCGGACAGTGCCGAGGAGGGCAGGCGGGCGCGTGGGCGGCGTGGTCTGGACGTCCTCACCCAACTCAAGGGCACACTGCCGCTCGAGATCATCTCCGACGACCCGGTCGGCGTCAGCGAGGTGGATGCGAAGCTCGTCCAGATCTGCCTTCGGCGCAAGGTCTCCCTGCTGACCCTGGACCAGCACCTCGCCGATGCCGCCGGCCTCGCGGGCGTGAGCGTACTGAACCTGCATGCCTTGGCCAAGGCGATGGCGGCCCCGGTCGCGTCCGGGGAGGTCGTCGACGTCCACCTCGCCCGGCCCGGCAAGGAGAGTGGGCAAGCCGTCGGGCACCTCGCCGACGGCACGATGGTGATCGTGCAGCGGGCCGACCATCTCATCGGAGACACCGTGGGCGTGCAGGTCACCTCCGTGACGACCACCAGCCATGGGCGGTTGGTGTTCGCGAAGTTGGCCCATCCGTGACGGCACTCATCCTGGTGGCCGCGGGCAGCGGGACCCGACTGGCGGCCGGGGTCCCCAAAGCACTGGTGGAGGTCGGTGGCCGCAGTCTCGTCGAACATTGTCTGGACACCGCCGACTCGGTGGCGCGGATCACCGAGACCGTCGTGGTCGTTCCCGCCGCGGAGGTGGCGGCAGTCGCCGCGGGTCTCACCGGTCGAGCGGTAGTGGTCGTCGCCGGAGGTGCCACGCGAGACGAGTCCGTGCGGTCCGGGCTGGCTGTGGTGGGCGACGAGGACCAGGTGCTCATCCACGACGCTGCACGGCCCTTCGCCCCCGCCGAGGTCTTCGAGCGGGTGATCGACGCACTCGCCGAATCAGAGGCGGTGGTCCCTGCCGTTCCCGTCGCTGACACGATCAAGCGCGTCCGGGAAGGCGTCGTCGTCGAGACCCCGCCGCGCGATGAGCTGGTGGCGGTGCAGACACCGCAAGGATTCCGCGTGGGCACGCTGCGGGCAGCACACACGGCCGACGATCCTGACGTGACCGACGACGCCATGCGGGTGGAGCGGTCCGGGATCCCAGTACGTGTGGTCGACGGGTCCCCGCAAGGGTTCAAGATCACCACCCCGTTCGACCTCGCGGTCGCTGTCGCAATGCTCGAGGAGCGTTGACATGGTCATGATCGGTATCGGCACCGATGTGCACGCCTTCGATCCGGAGGCGCCGTGCTGGGTCGCCGGATTGCACTGGCCCGGTGAGCCCGGACTCGCGGGCCACTCCGACGGTGATGTCGTGGCCCATGCGTGTGCGGACGCTCTGCTCAACGCCGCTGGGCTCGGCGACCTCGGTGGCTTGATCGGCACCGATCGGCCGGAATGGCGCGACTGCGCGGGGCTGACCATCCTGCGGGCGGTGGCAGAGCATCTGCAGGATCAGGGCGTCGCCGCGGTCAACATCGGCGTACAGATGATCGGCAACCGTCCGCGGATCGCAGGCCGGCGGGCCGAGGCCCAGGCGGTGCTGTCCGGGGCGGCCGGCTGTCCGGTCCACCTGTCCGCCACCACGACCGACGGCCTCGGTCTCACCGGCCGTGGGGAGGGGCTCGCGGCGATCGCCACGGCTCTCGTGCGCCCACTCGATACCCTTGAGCAGTGACCCTGCGCCTGTATGACACCGCCACCCGCGGAGTGCGTGACTTCGCACCCCTGGAAGAGGGCAAGGTGTCGATCTACTACTGCGGTGCCACCGTGCAGGCCGCGCCGCACGTGGGGCATCTCCGTCCGGGGGTGGTGTTCGACGTGCTGCGGCGCTGGTTGAGCGCCAGCGGCTACGACGTGACGATGATCCGCAACGTCACCGACATCGACGACAAGATCATCGCGAAGTCCGCCGAAGAGGGTCGGGAGTGGTGGGCTGTGGCCCAGCACTACGAGCGGGAGTTCGCCGGGGCGTACGCAACGCTCGGCTGCCTGCCTCCCACGGCCGAACCACGGGCGACCGGCCACATCCCGCAGATCCTGGCGTTGATCGCACATCTTGTGGACACCGACCATGCATATGCGGTCGGTGGCGACGTGTACTTCTCGGTCGGGAGCTATCCGGCCTACGGGGAACTGTCGCGGCAGAAACTCGACGATCTGCAGCCCGCCGCCGACTCCGCGGACGACGACCGCAAACGTGACCCCCGGGATTTCGCGCTGTGGAAGGCGGCCAAGCCCGGTGAACCGGCCTGGGAGTCCGCCTGGGGCCCGGGCCGACCCGGATGGCACATCGAGTGCTCGGCGATGGCCACCCAGTACCTCGGACCTCGCTTCGACATCCACGGCGGCGGCATAGACCTGGTCTTCCCGCATCACGAGAACGAACAGGCGCAGTCACACGCCGCCGGCGATGGCTTCGCGCAGTACTGGATGCACAACTCCTGGATCACTGCGGCCGGGGAGAAGATGGGCAAGTCCCTGGGTAATGCGCTGTCCGTCGAGGAGGTGCTCAAACACGTCGCACCCGTGGAACTGCGCTATTACATGGTCGCCTCCCACTACCGGTCGATGGTCGAGTTCTCCTACGAGGCGGTGACCGAGTCCGCGGTGGGCTTCCGCCGCGTTGCAGCCTTCCTGGAGAGGTTCAGCGACCTGGAACGGCCCTCTGCCGCGCGTGAGAATTGCCCTGCGGAGTTCGTTGCGGCGATGGACGACGACCTGGGTACGCCGGCGGCCGTGGCTGTCATGTTCGACACCGTGCGTGGTGGCAATGCCGCGATCGAGCGAGGTGATGAACAGACTGCGCTGTCCGCGTGGCGGCACGTGAGTGCGATGGCATCCGTGCTGGGCGTCAATCCCTTGGACCAGCCGTGGGTGGGCGGCGCGGACGGTGACGAGCAGGCGATGGCCGCGCTCGGGGCGCTGGTGGACGATCTGCTCTCGGCGCGTCAGAAGGCGCGCGCCGACAAGGACTGGGCGCAAGCCGACGCGATCCGGGACCGCCTGGCATCCGCCGGGGTCGCGATCGAGGACCGCCCCACCGGGACCATCTGGCAGTTGAGCCATGGCGGGTAACTCGCAGCGGCGGGGCGCCCGCCGCTCCACCGGCTCCAAGAAGGGTGCGACCGTCGGTTCCGGCGGGCAGCGCCGCAAGGGCCTTGAAGGCAAGGGTCCGACGCCCGCGGCGAAGGACCGGCCCGGCCATCCAGCCGCCCGGCGCGCCAAGTCGGCCGACCGCAAGCAACCCAAGCGGCCAGCACGCCGCCCGTCCGAGGACATCGTCGCGGGACGCAATCCCGTCGTGGAGGCACTGCGGGCCCGAACGCCGGCCACCGAGCTGCTGGTGCAGTTGCGGATCGATCTCGACGATCGCGTCCACGAA
>CALFYG010000322.1 GCA_937952095.1 uncultured Micrococcales bacterium | reverse complement strand
CGACCGACGCGCTGTCCATCTGCAGGATCACGATCGCGATGAAGAACCACAGGATTCCGGTGACCAGACTCAGCCACCACATGCGGCTCACGGCGCCGGCGTACTCGCGGACATCTTCGGGGATCTCGGTCTCGGACATGGTGGCCTCCTGTCGTGGGACACCTGATTCCTACCAGCCCGACGCGGCCACCTCGATGCGACCCGCCGAAGCGGCCGCCTGCAACGCCGCATAGTCCTTGGCGTTCTGATCCGCGTAGTCCTCCGCGAAGCCGGTGAGCACCCGGTCCAAGGTGTTGCTGGTGCCGAGGTATCCGGCCAGGGCGACCCGATCGCCCGACCGGCTGTGTGCGCGCGCCAGGGTCCACCCGCACATGTGCGCGTAGATCTCCAGCGCCGTCGCGTCCATGCTGGCGATGTCGGCGGAATCCTTCCAGTCCCACATCTGCCGTACGTAGAAGTCCACCTCCTGACCCTTGACCGACACTTGGGTCCAGCCGAGCAGGATGTCGGAGGCGGCCTGCATGACGCGCTGTCCCTCGACGACCCGGCGGCCATGGTGGTGGGCACGCGAGGGTCCGAGGTACTTCTCCAGAACCGATGCCTCCGCCTGCTTGAGCTGGAGCATCAGCACATCGCTCTCGTCCTGGTCGGCCATGAGCAGCATGACCCAACAGCGAGTCCCCACGCTGCCCACACCCACGACCTTGCGGGCGAGGTCCACGACGCGGTAACCGGAGAACAGGACCCGCCGGTCGGAGATCAGTGACCGCCTGTAGTCGACCAGTGCCGCCTGCGCAGCGTGCTGGTAGGCGTCGCGATCCTCCGCGCCGACGACCTCGTCGAACGGCTCCATGAACGGGGGGTTGCTCACGAAGGAGATGTTGCCATTGGCGTCCGTGGTCGTCAGTTTCTGCAGAGCACGGGCGCTGGTCTTGGTCTCGGCCTTGGCCAACTGCTTCTCGAAGGCCTTGCGGTAGGACTTGTCGACCTTGCTGCTCCACTCGGTGATGATGTCCTGCGCGGTCAGCCGCGAGTACCAGACATCCATGCGGGGCATCTGTGAGAACGTCTGCACGCTCTCCCGATACGTGCGCACCACGCGGCCTATGATCTCGGCGCGGGTCTTGTCGTCGAAGCCGTTCGCGCGGCCCGCGACGGCAAAACTTGCGACCAGGCGCTTGAGATCCCATTCGAAGGGCCCGGGCAGGGTCTCGTCGAAGTCATTGACGTCGAACACGAAAGTGCGGTCGGGGGCAGCATAACCGCCGAAGTTCGACAGGTGGGCATCACCGGCGAGTTGGACGGTGAGGTGGGTGTTGGGGCTGTACGACAAGTCGCTGGCCATGACGGCCGCCGCGCCCCGGTAGAAGGCGAACTCCGAGGAGAGCATACGCGCGTAGCGGATCGGAACAAGGTCCTGAACCCGTGAGTCACCCTGGTCGATCAGGATCTGCACGGGGTCGCGCCTGTCCGCCGGGGCGGACCACATGCCCAGCGACTCGCGTGGGACCTTCTTCCGGACCTCCTTGCCGGCCAGGCGCCGTTCCTGCCTGCCCGAGGACTCGCTGCTCGTCATGCGGCATCCCTTCCCTCGCCGGACAGCCTAGGGGCTCACGGCGGCCGATGGCCCGGATTCACCGTCAGGGCCGCCAGCGGTGCGTACTCGGCGAGGCCGGGTGGCAGGTTGTACACGCCGCGCCGCAGCCGGTTGGGAACGGCCGCAAGTTGTCTTTCAGCGGCGTCCCGCCCCGCCTGGACACAGCCGAGCGGATCTGCGACATCGAGCATCCGGCCGTAGTCGGTCGACACCATCACGACGGGCGTCTTGGCCGCGGCGACAAGCAAGGCGTTGACGGCCTGCTCGCGAATCTGGTGGGCGTACGACAACGCCGCCACCTCCCACCAGCGGTATGCGGCCACGGCGTCGACGGACATCGCGGCATGTCCGGTGTCCAGCACGATCACGGTCCTGGTCTCGTCCGGGACGGCCCACAGCGGCATACCCGCAACGAGCCCGCCGTCGATCAGATGCGCGCCGTCGACATCGACCGGCGGCAACAACCCTGGCAGCGCGCAGGACGCCATGACCGCCTGCACCAGGTCGCCGCTGTCGAGCAGGACCGCGTCACCGGTCTCGAGGTCGGTGGCCACGAGCCGCAGCGGGATGGCAAGTTGGTCGAACCGCTCGGGCAGCATCCCCGCCACACGCTCCCGGACCATCTCCACCTGCTTGCGCGACTGCCGCGCGGACAGGCCCTTCGCCAGAGTGCGCACCGGGCTGGCCATCACCTCGGCCAGAAGCCACTGCCAGAACTCCCGCAGTTGTGCCGGGTGGCAGCCTGCAGCCAGACCAGCGGCGTTGACCGCGCCGAGTGACGACCCGACGACCGCGTCCGGGGTGACGGCGCGCTCCGTGAGCACTTCGAGCATGCCGACCTGAGCCGGCGTCCGGGCCAGCCCGAACGAGGTCACAACGGTCACGGGGGCCTTCATCGGCGGACCTCGCGCACGAGTGGACGCAGTTCCGGGCTCAGCCCATGGTCATCGGGGCGCGCGTACAGGCCTGGACGCAGCCGGCGGCGGCGCTGCATGGCGAGGTCTGCCACGAAGGCCCGCGCCATGGCATACCCCGCGGCCCCGGCGCGCATGGTTCCTGCGAAGTCCAGCGTCCCGCCGAGATCAGCCGGCGTGGGCAGGAGCAGGACCGGGACGTTGCGGGCGGCCTCGCGAAGCTGGCGGCGCCGTTGACTGCTGGCCATGATGGCGCCCACCCGCCCGAGCACCTTGGCAGGCGTGGTCCCGATCTCACCGGGGGCCTTCGAGCCGGTGTCCAGTACGACGATGCTGCCCGCGCCCCTGTGCAGGGCGGGGATCGCGGGAAGGTTCGCCGAGGCCAGCCCATCCACGAACCACCGCCCGCCGATCTCCACCGGCGGTAGCACACCGGGGATGGCCGAGGACGCCAGCAGCGCGGGGATCAACAGCCCTTCGTCGAAGACGGTGGGACTGCCGTCGGCGAGGTCCGTGGCCACCGCGGCGAAGGGGACCTCGAGGTTCTCGATACGACTGGTGTGCAGGATGGAGCGCAGCGTGGCCTCTTGGGTCGTGTTCGGCATGAGGCTCACGGAGCGCACACTCGTGAGGCTGCGGGTCAACCACCTGTCGCCGGCCAGGAAACTCATGTTGAGCTGACCCCAGACATACGCGATGCGGTGCACACCGGACGCGAAGTCCTCGGCCAGGATCGACCCGGTCAGAGCCCCCGCGGATGTGCCGATGATCGAGTCCGGCACGAGGTCGGTCTGCTCGAGCGCCTGCAGCGCGCCCCACTGCACCGCCCCGTGGGATCCTCCGCCGGCCATCACGTAGTGCACTGGGCGCGGCAGCAGTCGAGTCAGCGGGATCGGCTCCCCTGCCCGGCGCTGATGCGGCGAGCGCGGCCCGGGGACGTCCATCTCGACCACATGACAGGTCTACCGCACGCAGGACCTGTGTTGCGACGGTGTCAGCAGTACGCGTCCACGCGCGCCTTGGCCACCTCGCGGGACTGCTTCGCCGCCTTCAACTGCGTCCGGCGAGCCGGCTTCTTGGCCTTGGGCGCCGCCTTCAGCCGCTGCCTGGCCTTGGCGACGTTCGCCTTGGCAATCGCGAAACCCTGCTCGGCACGGTCACATCGCGGATCGGGGCGCGTTCCCGGGGTCGGGCGTTCCTTGGGGGTCGGCCGGTCGACGTTCACCGCAGTCGGCGGCTGATCGGCGACACCAGGGACGACCCCGCCCATCAGGAGGCCAACTCCCACCGCCGCGCTCGCCACTGCACCTGCCGCTTTGTGTCCAGCCATGACCCTGACCGTAGGCGCCATTTGTTGGCTGAGACATCCTCCGTCCGTTGCCCCCTGGGGGGCCGTACGGACCCCCTCACCCTGCGAGGTCTACCAGTTCCCGTAACCCGTTCTCGATGCCGGCGGCCAGGACCTCGACGTCCGGCACCCGGTCGTAGTCGGCGGTGATCCCGCAGCAGATCTGCCCGTTGTAGGACACGATCGCCACGGTCACCAACTGGTTCATTCCCAGCGGCACGTATCCCAGCATCCGTCTCATGGGCCGGCCCAACATGTAGAGCTGATGCTGGGGGCCGGGGACGTTCGTGGTGATCGTGGACACCGCCGGCTGCGGAGTGCGAGCGGCCAACTTGGCACCGGCCGCGTACAGGACCGGCGGCAGGAACACCGCGTTGTCGAGCAGTGAGTCAAGGCCCTCGACCGTTCCGCTGTGTTTGGCCTGCTGCATCTGCTCGTGGATGACGCCGAAGCGCTCCAGGGGCTCAGCCACCCCCACCGGCATGTCCGCGAACATGACCGCGACCTCGTTGCCACCCTTGGCCGCGCCCGCCGACCGCGTCGACACCGGCACCATCGTGCGGACGAACGCGTCCTGGGGAAGTTGGGGCTCACGGCCAAGCAGGAACTCGCGGTAACCGTTGGTGATGGCGGACAGGATGACGTCGTTCACGGTGCCGCCGAGCCGGGTCTTGACCCGCTTCACAGCATCCAGATCCCCTGTCGCCCACGCCCAGCGCCGGTGGGGTCCCGGTTGTCCCAGCAGATGGTCCTCGGTGTGTGCAAGGGTCTCACCGATGCGCAGCGTCCCGACCACAGCGGCCGCGACCCGGTTGGCCGCGTCACGCGGGGAGGAGAGGTCGGCCGCGAGATGACCGAGGCGGCCCAACGAGACCCGGGTGGTGTCTATGACCGCGTCGGACAGCACGCGCACCGTCGACGGCGGCGCGGTCGGCACCCACACAGACGGGGTCGGCGCGGCGACGTCGGGAGATTCGTCCAGCAGGGTCTCCATGATGTCGGAGCCGGACAGACCGTCCACCATCGCGTGGTGGACCTTGTTGAGGATTGCGAACTGCCCGTCCTCGAGCCCTTCGATCAGCCACATCTCCCACAGCGGTCGGTGCATGTCTAGGCGGTGTGACAGTTGCCGCCCGGCGAGCGCCCGCAGTTTCTCCCGATCGCCCGGTTGCGGCAGCGCCGTGTGGCGCACGTGGTACTCGAGATTGAAGTGCACGTCGTCCTGCCAGGTCGGGATGCCGAGATTGAGCGGCACCTCACGGATCACCTGGCGGTAGCGGGGCAGCCGGTCCAGCCGACCCGCAACATGAGCGAGCAGGTCGTCGTAGGTCGGCGCCGGGCCGTCGAAGATCAGCAGCGAGCCGATGTGCATGGGCAGGTTGTCACGCTCGAGGACGACGAACAGGTCGTCGAGGATGCTGAGCCGGTCCACGGGGCCAGCCTAGGTGGGGCCGGACCCATCCGCGAGCACTTCGCAGATCCGAGGCGGTTCTGATGCGCTCTGGGCACGCCGTCCCGCAAGGTCGCGACCAGCCGCCCCGCAAGGTCGCAGCCAGCCGTCCCGCAAGGTCGCGGCCAGCCGTTAGAGGGTCGGAGAGCCGTTAGAGGGTTTGCGCCGCCGACTCGCTCACCGCTCTCCAACTGACTAACGGCTAGCGGGCGGGACGGCGCGGCGGACGGCGAGCGGGCGGGCGGCGGGGCGTCCCGAAGCCCCTCAGGACATCCGCGGCACGACGGTCCGCAGCACCACGGCGCTGTCCGGGAACAACGTGGTCCGGCCTGAGCCGACCGCCACCTGCCCGGTCTCCACGAGGACCTCGCCCGTGTGGCGCACCACCGCGGGCTGCTCGCCCAGATTGGCCAGCACCAGGATGTCGTTGCGGCGGTACCCCAGCACGTCGGGCGGCAGCGCCTCCAGCATCACCAACGACCCTGTGCGCAGTGACGCGTGTTCGCGGCGTACATGCAGGAGCCGCCGGTACAGGTTCAGGATCGACTCCGGTTGCGCCGCTTCACCGGCCACGTTGACCCGCACGTAGTCGGGGTTCACCGGTAGCCACGGCTGGACCCCGGCAGGACTGAAGCCGGCGTTCGCGCTGGTGTCCCACTGCATGGGCGTGCGCATCTCGTCGCGGTTGAGCCGCTCCGACATCCGGTCGGCGACGAACTGCGGCACACGGCGGAACACCGACGACGCGATCGGGTCCAGCGCGTCCTTGAACCGCAGCGGGGTGTTGCTCATCCCGATCTCCTGGCCCATGTAGATCGTCGGCACTCCGCGCACAGTGAGCAGGATGACGGCCAGCACCCGCGCCTTCGCGGGGTCGCCGCCCACCCGGTCGATCGTGCGCGAGCGGTCGTGGTTCTCGAGCACATAGGTGGGCTGCTGCGGCGCCGGGAAGTTCCGGTCGAACTCCGCGATCGTCCGGGCGAACCACGCGGCGTCGTAGGAATAGGTGAGGAAGTCGAAGAGGAACACCAACTGCAGGCCGTCGTCGTCGCCGAGGAACGACCTCAACACGGAAGGGGGCCCGAACACCTCGCCGAGCAGGACGCGGTCACCCGGGTACTCGTCGACCACTGCCCGCAGGTCCTTGGCCAGCTGCACGTTGTCGGCGGTGTTCTCGGTGTGGACGCGCTCGGTCAGCCGCGGGAACCCGTTGTACACGCGCGGTCGCACCGGGTTGTTGGTCAGCGCGGCGTCCTTCATGATCTGGCCGAAGATGTCCAGCCGGAAACCGTCCACGCCCTTGTCGAGCCAGAACCGCACCGAGTTGAACATCGCCTCCTTGACCTCGGGGTTGCGCCAGTTGAGATCCGGCTGGAACGGCAGGAACGAGCACATGTACCACTGCTTGCGGATCGGCGAGTACTGCCAGGCCGACGTGAACTCCATCGCCGACTTCCAGTTGTTCGGCGGCTTGCGGCCGTGCTTGCCGCGGCCGTCGGCCCAGATGTACCAGTCGGCCTTCGGGTTGGTACGCGACGAGCGCGAGCGCTGGAACCACGGGTGCTGGTCGGAGGTGTGGTTGAGCACCAGGTCGAACATCACCCGCATCCCGCGGGAGTGGACCTCGTCGATCAGGCGCTGGGCGTCGTCGAGGGTCCCGTACTCCTGCGCCACCGCCTCGTAGTCCGTGACGTCGTACCCGAAGTCCAGTTGCGGGCTGGCGAAGAACGGCGAGACCCAGACCGTCTCGATCCCGAGGTCCTGCAGGTAGTCGAGCTTGCCGATGATCCCCGGCAGGTCCCCGACGCCGTCCGCGTTGGAATCGGCGTAGGAGCGTGGATAGACCTGGTAGATGGTGGTCGACTGCCACCACGGGGACTCGGACACACCCCGATTCTGGCATCGGGCGGAACCGGACGCGCCACCCCGACGTCTGGGCTTGTACATTGAGCCCTTCATTCTCTTGATCGACCCGGGAGGCGTCGTGATTCTGAGAACCGCAGTCGTCTCCACCGTCACCCTCGGGCTGGTCATGGGCAGCGTCTCCGCCACTGCAGCGACTGCTGCGGCGCCCCCGGCGGACAGCGACCTCGCCACCTCGAGCCCGGCGCAGCGCAACCACATCTCACGCACCGGAAACGCCGCGCAGTGGGTGCAGCCGCCCTACCTCAAGACCCTCAAGAACGGCCGTATCGCGCTGAAGGGGACCGTGTACGTCGATGCGCTGGTGCCCAACAAGCGCGCCCGCAAGCAGGACAAGGTCACATTGCGGGTGGCCGTGGCCAAGAAGAAGCACGCCAGTGTTACGAGGCCGAGCGCCATCGCGCTGCTGCCTGCATCGGAACTCCTTCTGCGCGACAGCGCTTCGTACAAGGTCAAGAAGTCGGGCACATTCGATGTGCAGTTCACGATGCCGACGAGGGTCTCGAGGGACCTCGCCAGGCGGACCACGAAGCAGAAGCGGGCCGGGATCGCGGTGTCCGTGGAGCACTGGAAGGACGTCACCGTCGCCACCAGCACCTACGACGTCAAGCAGATCTCCCCGGCGCCCGTGCGAAAGAAGCTCTCGAAGAAGCGGCGTAAGCAGGTGCTGCAGCTCGCGAAGTCCCAGGACCTGACCGCGCGTCGCTCGAAGGCCGCGTCGCAGACCACTTCGTCGACCCAGGGCGACTCACCCTTCTACAACAACATCTACCTGGACAACAACACCCCCTTCCAGCAGCAGGTGAACTTCAACCCCAACATCGAATGCATGTGGACGGGCTGGGCTCCATACGCCGCGGTCAAGGCCAGCGTCAAACCTGGCCAGTCGGTGATGGTGCAGTACATAGGTGACCAGACGAGCGCAAACGACAACGGAGACTGGACTGGGCCGTGGCCCGGCCTCAACGGAGCGACCAAGGGGCTCAATGCGCCCGGCACCCAGGGGGATCTGTCCACCGATCTGGTCAACTCGGCAAACGCCGCGGGACAGAACGCGATGGGTGCCCTGTTCTCAGGCAGTTCCTACAGCACCGCAGGTGCGGTGGGAGCCATAGCCGCCTCGATCGTCAAGTTCGCGGTGTCCTTCTTCGAGGGTCTGGGCAAACAGTCGACGTGCACCAATGTGAGCACCTATCCGCAGTTGTTCGGGCTCAGCACCGCGGTGACCGGAATCGGAATCAACGGGGTCCAGGATGCGACCAAGGCGGACCTCACGCCGACGAACACGTGGGCCGGCAATCCTGCGGCAGGCAACCAGGGAAACACCTCCGCAGTCCCCGACGCCGACTTCCTGGCAAGCACGCTCCAGCCGACCCTCGGGGCCCAGACGAACGTCATCTACTACTGGAACGGCGGGCAGGCCGCACCCATGGTCAGCAACAACGCCGCGTCAGGCCAGTTCACGGGGGGCAGCGCGTCATTCCAGGGTGGGCTCTTCCAGTACCTCGGGCCCAACCCCGGCACCCCGTACGGCCAGACGGTGTGCCCGACGCCACTTCAGCAGGCGCAGGGCGGTTTCAACAGCGTGTGCCAGAAGAGCTACCCGTTGTGTGAGCAGGCGTGCGAGTACGACCCCTACGGCGAGATGCACATCCAGTTGAGCTTCCTGAGCAACCCCGAGTTCAACAGTGGGCTGTACGCCAACCCGGGCGCCCCGCCGATCATGAGCGCCACGCTCGACCCCTCAAGCGGGCAGTACACCCTGAAGTGCGACTTGTCCCAGACGAACGTGTCGCTGTTCACGCCGTTCGGCCAGGGCAACAGCACGACGCAGATCAGCGGAACGACCCTGGCCACGGCACAGGTCAACAACACAGCCAACAGCGCCACCAACACCGCGCAGGACGCCGACTGGCTGGTCAACTTCTTCGGGGTGGATGCCGACGGCAATGAGGTCTACAGTTCGGCGTCGCTGCAACCGGGACCGGATGGTCTGGTCACCCCGCAACTCGGACCGAACGCTCCTCAGCAGAACATCTCGATCCAGGCGGCTGCGACTGCCGGGTCGGGGAACACCGCGGTGGGCTACGTCTCGAGTGCCGACTTGCAGGACATGTCGACCCTGAGCGGTACACCGTCCACACCGGTGACGTTCGGCTGCACCGCGACCCCCTCGGTGGCGTTGCCCGGCCTCGACATCGCGGCCGGTCCCAACAGCACCATCGGCCAGAACTTCGGTAGCGAGTGGCCCTACCCGACCCAGGCACAGAGCGGCTGGCCGGCGTCGAGCTTCTCGAGCCCGTCGCAGACGAACTGGAATTGGATGACCGGCGTGAAGCAGGTCAACGTGTCCTTCAAGGGCCTGCCGCTGGCGGCCACCACCCCGGCGCCGGGGCGCTGACTCAGGCCAGCCAACTCGCCAGGCCGAAGTACAAGCCGGTGGCCACGACCAGCGCCACGATGACCACCGCCGGCATGAGGAACATCGCGGCGATCCTCACGCCGGGCGACTTGCTCATCAGCGACCAGATCAGCACCCCGATCAAGCCGATGGCGCACACGGCCACATAGGTGAGCCACGTCGCCTCGCCGACTCCCACGCAGCCGTCCCACCCCGAGTCGCAACCGAACGCCGTCATCAGCAGTACGTAGAAGAACCCCGCGAACGCGGCTGCGCCCATCAGGACGAACCACACCACGAGCAGCCATCCGGGAACGCCTTTGCTCGGCGCCTTGACCTGATCGGTCCACGCCTGGCCGTCCCAGTACCGCGTGCCCGCGCCGCCGGGGTCGGGGTACCACCCGGGATCCGTCATGAGCCGAGGGTAGCCACCGGGCGGCCGCAAGCCCCACCCCAAACCACAGCGGTCCCGACCACAGCACCCCAAACCACAGCGGTCCCGACCACAGCACCCCAAACCACAGCGGTTAGCGGCAGTGAGACCCGTTAGCACTTATGCGCCGCAGACACGCTCACCGATCTCCACATTGCTAACGGCTGTACGCCGCTGCCCTCAGCCGATGTGGACCGGGGCGGCCTCGTCGTCCTCCTCGGCGGCGTCAGCGCCGATGCGGATCATGAAGAACACCACCACCGCAGCCACCAGCAGCAGTCCGGCACCCACGTAGAAGCCACGCGTGAAGCCCTCGGTCAACGCCGCGGGCATCGCCGCCTCACCCTGCGCGGCGTTGGCCACGAGGAACGCCGAGGTCGCGGACACCGCCACCGTGTTCATCAGTGCCGTGCCGAGCGACCCGCCGACCTGCTGGCTGGTGTTGATCATCGCGCTGGCCACACCCGCGTCGTGGTGGTCGACCGCGTGCAGCGCGACCGTGGCGGTGGGGATGAAGACGAACGCCATACCCAGGCTCATGACGACCATCGCGGGCAGAAGGTGTGTGACGTAACTGGAGTCCGGCTCCAGTTGCGCCAGCCACAGCATCCCCGCAGCGCCGGCGATGAGGCCAGGGATCATCAGCGGCCGCGGTCCGACCCGCGGCAGCAGGTTCGAGGCCACACCGGCACCGAGGATGATGCCGACGCTGAACGGCAGGAAGGCGAAACCCGCCTGCACCGGGGAGTAGCCGAGGATCGTCTGCATGAAGATGCCGAGGAACAGGAACATCGCGAACATCCCGGCGCCGACCATCAGCGACGAGATGTAGGCGCCGGCACGGTTGCTGTCCTGGATGACGCGAAGGGGCAGCAGCGGGTGCGATGACCGGCTCTCGATGATGAAGAACGCCACCAGCAGTACCGCGGACAGCGCGAACCACACCAGAGTGCTCGGGTCGGTCCAGTGCGCGGTGTCCTCGTACCCGGCCGGGGCCGCCTGCGTGAAGCCGTAGACCAGCGCGAGCAGACCGCCGGTCACCGTGACAGCGCCCGGGATGTCGTAGGAGGTGTTGCCGTGCGCCTTCGACTCACGCACGAAGCGCACGGCCAGCAGGGCCGCGAGCACCGCGATCGGGGTGTTGACCGCGAGGCACCAGCGCCACGAGAGGTACTCGGTGAGCACCCCGCCGAGCAGCAGACCGATCGCCGCGCCACCTCCGGAGATCGCACCGAAGACGCCGAACGCCTTGGCGCGCTCCTTCGGGTCGTGGAACGTGACCGTGATCAGGGCCAGCGCGGCCGGGGCGAGAAGCGCGGCGAAGACACCCTGCAGGGCGCGCGCCCCGAACAGAAGCGTCGAGTTCATCGCCAGGCCACCCAACAGGCTCGCGAGCGCGAAGCCGAGCAACCCGATGATGAACGTGCGCTTGCGTCCCATGAAGTCCGCGATCCGGCCACCGAGCAACAGGAAGCCACCGAACGCCAGCGTGTAGGCGGTCACGATCCACTGCACGTCCTGTGGCTCGATGCCCAGATCGGCCTGCGCGCTCGGAATCGCGAGGTTCACGATCGACGCATCGAGCACGATCATCAACTGCGCGATCGCGATGACGAACAGCGCCTTGAAGCGCTTCGGGTCCGCGACGGGGGCGGCGGGGTCCGTGGTCACGGACGCGTTCTCAGACATGGGGCTCCTCGGGTTCAACCTCAGGGCCAACACGCTGGGCCCCCGATTGCTTCCCGCGCCCACCAGTGACGCCCGTCACAGTCGGTGATCGGCCGACACAGAACCCCGTCGGGAGCGGTTCGGGCGTATCGTGCGCCGTGTGAAGACCACCGCCATCGCCGCCTGCACCGTCACGTTCACCCTCGTGGCGACACCCGCACTTGCGGCCCCCTATCCCGTCCCGAACGCCAAGACCGAACTGCTCGCGGCGATCGACGCCACCAACGCCGCGGCGAGCTACCAGTACCTCGACAACAGCCTCGGCTGGACGGCCGCCTTCACACTCGCCGGCCAGTACCAACAGGTGACCGTCGGCGAGCAGCGCGTCTTCAACGGGGTGGGCAACTACCACCGGATCGACTGGCCGTCGGCGGCGGTCGAGGAGAAGGTCACGGGTCCGGACTACCTGGACAACCTCGCCCTGCAGTGGGAACTGACCGACGCGGCCTCGCCGTACGCACTCGACTACTTCCGGCAATGGATCGACATCCGGACCGAGCGACTCGGCCGCATCGACTCACTGGCCAACGCCAACTTCATCACGGTGGCCGACAAGTCCACCTCGGGAACCGACACCGTCTACCGCGTCGGGGACGGCGACTACTTCGAGTACGTCTACACGGTCGATGCGGGCGGGCGGATCACACGGCTCGAACTCACCCGCGGCAACCGCATCCCGGAGACGGGCAAGTACGAGACGTGGGCCTACGTGCCTGTCACAGTCACCGAGCCCGCGGCCGACACGGCTCTGCCCATCGCGACCGTCCGCCGTGCGATCCAGGCCGCCACGCTCAACGCCACCATCCGCAGCCTGGCCCGCGACTCCGCGAAGACCGGCAACCGCCTGCGCCAGAACCTGCGCAAGCTGCGGGTGTGGACCAAGGAGGCGGTCGGCCTCGAGAACGCCGCGGGTGACGGTAGCCAGGACGAGCCGATCCCGCGCTACGTGCGGATAAGGGTCGCGAACGTGTCCGGCGGCGTGCGGATCTACCGCAGGAACCCGATCACCGGAACCCGGCACGAATGGCGCATCACCAAGCGCGGCGCGAACTGGAAGGCTCACAAGACCCAGCCCTGATCAGATCCCGGTCCTTCCGTCGACACTCTCCCGGATGAGGTCGGCGTGACCGTTGTGCCGGGCGTACTCGGCGATCATGTGCAGGTAGATCCAGCGCAGGGTCACAGGCTCTCCACGCTCGCGGCGCGACAGATCGTCGAGCCCGTACACGAGCACGGCATCCCGCGCGGCCGCCACCTCGCCGCGGTAGACCTCGAGGTCCTCCTGCCAGCGGGCGGGATCGACGTCCTCGAAGTCGAGGTCCGGGTGTTCCTTCGACGTGTTGAGCGGGGGCAACGGCATCCCGCACATGTACATCCGGAACCACCAGCGCTCGACCTTGGCCATGTGCCGCACGAGACCCTGCAACGACAGCAGCGAGGTCGCGACCGGTCTGATCGCCAACTCCTCACCGGACAGGTCCATGCACTTCTCGATCAGCGTCTCGCGGTGGAAATCAAGGAAGGCCTCGAGCATCTCGCGTTCCGGCCCGGTGACCGGTGGGGGTGTGCGCACGCCGCTCAGGCTAGTTGACCGGACCCGGACCAGGCAGCCTCATCCGCGGACCGCGACGCGGCGGGCCGATGCCGGCGAGCTCGATCAACCGCACGGCCCGGTGCCGATGGCCCGCGTAGGGCGCGAGCAGATCCAGCATCTGCGCGTCGGTCCCATCAGTGCGCCCGGTCAACGCGTACGTCACGTTGCGGGCCAGGTGGTAGTCACCGACGCTCACCGCATCGGCGTCCCCGAAAGCGCGCGCACTGATCTCCGCCGCCGTCCATTCGCCCCCGGGTTGCCCAGCGCGGCCCAGTGGTCGTAATCCCAGCGGTTGCCGCGCACGTAGAGCATGGCATTGATCGAGCTGGAGCCGCCCAGCGTCTTGCCCCGCGGCTGGTAGCCTTTTCGGCCGTTCAGGCCGGGCTGCGGAACGGTCTCGTAGGCGTAGTTATTGATCTTGGTGGGCACCATCGCCACCACGCCGGCGGGCGCGTGGATCAGCACGCTCTTGTCGGGGCCGCCGGCCTCGAGCAGGCAGACGGTGGTCGTGGGGTCCTCGCTCAGGCGCGCGGCCAGCACGCAGCCTGCGGACCCTGCCCCGACGACGATGTAGTCGAACTCCTGCGTCATGCCTCGTACCCGGACCGGAACGATTCGATCCGGTTTTTTGCTGATGCTAGGCCAGTGGTTTTCGGAACACAATGTTCCGTTTGCAACGTTTACCCTAGTCGATGCCGCGCACGCCCAGTGACCGCGACGCCCTGGTCGCCCCGAGTTCGTCGGCCGGGCGCAGCCTGCGCCTGCTGTCGCTGCTGGCGCAGGAAATCGGTGACCGCGAGTATCCGGACGTGGCGCGTCGCGGCGACGCTGGACTGCTCGGCGCCATGCTGGCCTTGAAGGCGAGTGTGGCCGCTGAAGTCGTGGAGCGCGACGTCACGCTCTCTGGCGTACTCTCTGGCGTACATGAGGTCGATCGCTTCGGGGATAGTGAGGCTGTCGCCGGCCGCGACCTTGCTCTCCAACGTCGGGATGTCACACACGATCCTATAAACTCCGGGTCTGACGCAAACGAGACGGTGCATGCGACGGCTCCCGCAGCAGGAGCCGAGCGCGCGGGGAATGTAGCACAGCCCGCGCCCAAGCGCAGGGGGCGTCCGCCAGGGCGGCGATGCCATGCAGGATGGCATCGCCCAGGTGCGTCGCACCGTATTCGCCGGCGCGCGGCGCC
>CALFYG010000321.1 GCA_937952095.1 uncultured Micrococcales bacterium | reverse complement strand
GCGGTCAGCGTCACCGTCACCCGCCACTTCTTCCCGCGTGGCTTCACCGACACGGCGCCGCCCTTGCGGATCACCTTGACCTTGCCCTTGGCCTTCACCGAGGCCGTCACCGGCAATCCGGCGGACGTCTTCCCACCCTTCGGCACGATCACCGTGACGCCGCGCTTCTTCACCTTCTTCGGCGTTGTGAACGACTGCGCGGCCTTCACGACGACCGGAGCATCGGCGGGCGGCGGGTTGACAGCCGACTGGGCCTTCACTGCGAACTCCACCACGACGTCGGCAGGCAGGGTGTCCGGGGGATCGACCGCGTCCTGATCGTGGACCTTTGCCCCGAGGACGACCAGTTGGCATGCAGCGCCAGCAGGCAGCGAGGCGGCGGGATCGAGGGTGAAGGTCGTCGGACCGCCGGTGATCGACAACGGGACCGGAATGCCGGCGCACGTGAGCGTGAACCAACCGTCGTCCAGCGTCACCGCCTCGCTGAAGGTCACCGACAGAGCAGCATCCGCCGGGACGCCGGTGGCGCCGTCAGCGGGAGTTGTTCCGGTGACCGACGGCGCCGAATCCGCGACGTTGCACGGTGTTGGAGCCGCGCCCGTGTTGCGGGGCACAGGAACGCCCACGCTGAAATCTGCGGCGTTGTCATCTGTGTCCGTGCAGCCGTTGGCTCCGCGCAGAGCCGCCGTGATGTTGCTGAGCGTGCCTGTGGGTCCGGGCCCCTCGAAGAAGTTGGCTGAGCCGTACCCCACGAGGTCCCGGATCAGGGCCAGTTGTCCCGCCGTGCACGGCGTAGAGCCACCGTTGCAGGCCAAGGCCGTCGTCGTGGTGACAAGCGCAACCTTCCCCGCAGTGGCCGACATCGCCACCGAACCGACGGCATCGGCGGTGGGCAGTGGCGCTCCGAGGGCACCGCCGCTGGCCATCTGCACGAGATAGTGCTGACCGGGTTGCAGCGTCCCGGCCAGCACTGTGGGGGCGATGGCGCTGCCGAACGTGCCGGTCCCTGTGGCGCTGGCGTACTGCACGGACCAACCTGTCATCGAGACCGCATTGGGGCCACGGTTGAACAGTTCGACGAAATCGTTGGCGTACGGCGCCCCTGTCGAACCCCCACCCCCATAGACCTGGCTGATCACCACGTCGGGCGACGCGGCCTGGGCGGGTGCAACAGCGGCGAGACCGCCCGCGACCACCACGCAGCCAATGACTCCTGCAACGCGCCTCATGTTTCCTCCTGGCGCCGGGTGCCACGACCGTACGCCCGGACGCACCGAAGATCAAGGCTCCTCAGCGTCGCTTGCCGTTCTTGTAGACGGTCTTCTGACGGAACGGATGATGCGTGTCGGTCGTGTTGCCGACCCAATGCACCTTCGCCATCGCCCTAGAGCGGCCGAACCTCAGCGCCGCTGCGGTGTCCCCCGGTTCAGATGCGCCATCGCCTCAGTCAGCCCCTCGGTCGTCAGCGGGAACATCTCGAATACCCGCGCGATGTCCTCGATCGTCGAACCGTTCCAGCGGCCCAGCGGCTCGGGGTTGAGCCAGCAGGAGTCGCGGAAGTGGTCGGCCAGGATCTGCAGCCACTGGATGCCCGGGACCCGGCTGGAGTCGGTCGCACTCCACGGTCCGGACTGCCCGAGTTCGTACGGGGCCATGAACGCGTCGCCGACCATGATGAGTTTGTAGTGCGGACCGCATTCGCGCAGCAGGTCGTGGATCCACGTCGGCTCGGTGAACCGTTCGGTCCCGTAGACCTTGCCGTAGACGCAGTTGTGGAAGTAGAAGGTCCGCAGCTCCTTGAAGTGGGTGGCCTTCTTCGTCGCGCTGAACAGCTGGCTCATCAGGGTCGTGTAGGGGAACATCGATCCGCCCACGTCGATCATGAGGATCACGTGGGTGTTGGGCTTGCTGCGCGGTCGTGTGACGACCTCGATCTCACCGGCGTTGCGCGCGGTCTCGTCGATGGTGGCCTCGATGTCGAGTTCCTCGTCGGCGCCCTCCCGCACGAACGCCCGCAGGCGCCGCAGCGCCACCTCCATCTGCCTGATGTCGAGGGTCACGTCGGAGCGGTAGGGCCGGTAAGAGCGGGCGTCAGCGATACGCACCGCCGCGCGGCCACCACCGGAACTGCCGGTGCTCAACCCGGCGTCGGCGACCCCACCCTGGCCGAGCGGAGACTTGCCGCCGGTGCCGATCCAGTAGGGCCCGCCGTCGTGCCGTTCGGTCTGCTCCATCTTGCGCTGCTCGAACATCTCGAGCAGTTCGGCAAGATCCGGAGGCTCCTCACTGGCCTCGCTCATCCGGACGTTCTGCTCGTCGAGCCACTCGCGCAGTTGCTCGGTCAGCGAGGTGTCCCAGTCGAGGTTGCCGTACTCAGCGAGGAACGCCCTGTCGAAAGCGTCGAGGTGGCCTTCGTGGTGGATCAGCGTCGCGCGCGCCGCGTAGTAGAAGCCGCGGACGGTGTCGTCGTGGGCGCCGGCCTTGAGCGCCGCCGCGAGACCGAGCGCCTCGGTGATCCCGACCGAGACGTCCTGTTCACGCAGGCGGTAGATCAGGCCCAAGAAGAACGGCGCCGGGTTTTGGTGAGGATCTGACACCTCACGGGTCACTTCTTCACCAAAAGGCATCAGTACCGCCGGGTGGACCTGTTGCGGAACGCCTCGATGTCCTGCTCCTTCTTCAGCAGGGTGCCGAGGAACGGCATGTTCTCGCCGAGGTCCACCTCCGCCACGCCCGTGGTCTGCAGCATCGCGATCCAGTCGACGAGTTCGCTCGTGCTCGGTGGTTTGCGGATACGGTCCATCCCGCGCACGGCGAAGAACGCGGTGAGCGCCTGGTTCATCAGATCGCGGTCCAGACCGGGGTGGTGCACCTCGACGATGCGTGCCATGAGGTCGCGGTCGGGGAAGTCGATGTAGTGGAAGATGCAGCGTCGCAGGAACGCGTCGGGCAGTTCTTTCTCCGCGTTGCTGGTGATGATGACGACCGGCCGGTGCGCCGCCGCCACTTCGTCGCCGGTCTCCATGACGGTGAACCGCATGCGGTCGAGTTCGTGGAGAAGGTCGTTGGGGAACTCGATGTCGGCCTTGTCGATCTCATCGATGAGCAGCACGACACGCTCCGGCGATTGGAAGGCGCGGCCGAGTGCGCCCATGTGGATGTACTCGCGGATGTCGCGCACGTCGTGGTCGCCGAAGCGGGAGTCGTAGAGGCGCTGCACGGTGTCGTAGTGGTACAG
>CALFYG010000320.1 GCA_937952095.1 uncultured Micrococcales bacterium | reverse complement strand
TCCACTTCGACATCCGGGGGGTGGCGCTCGGCGACAGCATCGTCTACACCTGGCGCGACGTCACGGGACGGCACAACCGGATCCAAGCGCTCGCTGACGCCGAACGGGAGTACCGAAACCTGGCCGAGGCCACGACGGACATGGCATACCGCACTGATGCCGGTGGCGCGATCGTGTGGGCCTCACCAAGCACAGCGCGGGTGCTGGGATGGTCGCCGGATGAGTTGCTCGGTCGCACCGCCCAGGACATGGTCTCCCCGGAGGAATTCGCCTCACACGCCGACCACAGGGCAGCCGCGTACAGCGGTGAATGGGTGCCCGACGGTGAGCAGGATCGTGTGTTCAACATCCTGCACAAGGATGGTGGGACCATCCCGATGGTCGCTGTCGTCAGCCGGGACCTCGATGCCGAAGGGAACTGGACCGGGGGGCTGCTGGTCGGTCTGCGCGATGTGACAGCCGTTCTGGCGCAGGAGGAGATCGCTCAGCGCGAGCGCGAGAAGGCACAGCGACTCCAACTCTCCATCGATCGGGCCGCCGTCGGCATGGCGATCACCGATTTGAAAGGCACGTTCGAACACGTGAATCCGGCGCTGGCCAGGATGCTCCGGTACAGCCAGGAAGAACTTGTCGGGATGACCTTCGATGCGGTGACGCACCCTGACGATGTCGACGCGAGTCGGGCGATGATGATGCGCTTCCTCGACGGCGACGTGGATCAGATGTCACTGCGGAAGCGCTACGTGGACGCACGAGGCGAGATCCTTTGGGTGGATCTGTCGGTCGCGGCGGCCAGACGCGATGACGGCGCCGTCGACCACTTCATCGCGCAGATGGTGGATGTCACAGCCGAGGTGGAGTACGCCGACGCCCTCGAGACGACCGTCCGCAGGTTCCGGCAGTTGGCCGAGAACGCCTCCGACATCGTCTACGAGATGGGCACCGACTGGGCGATCCGCTGGATCTCGCCGTCTGTTCAGAACGTCCTGGGGTGGGACCCGGAGCAACTGATCGGTGAGCCCGCCCCTTCGATCATGGCTCCCGGTCAGGACGAACTGCTCGCGGTGCGCGGTGACCAGATCCGTTCCGGCTACTCCGTGGGCGGGGAGAACCTCGCGTTCATGACCGCCTCGGGGCAGGTCCGTTGGCTGTCGGCGATGGCTCATCCGATGACCGATGACGACGACGTGGTGACCGGCGTGATCGTCGGATTGCGCGATGTCACCGCCGAGGTTGAGGCCCGCGAGGCCCTGGCGAGGGTGCAGCAGCGTTTACGTCTCGCGGTCGATGCCGCACCCAACGGTCTGGTGATCACCGACGAGGCGGGGGTGCTCGTCGACGTGAACCGGCAGTTCTGCCAGTTGATCGGTATATCCGAGGAGGAACTCGTGGGCCGACGCATGGCGCACATCCTCGATCAGGTGCAGGCCGGCGCGTGCGAACCCGTCTCACCACATGAGCATCGGCTCGACCTTGCGGACGGCGCTGCCTGGATCGAGCACGATGTGCGCGAGGTGTCCGGGCACGCCGAGGACGAGGTCTATTTCGTTCACCTCTTCTCCGATGTCACCAAGGAGCGCGAGGTCCGCGAGGAGCTCACCCACATGGCCACTCATGACACCCTCACCGGCGTCGCGAACCGGCGGTGGTTCATCGAGCGGTTGCAGCGGTTGGCGCGCGGCGAGAGTGCCACGAGCGTCGGTGTGTTGTTCTGCGATCTGGACCGGCTCAAGGAGATCAACGACGTGCACGGCCATCTCGCCGGGGACACCGTTCTCACCGCGGTCGCCAGCAGGTTGGCCGCGGCGGTGCGCGGCAGTGATGACGTCGGTCGGCTCGGTGGCGACGAGTTCGTGGTGCTGCTCGACGGTGTGGCGTCGACAGACGACCTGCGTGCCGTCGCGGAGAAGATCCGGGAGCGGGTGTCCCGGGGGGTGATCGTCGAAGGCAAGCCGATCGACGTGACCATCAGTGTGGGCGCCGCGCTGCTCGTGCCGGGAGAGAAGACGCGCACTGTGCTGCAACGCGCGGACAATGCCCTCCTCGTGGCCAAGAGCGAGGGACGCAATCGGGTTGTTGTGGCTGAGGCGCTCGCGGAACAGGACGACGACGGCAATGGCGGGGTCGTCGGCGAGTGACCGACGGGGATGCGGCACGATAGGGGCACCGCGAGTTGATTGGAAAGACATGCGCCGTTCACTTCTGCTGTCCGCCGCCCTGCCGGCCGTCGCCGCCCTCGCCCTCGCCGGCTGTGCGAGTGAGGCCGACACGACCGCCAGCGCCTCGCCGTCGCCGAGCGCCAGCGTCGACTGCTCGCCGGAGTCGCTGCAGACTCTGACGCCGGGCACCCTGACCATCGGTACCGACTCGCCGGCGTACCCGCCCTACTTCGAGGACGACGACCCCAGCAACGGCAAGGGCTTCGAATCCGCCGTGGCCTACGCGGTGGCCGACGAGCTCGGGTTCGCGCAGGACCAGGTCACGTGGGTGACGGTGCCGTTCAACAAGTCGTACGCACCTGGCGCCAAGGACTTCGACTTCGACATCAACCAGATCTCGATCACGCCGAAGCGGCAGAAGGCCGTCGACTTCTCCGAGGGCTACTACACGGTGAACCAGGCCGTCGTGGCCCTCGAGGACTCTCCCATCGCCAACGCGACCACGCTCGCGGAGTTGCAGGAGGCCAAGCTCGGCGCCCAGGTGGGGACCACCAGCCTCGACTTCATCACCGAGGACATCCAGCCGACCCAGCAGCCGATGGTCTACAACGACACCAATGACGCGAAGAGCGCCTTGGAGGCCGGACAGATCGACGGCATCGTGGTCGACCTGCCCACGGCGTACTACGTCACCGCGGTCGAGTTCGACAATGCCAAGATCGTCGGTCAGTTCCCGGCGCAGGAGGGCGGCGAGGAGTTCGGCCTGCTGATGGCCAAGGGCAGCCCGCTTGTGACCTGCGTGAACCAGGCGCTGACCTCGCTGAAGGAATCCGGCGAACTGCAGCAGATCCAGGACGAGTGGCTGGTCGGCGAGGACGCTCCGTACTTCAACGAATGACGCATGACCACGCCGGCTGAGGCGCCGCTCGAGGCGCCAGTCATCCCGTACGTCGATCCGCAGCGGCGGGCACGATCGCGCAGCCGTGCGCGACGGGACGGGCTGATCGCGAGCCTCTCGACGGTGGTGGTCTTCGCTGTGCTCGGCTATCTGGTGACCTCGTCGCCGGGGTGGCCCAAGGTCCAGGAGACGTTCTTCAACTGGGATGAGGCCGTTGCGGCGTGGCCGACGCTGATCAAGGCCTTCGTCCTCAACATCAAGATCTTCCTGGTCGCCGAGTTCTTCATCCTGATCCTGTCGTTGCTGATCGCGCTGGGTCGTGGACTGCGGGCCCCGGTGGCCCTGCCGATCCGGATCATCTGCACGGTCTATGTGGACTTCTTCCGAGGTGTACCGACGATCCTGGTCATCCTGCTCCTCGGGTTCGGGGTGCCCGCTCTGCAGCTCAAGGGCGTCACGAACTCGCCGGTGGTCTGGGGGACCGTTGCGCTGATCCTCAGCTACACGGCGTACGTGGCTGAGGTCTACCGTGCGGGGATCGAGTCGATCCATCCGTCCCAGCGGGCTGCTGCGCGATCCCTGGGCCTTTCCTCGATACAAACCACCCGCTACGTGGTGCTGCCGCAGGCGGTTCGCCGGGTCGTGCCGCCGCTGCTCAACGACTTCATCGCGTTGCAGAAGGAGACGGCGCTTGTTTCGCTGCTTGGGCCCATCGAAGTGCTGCGGGCCGCGCAGATCAACGCCTCGTCGAACTTCAACTACACGGCCTACGTGGTGGCGGCCCTGCTTTTCGTCGCCATCACTCTGCCGCTGACCCGGCTGACCGACTGGCTGCAGCGCCGGGACAGCAAGCGGCGGATGGCTGGTGCGATGTGACGCTGCTCGAGGTGCGTGACGTGCACAAGGGGTTCGGGGATCTTGCGGTGCTCAAGGGGATGGACCTCGAGGTGGGACTGCACGAGGTCGTGGTGCTGATCGGAGCCTCAGGGTCGGGCAAGTCGACGCTGTTGCGCTGCATCAACGGCCTTGAAACGGTGGACGCAGGTTTCGTCCGCGTCGACGACATCGAGGTCACGGCACCCGACGTCGACCTCGATGAGGTCCGCAAACGCGTCGGCATCGTGTTCCAGCAGTTCAATCTCTTCCCTCACATGTCGGTCCTCGACAATGTGACCCTGGCCCCGCGCAAGGTCCTCGGGATGAAGCGCGCGGATGCCGACGAGGCGGCCCGTGGGCTGCTCGACAGGTTCGGCCTGCTGGACAAGGCCGACGACTATCCCGATCGTCTCTCCGGCGGCCAGCAGCAGCGCGTGGCCATCGTGCGTGCGCTGGCGATGAAGCCGGAAGTGATGCTCTTCGACGAGGTCACATCCGCCCTCGACCCGCTGCTGGTGGGGGAGGTCCTTGACGTGATCCGCGAACTCAAGGACGAAGGCATGACGATCGTGATGGCGACCCACGAGATGGGTTTCGCTCAGGAGGTCGCCGATCGGGTGTGTTTCCTGCACGATGGCCGGGTACTCGAACAGGGGCCGCCCGCGGAGTTGTTCGCAGACCCTGTCGAGGAGCAGACGCGGGCGTTCCTGGAACGTGTCGCGCGGATCTGAGGATCAACCGGCCTGGCCCCGGCTAGTTGGGAAGCAAAGGAACACCTGGGAAGGATGAGCAACGTGCATTTCCTTCCCAGGTGTTCACTTGCTTCCCGGGTGGTCCTGTACTGCTGGCCCGGTGGGACTCAGCCCGCGAGGTACAGCTGCCGGTAGCGACGCACCGCTTCGCCCATGGTGGGGTACATGTTGTCCTCGCCGACCACCGACGCCACCCCGTGGTCTTGCATGGGGGTCAGGACGTCGTTCTTGACCCGGGCGAGCCACAGGTCTATCCCGTCAGCAGCCAGAGTGTCGTGCAGTTCCTCGAGGACGTTGAGCGCCGTGGTGTCGAGTTCGACATTGGCCTCCATGTTCAGGATCACGACCTTGGTGTCGGGTTCAAGGGCGCCGGTCACCTTGTAGTAGAAGTCGTAAGCGTTCATGAAGAACAGCGGGGCGTCGTAGCGGAAGGCCACCATGCCCGGGATGGTTGTGGTGGTGTCGTAGTCGTCGACGTCGTGCATTCCTGCGTAGTTGGGGACGAAACCGAGAACGCCGTCGTGGGGTCGCGCGAGACGGGCCATGAACTCGGCGATCGACAAGGCGATGGCGATGATCACACCTGTCAGGATCCCGAAGAGCACCACGGAGACCGCGCAGGCCGCGGCAATGGCGAACTCGGAGATCCGGAATCGCAGAAGCGCGGCCCACTCGGCGGGTCGCACCAAGGTCAGTGCTGCGTAGACGATCACACCGGCCAGAGCCGCGATCGGCACCTGCGCGATCACGCCGGGTATCAATAGCGGGCCGGCGATCAGCACGGCCACCACGAACAGCGAGTAGAACCGTGTTGTCGAGCCCGATGCGAACGCCAGGGCGGTGCGAGAGGACGAGGCGGACATCGGGTAGCCGCCTACCGCGCCGGTCGCCAGTTGGGCGGCGGCCAGCGCCCTCATCTCGGTCCCCGAATCCGGCCGGGTCTTGCCTGCGAATGCTCGGGAGGTGATCATCACGTCGGTGAAGGAGACCACCGCGATGCTGAGGGCCGGCACCAGGAGCGCTGCGACAACTTCCAGGGACAGCCCGTCGAGGCCGACGACCGGCAGTTCCAGACTCACGGCACCGACCCTCGGGACGTCCATGAAGAGACCGACGATAGTGGCAACGATCAGACCCACTAGAGGCCCGGGAATCCGTGGCGACAACCGATTGATGGTGAATGACAAGACGACGACGATGGCCGCCAGAGTCACGGTCTGCCAGTCGGGCACTTGCCAAGACGAGTTGATGAGGCCTTGCACGGAGTCGCTGTTGAGCCCGTAGTTCACGATCTTCGGCAACTGCGACATGATCATGAGCACGGCGACGCCGGTGAGGTATCCGGTGAGGATCGGATACGACAGCAGGTCAGCCAGGAAGGACGCTCGCAGCAGCCAGCCGACGCCGAGGATCACCCCCACGAGTGCGGACGTGATGGCCAGGGCCGTGTTCCATGGGATGGAGTAAGCGGACGCCACCGGCCCCACCGCGGCAGCCGCCATCAGCGCGACGGCGGACTCCGGACCCAACGACATGTACGGATTGCGCCCGAAGATCATGTAGGCGACCAGCGGAACCACTGCGATCGACAGGCTCAGCGATGGCGAGACCCCGGCGAGTGACCCGTAAGCCATCGCCTGCGGAATCATGTACGCCCCGACAGAGACCCCCGCGATGATGTTTCGTGGGGAGAGAATGCGGGCCCTGGCGGGAGCCTCACTGGCGGACACGCACGTAGGGTAACCGTTAACCTGCTGCTCACGCTGAGTTCACGTCACCTCGACCGCGCGACGGGCGTGTCACCAGGTGCCGGTGACACGATGCGTCCATGCGGCGCTGGCTGTCATCGCTGATGGCGTTCGACTCCGGAGATCCGGATTATGACCGCCGCGCCCGCACTCTGACGGCGATCGTCCTGGTGGCCATCCCGGGGTCCTTCATCAGTGCTCTGCTCACGTTGCCGTTCCCCAACGGGGGGATCAGCGCGGTCGTTCTGCTGATCGCCGGGACGAGCCTGTCCGGGGTCATCTGGCTCGCCCACATCGGCCGGCTCAACCTGGCTGTGATGCTGTTCGCCATCGGATGCTGGATCGTCGTGGTCGGTCAACCGGTGCTCACCGGCGACATGAGCACAAATGTGATGGTCGTGCCGCTGTCGGCGGTCATGCTGGTGTACGTCATCCCACCGCGGCGGATGTGGTGGCTGTTGCCGTGGGCCCTGTCGGCACTCCTCGTGCTCCAACTCGGCACCAACGACGTCGACACCGTCGAGCAGCCGCGAATCGCCTGGACGATCCAGATCGCGGTGATCACAGCGGTGACCGTGGCCGTGGTCCTCTACGGTGCGGTGCAGTTGACTCGCAGTGTCCGCAGCCAGCAGCGGCTCGCCGCGGAACTGACTGCTCGCGAAGCCACCATGCGGCGACTGGAGGAGATGGCCAATACCGATCCGTTGACCGGCTTTCTCAACCGGCGTTCGCTGGAGAGTAGTTTCGAGCGGGTGCCACCCGGGTCGGCCGTGGCCCTGATCGACATCGACCACTTCAAGCGTGTCAACGACGAACTCTCGCACGCGGTGGGGGACCGGGTACTTGCCGACTTCTCCGCTCTGGTGGCCGATGCCGCGCAATCTGACGACCTGCTGTACCGCCTCGGCGGGGACGAGTTCCTCGTCCTGCGCCGCCATTCCACCGCTGCGGCCCTCGGTGGGTGGCTCCACGACGTACGCATCCGTGCGCGGGGGCACCTGCAACTCGACCCCTCGGGCGAGGCTACGGTCGCATTCAGTTGTGGCGTGGTCGCGGTGACCGGCGAGGAACTCTCACAGACCCTGGAGCGGGTCGACAAGGCCCTCTACGCGGCCAAAGAGGCCGGCCGGGACACGATCGTGGTGTTCGACTGAGGACCGAACTGGTTGGGTGAGGGCCGCACCACCTCGACCTCAACCTGCGACACGCGGGTGAGCGGGTCAACTCGCGGCGTGTCGCGTACTGAACTGGTTACAGACCTCAGTGCGCTAACCAGTTCAGTACGGAGGATGCCCCGAGCGGCTACTTCAGGCGCACTGCCGCCGCGTAGAAGTAGTGGTCGGACTGCCACTTCGGCTGCTTCTTCTGCATCAGTTTCGTGCCGTCGATCCGCTTCCAGACGGCCTTGGCACCGCGGGTCAGGACCAGGTCGATCCGGGTCGGGATCACCGGATCTCCGGAGTCGAGGCGCTTGCTGCTCTTCAAGGTGCCTGTTTGGCAGCATGTGGCGCCAACAGCCTTGCCGAACTTCCCGCCCGCCTGCTTCCAGGAGTCTTTGAAGTAACTCTTCGTCAGATTCCGGTACGTGGGGCTGTAGTACCCGTTGGCGTCGGAGTTCAGATCGCCCGCGAGGATCACGCGTCCTTGCGTCTCCTTGGCCTTCTGCTTGGCGATCTTCAACAGTTCCTTGCCTTGTGCGACCTGAACCTTCGAGGGCCAGTTCTTGAAGCCGTACTTGCCCTTCTTGCCCTTGCCGTCCTGGGACTCGACCTCCAGGTGGGCGGTCATGACGGTGACCGCTTTGCCTTTGAAAGTGAAGGCCGCCGAGGCCCAGCCGCGTTTGAACGACAACGTGGAGCCTGCGACCTCGAAGGTGGTCTGCTTGCTGAAGTTGCCGTGGTCGCTGGTGCCGGTGAACTGAAGATCGGTGCTGGCGGTGTTGTAGAGCACCGCGTCCCGGTCCTTCAATCGGACCTGGCAGCGCAGGGCAGCCTCGATTGGGAAGAGTTGGTCGCAGCCAGCCTTCTTGGGGTTGTAGTACGGGATCCCGACTGTGTCGGAGTAGCCGATGTCGGCGTTGGGGGACAGGCTGGCCACGTCGAAGCTCAGCCCTTCGTTCTTCAGCGCGTCCTGGAGGATCGGCAGGTAGTCGTAACTGGGCAGGGTAGCCCCGCTCGAACTCGTCGCCACCCACTCGGTGAGTTCGTTGAGGGTGATGACGTGCGGGTTCTGCTTCTTGACTGTCTTGGCGATCCACTTGGCGCGTAGAGGGAAATCGGTCTTGATCGCGGTGTCGTACACCTTCGCGGCGGCCGGCAGGAATTCGACGATGTTTGCCGCGGAGTTGATGGCGTCGCTCAGCGACCCGCCGAGGTAGAGATTGAGGGTCATCACGTTGAGGGCGTTGTCGGGGGCGGTTTTCGCCGCCTGGGCCGGTGTCGCGGCCAGTATCCCGGCTCCGATCAGCGCTGCGGCGGATGCTCCGGCGGCGAGCGTGCGTGTCCTACTCACGAAAGGTCTCCTCAATTGGTGGGTCTGGCTCAACATATGCAGCGGCAGGTGAGGGTGTCGACCGGTGACGCTGGGGGTCGCACCAACGGGTGAGGTCGGCGCCGGGGCGCCCATTGCCGTGAAGTTGTCAGGGACCGGGCGCCTACTGTCACGACGTTGCGGGGTTCATGACCCTTGGAACCAGCACCTTCGTGACAAACGGGTCCTGGTGCCCTAAAACTTCGTCACAATCGTGCGTTGGGGGCGCATTGGCCGTTCGGACGATCCCGTCAGCGGGCCTCAGCTCTTCAGGTACGGCGTGATGTCCTCGAGGACCCGTACGTCCTCGATCGTGGAAGGCACCGGCTCTTCACGGCCGTCGGCGATGCCGCGCATGGTCTTGCGCAGGATCTTGCCCGAACGGGTCTTCGGCAGTCCCGGCACGATCATGACTTCCTTCATCGCCGC
>CALFYG010000319.1 GCA_937952095.1 uncultured Micrococcales bacterium | reverse complement strand
CCGTGCTGGCGGTCCTGCTCTACCACTCCGGGGTGGTCGCCGTCCCCGGCGGATTTCTCGGGGTCGATGTCTTCTTCGTGCTGTCCGGGTTCCTGATCAGCAGCCTGCTGCTGCAGGAGATCGAACGCACCTCCGCGGTCTCGTTCGGGCAGTTCTATCTGCGACGGGCGCGACGGCTTCTGCCGGCTCTGCTCGCGACGCTGGCTCTGTCCTCGGTGCTGGTCCTGATCTTCGCGCGCGACGCCGCGGCGCAGTTCCGGCACGACGCCATCGCGTCGATGTTCTACGTGACGAACTGGTGGTACGTCGTCCAGGACCTCTCGTACTTCGAGGCCATGGGCAGGCCGCCTCTCTTGCAGCACCTCTGGTCGCTGGCAGTCGAAGAGCAGTTCTACCTGTTGTGGCCGTTGGCCCTGGTGTTCCTGTACCGCTGGCGGGGTCGTCCCGGCGTCGGCAGGGTGGCGCTGTCGGTCGCGCTGTTCAGCACGCTGCTCATGGCGATCGGGTCGTTCGTATGGAACCTCCCCGCCTCTGGTGACGCCAGTCGGCTGTACTTCGGTACCGACACCCACTGCATGGGACTGCTGCTCGGCGCAGCGCTGGCGACCGTTTGGCGTCCAGGGGCGCTTCCGCGTGACCTCGCGCTTCCGGCCAAGGCCGTCCTGTGGGCGGTGGCCGGCGGGGCGGTGTTCGCGCTGTTCGCGATCTTCCACAACGTGGGAGAGACCAGCGCATGGCTCTACCGCGGCGGCTTCATGGTCGTCAGCGCGGTCACCGCGGTGATCATCGCGCTGGCGACGCATCCTGCGATCGGGTTCGGACGGTTGCTGGCGGTGCAGCCGATGCGCTACATCGGTGAGCGTTCCTACGGGCTGTACCTGTACCACTGGCCGATATTCGTGGTGACCCGTCCCGGCATCGACCTGCCCTTCGACGGCCTTCCGGCGTGGATCCTGCGGATGGGACTGACCTTCGGAGTAGCCGAACTGTCCTACCGCTACCTGGAGATGCCCATCCGGCGCGGTGCGCTGGGTGCCGCCTGGAACCGCTGGCGCGAAGCGGGGGTCGGGCATGCCACGGCCCGCGCGCTCGGCGTCCTGGCCGCAGCTGGTGCCGCGATCTTCATGACCGGGGCCGCTCTGGCAGCCATCCCCGCGCCCAACGCCAACGACTACCTCGGCGGGCTCACCTCGACAGGGCAGGACCTGCAGGCTGAGGCCGCCGCCAAGAAGGCCGAGGAGAAGGACGAGCCGTCCACGCCCGCGGTTCCGCCACCCGTGGGGGCGGATCTGAGCAAACAGCCGATGACCGCCGTCGGTGACTCGGTGATGCTCGGTGCCAGTGGGGCCCTGGAGAAGGCGTTCGACGTCACCGTGGACGCCGCGGTCTCTCGGCAGTTCCCGCAGATCATCGAACGCATCGACGCCCGCAAGGCCGCCGGCCAGATGGAAGATGTCGTGATCATCCACGCCGGTACCAACGGCACGGCGTACTGGGACATGCTCAAGAACACCCTTGACGGACTTCAGGACAAGCAGGTCGTGCTGGTCACGGTGCACACGCCGAACTCGTGGATGGACGACTCGAACCGGAACATCAAGGGCATGCTCAACCAGTTCGACAACGTGCGGATCGCAGACTGGGAGGCGGCCTCCGACGGCCACCGCGAGTACTTCGTGTACGACGGCACACATCTCACCACTGAGGGCATCAAGGCCTACGTGCAGACGATCCGCGATGCGCTCAAGGGCGACGGCTCCGCCCCGGAACCGGCCGTGGAGTCCGCCGCCGTCGGGTGAGTGGTTACGCTCGTAAACGATGTTCAAGATCGCTTTGCGCAGCCTGGGCGCGCACAAGATCCGTCTGCTGCTGACCGCGGCCGCAGTGTTCCTCGGCGTCGCGTTCGTCACCGGCATGCTGATGCTGACCAACGCACTCGACCGGACCTTCACCGACATCTTCGAGAGTTCGGCGCAGGACGTGCTGGTCACGCGCACCGCAGCGGTCGCTGAGGACATCACCCAGAGCACCGGCGACGATCAGGTCCAATTGATCTCGCAGAAGACCGTGGACGAGATCCGTGGGGTCGAGGGTGTGCGCGCTGCGGACGGCGGGATCTTCCAGAACGGCGCCTACCTGCTCGACGCCGAGGGCGAGGTCGTGGGTGGCAACGGGCCACCGTCCGCGGGGGTCAACTGGCAGCCGGATCCGGCGCTCGCGGTCGCCAACATCACACAGGGGCGTGCCCCGGAGGCCGGCGACGAGATCGTGGTCGATGAGATCACCTTTCCGAAGCTCGACATCCCGCTCGACGAGACCGTGACGATGGTCGTTCCGAGCGGGCGCATCAAGGTCACCCTGGTGGGGGTGTTCCGGTACGGCGAGACCGGTGGCCTCGCCGGCGCGACCATCACAGCCTTCACGCCCCAGCGCGCCCAGGAACTGTTCACCGAGCCGGGGGAGTGGCAGTCCGTGGAGGTCGCCGCCGCCGACGGCTTCAGCGATCAGCAGGTGGCGGATTCGATCGCCGCTGAACTCGGCGAGGGCTGGACGGTCAAGACCCGCGATCAACAGGTGGAGGAGTCGTCCGCGGCACTGCAGCAGGGCCTCGGCTTCATCACCTACGCGCTGCTCGGCTTCTCCGGGATCTCATTGTTCGTGGCAGCGTTCCTGATCTACAACACGTTCGCGATGCTGGTCGCCCAGCGCGGCAAGGAGATGGCGCTGTTGCGCGCGGTCGGTGCCTCCCGCCGGCAGGTTCTGACCTCGATCCTGCTCGAGGCGTTGCTGCTGGCGCTGGTGGCCGCCGCAATCGGAGTGGGGCTCGGCTACCTGCTCGCGCGACTGTTGACCGCCGGGCTGCAGCAGGTCGGCCTCTCGCTGACAGCGGGTGTGGCACTGACCCCGCAAGCCGTGATCACGGCTGTCGTGCTGGCCATCGTCGTGACGGTGTTGTCCGCGCTGCTGCCGGCGTTGCGGGCCGCCCACACCCCGCCCGTGGCGGCGCTGCGCGAGGCCACGACGCCGGTCGAGCGGCCTGGCCGGGTGCGCAGCATCATCGGTGGGGTTCTGGCACTCGTCGCACTCGCCGGACTCGCGACGTCGTTCGGCGACGACCCGAGCGTCAGCCTCGTGGCGCTGTCCGCGCTGCTTCTGCTCATCGCCACCGTGCTGCTGGCCCCGCTGCTGGCCAAGGGTGCGGCGCACGCCTCCATCGGTCTGATGAGGATCGGCGGGGTCTCCGGGCAATTGGCGGGACGTAACGCGGAGCGTGGCCCGCGACGGGTGGCGGCCACAGCATCTGCCCTTCTCATCGGTCTCGCGCTGGTCACGACGGTGGCCGTTGTGGTCGCCAGCGCGAGGGAGTCGATCAACCAGTTGATCGACCGTGCCTTCGGTGCGGACTACATCGTTGCCACCCAGACGGGGAACCCCTTCAGTGCGGGCATCGCCACCAAACTGCGCGAGGTGCAGGGTGTGGAGTACGTGCTGTCCCAGTCGCAGGGGCCGGCGCGCGTCGACGGCGAGGACCAGTTGATCACCGCGATGGGCGGTGGCCCCGTGAGTTCTGTCTTCGAGCTCGATGTGACTGCCGGCGAAGTGGGTGAACTCACGCAGGGCACGGCGGTGGTGGATGAGGACTGGGCCGCCGAGGCAGGAGTGGGCGTGGGCGACCGCGTGACCGCGCTGTTCCCGACCGGGCAGAGTCGTGCGTTCACGATCACCGGGGTCTTTGTGCCGCCAGAGGCCGGGCTGCTCAGTGGTCTCGTGATTCCCAAGGAGGACTACCGGGCGGTGGGTGGTGCCGCGCAGGACACGTTGCTGTACGTCGCCCTTGGCCCGGACGCCGATCCTGCGACCGTTCTGCCGGAGGTCGAGGAGGTCACCGACGAGAATCCGCTCCTGCAGGTGTTGGACCAGACCGAGATCAAGGAGCAGAACTCCCAGCAGATCAACAATCTGCTCTACCTGATCTACGGGATGCTCGGGCTGTCCATCATCATCGCCGCCCTCGGAGTGGTGAACACGATGGCCCTGTCGGTGTTGGAACGCACGCGGGAGATCGGGCTGCTGCGTGCGGTGGGGGCGTCACGCCGGCAGGTCCGCAGAATGATCCGCTGGGAGGCGGTCCTTGTGGCGTTCACCGGTGCGCTGGTGGGTGTGCTGATCGGCCTGGTCGCCGGGGTTGCGCTGCGGCAAGCCTTGTCGGGTGACGGCATCGACGTGCTGGTGATCCCCATCGCGACCGTTCTGGTGATCCTGGGCTTGGCGATCGTGCTGGGCATTCTGGCGGCTGCTCTACCCGCCCGGCGCGCGGCACGGCTGGACATCCTTGAGGCGATCGCTTCGGAGTAGGTCCGCGGGCGAGACCGTGTGCTCCGGTGAGAGCTTGTGCACTCCGGTGAGAGGTTCGCAGCCGTTTTGGACTAACGGATGGACGTGGGCGGTGGCCCACCGCCCACTCAACTGCCGGTGGTGGTCTCTTCCTTCGCCTCGTCCTCAACGGGCGGCAGCGAGATGGAGCAAGTCATCTCCCCACGCAGTCTGACCATCAACGCCCAGGTCAGCACGCCGAGCCCGGCGACCGCCAGGTAGGGCTGGATCGGTGCGAAGAACTGCAGTGCACCCGTCGTCCCCAGGGCGATCAGGACGAGCTTGTTGCACACGGGGCACCCGATCGCGAAGTACGACAGCAGCGCGCCGACCGTGCCCTTCTTGTCCAGGCCCTCCTCGCGGCCTGTCGCCACATAGGTCGCGGTGAGTAGTCCGGTGAGAACCGAGGTGGCGATCAGCACCTCCATCGCCCAGTCGGTGGGAGCCACGCTGCGGCCGAACACCGGGTTGGGGATCACGGCGGTGCTGAGCCCAAGGAGCAGGAACGTCGCCAGCGCAGTGCCAGCGGCCACGAGCCAGCGCCGGGCGGTCCATGAGGCGAATGCAGTCAGCGGGCAGGTAGGCACCTGGCAATCATACCCCTACTGGGTATTTGCGTCAGCAGTTCGGCGACTGCGTCCGCCCTCCACCACCAGCAGGCTGACGGTGACGAACACGGCGACCACGTTGGTCAGGATGATCGGAACGTCCGGTCGGAAGATCCCGTACGAAAGCCACAACAGCTGCCCGGTCAGCAGCAGGCCCAATGTGGCCAGAGAGACCTCCGAGGGCAGGCCCGCGCGTCGGCGGTTCAGCGACTCGATCAACTGCGGCACTGTTGTCAGCAGCCCGCACGCCACGCCGATCCCGCCAGAAACGGATGAGGGGAGTTGGAGCAGGACCATGACCACCGTGGCCGCGGCCGCCAAGGGCGCGGCGATCGCGAGGAGCCAGGACCAGTTCCGTTGCCGCACGAGCAGGAGCATCACCACCGGCAGCGTGGTGCTGAGGAAGGGTATGTTCCCGACGATGATGCCGGGTGCCTGGACGAGCAGGCCGTACGCGAACCAACTCGCGCCGGACAGGGCGAAGATGATCCAGGTCAACAGACTCACGCCGGCCGCACTGCGGTCGCGCAGGATCCGCGCGATCTGGGGAAGTGACATGGCCGTCATCAGCACGGAGCCCGCATAGGCCAGCCACTCGACGTTCACCACCCTCACGATACTGATGCGGCCCGGTGCAGCAGCCGTACGCCAAGTGGAGGGGCTCGCCCTTGCCGGCAGCGCTGACCGTCGGGGGCGCGGCGGTTACGCTGGAAGAGCAAGGGGAGCTCGGGGCAGCCGGGCTGAGAGGGTCACCGTCGTGCGTGGCCGACCCACCGAACCTGATCTGGGTAATGCCAGCGGAGGAACTGTGAAG
>CALFYG010000318.1 GCA_937952095.1 uncultured Micrococcales bacterium | reverse complement strand
AGACGCCCTGCGCGGTGACGCCATGCGAACCGGCGAAGACCAGCACCTTGACCTTGTCCAGCTTCGGCATGGCGCGGCCCTGCCAGCGCGCCAGCCAGGCGGCGATCTCGAGGTCGTGCGGGGCGGCGGCGACGCCGTGGTCGCGTGGACCGGCTCCGCGCTGTCACGCGTCTCACCGGCCTCGTCCTGGGCGGGGTCCGGACCCGTCGTCTCGGCCGAGCCCGCGCTGTCGTCGGGCTCGCCACAGCCCGATCCCAGGCCTCGGGGTGGTGGTCGAGTGGGGTGAGACGGCGAGCGCGCCGGGCCTCGTCGCGCAGGACGCGCACGACCTGGAACAGATCCAGGGTGTGCTGGCGGTAGTTGTCGCGCTGCGCGAAGGGGTTGGCGAGGTTTGTGAAGTCGCGCGTCGGCAGGGTCGGATCCGGCAGCAGATCCGGGCTGCCGGGCAGCGCGGTGGACGTGAGCATCGGGCAGATCGCCCAGAGCGTGCTGCTCTACCTGGGCGTACTCGTGCACGAACTGGCCCACGCGTGGGCCGCCCGTGCCTTCGGCTACCCCGTGCACGGAATCACGTTGTGGCTGTTGGGCGGCTACACGGTGTACGAGCGGCGCACCAGCCGCCCCTGGCCGGAACTGGTGATCGCCGTCATCGGGCCGGTATCGACGCTGCTTCTGGCCGGCTTGTGCTGGGTGCTTGCCGAGGCCACCACCGGTAGCTCGTCACTGCTTCTGGGCGCCTTGGCCTGGACGAACGGACTGCTGGGCATACTCAACCTGCTGCCCGGAGCGCCGCTGGACGGTGGCGGGGTGGTCAAGTCCCTGGTCTGGCGCGCGTCCGGTTCCGAGAGCACCGGCGCCAAGGCCGCGGGATACGCCGGACTCGTGATCGCCGTCCTGCTCGGGGTGCTGGCCGTATGGTCGTTCAGCCGGGGCGGCAGCGGACTGCTGCTGATGGGTGTCCTCGCGGTCTTCATCGGCTTCGGTGCCTACCAGTCGCTGCGATCGGCCCGCAGCAGCGGCACACTCGACGCCATCGCGACGCGCCTGCCGCATCTGATCCGCCGGGTGCTGCCCGTCTCGGAGCACGAGAAGCTGGGTGCCGCCCTGGACCGATGGGACCGCAGCACCCAGCCGGCGGTGGTGACCGTGGATGCACAAGGCCGGCTGCTGGCCGTGCTATCGCCCCCGGCCGCGGACGCGGTGCCCGCCGAACGCCGCGCCGACGTGCTGATCGGGCCGTTCACGACGGCCATCCCCGCCGATCAGCGGGTCGTCCTCGATGACGACCCCCGCGAGCTCGTACTGTCCATGGCGCGCAGCGGGGCGCCTCTTGCGTTCGTCACCGACCCCGACGGCAGACCGCTCGGCGTGCTGTTCGCAGGGGATGTGAACAACCTGTTGGAGAACCCGGGCTGATCCGGCACGCCGATGTGGACAACCCGGGAATGTCCGACCCCGGACGTACTGTGAACGGGTGAGTGAACCCCTGACCGAACCCGACGAACCGGTGCGTGACGGCGTGCGCCCCCGCGAGGTGAGCGGCACCCCCGGACATCCGGTCGTGGGCGCCCTGTCGCCGAGCCGGGCCGGGGACTTCCTCAGTTGCGGGCTGCTCTACCGGTTCCGCACGATCGACCGACTGCCCGAGCGGCCAGGTCTTGCCGCGTTCCGCGGAACCCTCGTCCACGAAGTGCTCGACCGTCTCTACGACCTGCCCGCTCCTGAGCGCACAGTCGACGAGGCCGGCCGGATCCTCGCGCTGGCCCTCAGCGACCTGCTCGAGGACGAACCGGAGGCAGCGTTCGCGCTCGTCGAGGATGCCGACTGGCCGGCCGACGAACCGCCCACGGTCCCCGAGGCGGCAACGGACCAACTGCTCGCCGACGCGACTGTGCTGCTCGACAGGTACTTCGTCCTCGAGGATCCGCGCGGGATCGAGCCGACCCACCGCGAACAGCTCGTCGAGGTCGCCCTCGATCCGGACCTGCTGCTGCGCGGGTACGTCGACCGCATGGATGAAACTGATGGCCGCCTGCGTGTCGTGGACTACAAGACCGGTCGCGCCCCGGGCCAGCAGTGGGAGCAGCAGGCGATGTTCCAGTTGAGGTTCTACGCACTCGTTGTGCATAGGGCGACCGGCCGAATCCCGGGCCGTCTGCAGTTGCTGTACCTCGGCAACGGCGAGGTACTGACCTACCAGCCGGATGAGGACGACCTCGACCGGTTCGAACGCAAACTGCACGCCATCTGGAAGGCGATCACCCGCGCCGCGGACACCGGTGACTGGCGACCGAACCGCTCAGCGCGGTGCAAGTGGTGCTCCTTCCAGCAGATGTGCCCGGAGTTCGGTGGCACCCCGCCGCCACTCCCGGCCATGCCGGTCAGCGAATCGTCAACTACCTTGGTGGGGTGACCACGACGGCCGCGCGTGCGGCGAGCCTGACGAAGATCTACGGCGAGGGCGAGGCGCAGGTCGTCGCGCTCGATGGCGTGGACATCTCCATCGACCAGGGCCGGTTCACCGCGATCATGGGTCCGTCCGGGTCCGGGAAGTCCACTCTCATGCACTGTCTTGCCGGTCTTGACTCCGTGTCCTCGGGTCAGGTCTGGATCGGCGATGTGGACCTCACGGCGCTGAAGGACAAGGCCCTCACCGCCCTGCGCCGCGACAAGGTGGGCTTCGTCTTCCAGAGTTTCAACCTGATCCCGACCCTGACCGCGCAGGAGAACATCACCCTGCCCATGGACATCGCCGGCACCAAGCCGGATCAGCAATGGGTCGACCTGATCATCGACACTGTCGGACTGCGGTCCCGCCTGGATCACAAGCCCAGCGAACTGTCCGGCGGCCAACAGCAGCGTGTGGCGTGCGCGCGGGCCCTTGCCAGCCGCCCGGAGATCATCTTCGCCGACGAGCCGACCGGGAACCTGGACTCCCGCAGTGGCGCCGAGGTCCTGGGTTTCCTGCGCCGCAGCGTCGACGAGTTCGGTCAGACCATCGTGATGGTCACCCACGACCCGAACGCCGCCTCCTACGCCCAGCGTGTCGTGTTCCTCGCCGACGGCAGGATCGTCGACGAGATGGCCGACCCGACCGCTGAACGTGTCCTCGACCGGATGAAGCGCTTCGACATCGAGGGCAACCCCACTGCCGACCCCGTGTCCTGATGCTGCGCGCATCTCTGCGCAACCTCGTCGCGCACAAACTGCGGCTGTTCCTCACCGCGCTTTCGATCGTTCTGGCGGTCGCGTTCGTCGCAGGGACCTACGTGTTCACCGACTCGCTACGCGCATCACTGGACACGCTCATCCAGCAGAACCAGCCCGACGTCACTGTGCGTCCGGCAGCTGCTGACTTCTCGCCGGAGTTCCAGGGCGCGGGTGAAGTGCTGACGGTACCGACGGAACTCACCGGCGCTATCGAGGACGTCCCCGGCGTCGTGATGGCCTCCCCGCAGGTGCTGGTCCCCAACGTGGTGATCCTCGATGACGGCAAGCCGCTGGGAGCCGAGACCGGAGGTTTCACCGGTGGTACGGCGATCGGTGGCGACTGGCCGGACGACGCTTTCAACCCGAATACGATCGCAGTCGGTGAACCGCCTGTTGGTGCGGGCGAGGTGGCCATCGACACAGGTACGGCCGATCAGCTCGAGGTGGCCCCCGGTGACACCGTGACGCTGCTGCTCCCGTCCGGTGAGCGGCGCGACTTCACCATCTCCGGCACCACCGAGCCGCGTGCCGGCAGCAACTTCGGCGTGAGTTTCGTCTACTGGGCATTCCCTGCAGCCCAGGAACTCCTGTTGCAGCCGGGACAGGCCACGAGCATCGCGGTGCTCGCGGAGCCGACCGCCTCCCAGCAGGTAATAGCCGACGGGATCCGGCCCCTGCTCCCCACCGGACTCGAGGCCATCACCGGTGAACAGATCGCCTCCCAGGTTTCCGAACAACTCGACTCCGGCTTGGGGTTCCTGAACACGTTCCTGCTGGTGTTCGCCATCGTGTCGGTGTTCGTCGCGACTTTCCTGATCTACAACACGTTCAGCATGCTGGTCGCCCAGCGCACCCGGGAGCTGGCGTTGCTGCGCGCGATCGGCGCATCTCGCGGCCAGGTATTGCGCTCCATCCTCGCCGAGGCCGTCATCGTGGCCCTCGTCGCAAGCCTGCTGGGGATCGTGGTGGGCGCGGGGGTGGCCCGAGGACTGCAGTTGCTGTTCCAGGCCGCAGGTGCCCCCTTCCCCTCAGCGGCGCTGGTGTTCCAGCCCCGCACGATCATCGTGGCGCTGACCGTGGGTCTGGTCATCACGCTGGCCAGCGCCATCCTGCCCGCCCGGCGGGCCAGTGTCATCCCGCCGATGGCGGCACTGCGCGACGAACAACCCCGCACCCGGGGCCTGGGACGGCGAACCGTGATCGGGGGGTTCCTGCTCGGTGCAGGCGTCGGGCTGGCCGTGATGTCGCCGCAGCTGGCGGAGTACGGGACCACCAACGCGGCGATCATGGCCGGTGTCGGCGCGCTGTGTGTGCTCATCGGGGTGCTGGCCACAGCCCCCGAGCTGGCACGGCCCGCCGCGGCTGCGATCGGCAGCCCTTTCCGTGGCGTGGTGGGACGCCTCGCGCGTGGCAACACCCGCCGCAACCCCCGGCGCACGGCCGCCACCGCGGGTGCGCTGACGATCGGCGTGGCGCTGATGTCGGCGATCAGTGTGCTGGCGGCAAGCACGCAGGCCTCGGTGGCAGGCATAGTCGACGACGTGATCGGCGCCGATTTCGTCGTCACCGGGTACGGGTTCCAGCCCTTCTCCGGCGAGGTCTCGGCAGCGATCAGGGCAACGCCAGGGGTGGCCGAGGTCGCGGTGGTGAAACAGGCGCCGGCGCGAGCGCCCGGCACCGGGGACACGCTGATCACGGGGGTCGACCCGCAGGACATTCAGCGGGCGCTCTCCCTGACGGCAACGGAGGGATCGTTGGACGACCTGACCGGCGGAACTGTCGCCCTGGACTCCGAGACCGCGGCCGAGATAGGCGCCGGCGTCGGAACCGTGGTCCAGGTCCTCAGCGTGGTCGGGCCGGTGGACCTCGAGGTCGTCATGGTCTACGAGGCGGCCGGTGGCTTCACAGGATATGTGGTGGACCTGCCCACAGCGCGCGAACTCGGCGCGTCGCAGCAGGACAACGTGGTCTACGTGGTCAAGGAGACCGAGGCCGATGCGACGAGCGTGGAGGCCGATCTCAACCTGGCCCTCGAGCCCTTCCCCAACGTGCAGGTGCTGGACCAGTCGGCGTTCAAGGACAGCATCGGTGACCAGATCGGACAGCTGCTGAATTTCCTCTTCGCGCTGCTGGTGCTCGCGGTGCTGATCGCCCTGCTGGGTATCGTCAACACCTTGGCGCTCAGCGTCTTCGAACGCACACGTGAGATAGGTCTGCTCCGAGCCGTCGGCATGCTGCGCAACGGTATCCGCCGCACCATCGTGCTGGAGGCCTTCATCATCGCGGTGTTCGGGGCGGTGCTCGGGATGGTCATCGGCGTGGCGTTCGGCGCCCTGCTGCAGCGCATCCTCGCCTCCGAGGGCATCGAGAAGTTCGCCGTCAACGGCGCTCAGTTGGCCCTGTTCCTGGCGCTGGCGGCCGTGGGCGGTGTGCTGGCGGCCCTGTGGCCGGCCTGGCGCGGGTCACGCCTGCGGATCCTGGATGCCATCGCCACCGAATAGCGCGGCCAGCGACTGCATGGTCACCGCCTCCAGCGTCGTCACGTGCCGAAGGTTGGCTTCGCGCAGGTCCGCGACTGCCGCCCCCACGGCC
>CALFYG010000317.1 GCA_937952095.1 uncultured Micrococcales bacterium | reverse complement strand
CGATGAACCCGAACTTCCCCGGACAGGCCAGCGACGCCAACCGCAACAACCGCGCGTTGACCGAGGTGTTCGAGCCCGGTTCCACGAGCAAGGTGATGACGATGGCCGCGGTGCTCAACGAGCGGGCTGCTACTCCGCGCACCGTCTTCACCGTTCCCTACAGCTTCAGCCGTGGGGGGTCGGTGTTCCGCAATCACGATGCCCACCCGACGTACCAGCTGACTCTGGCCGGAATCCTGGCGAAGTCGGCGAACACGGGAACGATCATGGCCGCCGAGAAGATCGGTGGCGAGAAACTCTACGACTACATCAAGAAGTTCGGTGTGGGCGAGCCGACCGGGTTGCAGTTCCCCGGTGAGTCGGACGGGTATGTGCCGCCGCCATCGGAGTGGTCACCGACCTCGTTCCCGACGATCGCCTTCGGTCAGGGTCTGTCGGTCAACGCCATCCAGGCCACGTCGGTGCTCGCCACCATCGCCAACGGTGGTGTGCGCATGCCGTCAACATTGATCAAGGGCTACATCAGTCCGGACGGCCGGGTACAGGCCGCGGAGAGGCCGGAGGGGATCCGGGTCGTCGACGAGCAGGCGGCGAAGCAGACCATGCGCATGATGGAGCAGGTCGTGGGCGATGAAGGGACCGCCCAGATGGCGTCGATCCCTGGCTACCGCGTCGCGGGTAAGACCGGAACCGCGTACCGCATCAATGACGCGTGCGGTTGCTACGACAACTCTGTGACGGCGTCCTTCATCGGCGTGGCCCCCGCGGACGACCCACGTCTGGTCGTCGGGGTGATCGTCCAGAACCCGAAGGCCACACGCTACGGAGGCCAGACCGGCGGTCCGGTGTTCCGCGAGGTGATGGTCCACGGTCTGCAGGCCATGAACGTGCCTCCGTCGGGCAAGAAGTCGCCCGAGATGCCGATCTACTCCAGCGATCTGGGGCAGTGAGCCGTTCGTGTCCGAGGCCGCGCCGTTCCCGCGCCAGCCGACGGCGCCGGTCCTGCTGAGCCGGATCTGTGATCTGTTGTCACTACCCCGCGCCGCCGGATCCGTCACAGGCGTGACGCTGGCGTCGAACACCGTCCAGCCCGGTGACTTGTACGCCGCACTCCCGGGTGCCAAGACGCACGGCGCCCGATTCGCCACCCAGGCGATCGCCGCCGGTGCCGCAGCGGTGCTGACCGACACCGAGGGTGCTCGGATCCTGGGGGAGGCATCGGTACCGGTTCTCATCCATTCGGCGCCGCGCACGGTGCTCGGCGCGGTGAGCGCCCTGGTGTACGGATATCCCGCGGCGGGGCTGACGACCTTCGGGGTCACCGGCACGAACGGGAAGACCACGGTCACCTACATGCTCACCGCTGCGCTGGAGGCACTCGGGGTACCCACCGGTCTCATCGGGACCACGGGGACCTACGTGGGCGGCAGGAGACTGCCGACACAGCGGACCACGCCGGAGGCGCCGGACGTCCAGGCCCTCATGCACCAGATGCGGGAGGAGGGCGCCCGCGCCCTGGCCATGGAAGTGTCCAGCCATGCCCTCGTATTGGGCCGGGTGGATGCGATCAGGTTCGATGTGGCCGCGTTCACGAACCTCAGTCCCGACCACCTCGATTTCCACAAGGACATGGCCGATTACTTCGCCGCCAAGGCCGGGCTGTTCACTGACGAGCACACCAGGCGCGCGGTGATCAACGTCGACGACGCATGGGGCAGGCGCCTGCGCGATCAGGTGACGGTGGGCCACGAGACGTATGCCCTCACGGGCGAGGCGGATTGGACGGTACGCGACGTGCGTGCCGAGGCCGCTGGGTCCTCCTTCGAAGTGCTCCATGGTGACGACGTTGTGACAGCAACCGTCGGGTCCCCGGGGCTGTTCAACGTGGCCAACGCATTGGCGGCGATCGCGATGCTGGTCGCCGCTGGACACCCTCTCAATGCCGTGGCCGCCGCGATCGGATCGTTCCGGGGTGTTCCGGGCCGTATGGAGGTGGTGCCAGGACCCGGACCCACCGTGATCGTGGATTATGCCCATACCCCAGATGCCGTTGACAGGGCGTTGCGTGCCATCGCTCCGCTGACACCAGGCAAAATCTGGTGTGTGATCGGCTGTGGTGGTGACCGCGATGCGCAGAAGCGCCCGGCGATGGGCAGGATCGCCGCTGAGCTGGCGGCGCACGTGATCGTCACGGATGACAACCCGCGCTCCGAGGATCCAGCGGCGATCCGCGCGGCCGTGCTTGCCGGCGCCCGCGAGGCCGCAGGTGCCGAGGTCGATGAGATCGGTGACCGGGCCGTTGCGATCGAGACGGCCATCCTGGGGGCCTCGACGCAGGACTGCGTCGTGATCCTCGGGAAGGGTCACGAGACGGGCCAAGAGGTGGCAGGAATCGTGCACCCGTTCGACGACCGTCAGATCGCTCGGCAGGTGTTGGGAGTGCAGTCATGATCCCGATGACTCTGCAGCAGGTGGCCACCGCCGTCGGCGGGTCCCTGCAGGACTGCGATCCGGACCGTGTGGTGCAGACCGTGGTCACCGACTCCCGGGAGGTGGGCCCGGGTGCGCTGTTCATCGCTGTCGTGGGGGAGACGCACGACGGTCACGACCATGTCGCCGGTGCGCTCGCCTCCGGTGGGGTCGCTGCGTTGGTCTCCCGGGCGGTCGCCGGGCCGCACATCCTCGTGGAGGACACCGTCGTGGCCGCCGGCCGGCTCGCCCGTGCGGTCATCGGCGCCAGCGATGTGTTGCAGGTCGTCGCCCTCACGGGCTCATCCGGCAAGACGAGTACCAAGGATCTGCTGCGGGTGGTGCTGTCCACATTCGGTCCGACGATCGCCCCCCAGGGATCGTTCAACAATGAACTCGGACTCCCGAGGACCGTCTTCGAGGTGACCGAACAGACGCGGTATCTGGTGGCAGAGATGGGCGCCCGCGGCATCGGTCACATCAGCTACCTGTGCGGCATCGCGCCGCCGGATGTGTCGCTGTTCCTCAACGTGGGGCATGCGCACCTCTCGGAATTCGGTTCCCAGGAGGGGGTGGCCACGGCCAAGTCCGAGATCCTGGCGGCCCTGCCTGCAGACGGCGTCGCAGTGGTCAACGCCGACGACGCCCGTGTGATGGCCACAGCACATGTGGCGCCCGGCAGGGTGGTCTCCTTCGGCCAGTCCCCGTCGGCGACCGTGCGGATCAGCGCCCTCGATCTCGAGGATGGACATCCGGTCGTCACCCTCACCCATGACGGTGAATCCGTGCAGGTCCGGCCGCTGGTCTACGGGGAGCACCAGGGGTTCAACATCGCCGCCGCGGTGGCCGCCGCCGTGGCCCTCGACCTCGACTTCGGGCAGGCAGCCCGCAGCCTCGAGGGGGTCCGGCTGGACAGTCGCTGGCGCATGGAGGTCGATGAGACACCCGACGGTGTGACGGTGATCAACGACGCCTACAACGCCAATCCGGAGTCGATGACCGCTGGGCTTCGCTCCTTGGCGGCAATGGGTCGCGGCCGGCGCACGTGGGCGGTGCTCGGTGAGATGCGTGAACTCGGGCCCACGTCCGCCGCGGAGCACGACGCGATCGGGCGGCTGTGTGTGCGCCTGAACATCTCGCGACTGATCGCCGTGGGCCCTGGTGCCAAGCCCATCCACATGGGGGCCGCCCACGAGGGTTCCTGGGGTGACGAATCGATCGCAGTACCCACCGTCGACGATGCGATCGACCTGCTGCGCCGGGAGGTCGCTCCCGGTGATGTGATCCTCGTGAAGGCCTCCCGGGCGGTCGGCCTGGAACGCGTGGCACAGGCACTGCTGGGGGAGGCCTCATGAAACTGGTTGTGATCGCGGGGTTGGTCGCCCTGCTCATCACACTGCTGGGAACCCCCCTGCTCATCCGGTTCCTGCAGCGTCACGGGTACTCGCAGGCCATCCGGGTGTCGACCGAGGGTGTGCCCTATCCCGAGCACGAGGGCAAGCGCGGCACCCCGTCGATGGGTGGCCTCGCGATCCTCATCGCACTGGTTGTCGGCTACACGGTGTCGCACCTGTATGCGTGGCAGGTGCCGTCCGCGTCCGGCCTGCTCGCCATCTACTTGATCGTCGGGCTGGGTCTGGTGGGGGCCGCGGACGACTACCTGAAGATCTTCAAGCAGCGGTCGACCGGCATCCGTGCGAGGACCAAACTCATCGGGCAGGCCTTTGTGGCGCTGACGTTCGCGTACGGCACGACGCTGTGGCCCGACGAATACGGCCGCACGCCTGCGTCCAACGCGGTGAGCCTTGTCCGCGACACCCCGATCGTTCTGCCCACCGCGTTGTTGTTGTTGTGGATCTGGCTGCTCATCACCGCCTCCACCAACGCGGTCAACCTCACCGACGGACTCGATGGTCTGGCGGCGGGGGCCAGTGCCATCACCTTCATGGCGTACACGCTGCTGGGGGTCTGGCAGTACGGGCAGAACTGTGCGTTCGGCCGCTTCGTGCGGTGCTACGACGTGCGGGATCCATTGGATCTGGCGGTGGTCGCGGCAGCGATGGCCGGTGCGTGTGTGGGATTCCTGTGGTGGAACGCCTCCCCGGCACAGATCTTCATGGGTGACACCGGGTCGCTGGGTCTCGGCGGTGGGATCGCTGCGCTGGCCATCCTGAGCCGCACCGAGCTGCTGCTGCCTCTGATGGGCGGTCTCTTCCTGATCATCACACTGTCGGTGATCGGCCAGGTCGGCAGTTTCAAGCTCACCGGCAAACGGATGTTCCGCATGGCGCCACTGCACCATCATTTCGAGATGAAGGGCTGGGGTGAGGTGACCATCGTCGTCCGGTTCTGGATCGTACAGGCGCTGTTCGTGGCCGCGGCGCTGTCGTTGTTCTACGCCGAGTGGGTGCGGCTGTGACCGCGTTGCCGCAGCCCGGGCAGCAGTCGTGGCGTGGCCTGCGCGTGGTGGTGGCCGGCCTCGGGATCGCCGGGTTCGCGTGTGCTGATGCGCTTCTGCAGCGCGAGGCCGACGTCATCGTCATCGATGACAACAACGGCCCGCAGCAGGTCAACAAGGCACAGATCCTCGAAGTGCTCGGCGCCACCGTCCGGCTGGGGGAGAACGGGGCGCTGCCGGACGCTGATCTGCTCGTGGTGTCGCCAGGGCTGCCTCCGAGTGCCTCGGTGATCCAGGCGGCGCTGGCAGCGGGAATGCCCGTGTGGGGGGAACTCGAACTCGCATGGCGCATCCGGGACCCGCACGGGGCCCCCTGGCTGTTCGTGACAGGCACCAACGGCAAGACCACCACGACCTTGATGCTGGCTTCGATGTTCCGTGCGGCTGGGCTGCGCACCGATGCGGTCGGCAACATCGGTGTCAGCCTGGTGTCTGCGGTGATGGATCCTGAGCCCTTCGACGTCCTTGCCGTCGAAGTCGGCGCGCCGCAGCTGCCCTTCGTCCACACGGTGTCGCCCTTCTCAGCGGCGTGCTTGAACCTCGCCGAGGACCACGTCGATTTCTTCGGCTCCTTCGACGCCTATCGCGATGCCAAGGCCCGGGTCTACGAGCGCACCCAGGTGGCGTGCGTCTACAACTCCCAGGACCCCGAGACGATCCGCATGGTCGAGCAGGCCGAGGTGGTCGAAGGGTGCCGAGCGATCGGTTTCACCCTTGGTGTCCCGGGTCGGTCGGAGGTGGGTCTGGTGGACGAGATCCTGGCCGATCGCGCCTTCCTCGACGAGCGAGAGACACATGCGCTGGAACTGGCGACTCTGGCCGATGTCCGGCCGCCGGTGCCCCATCAGGTGGCCAATGCCCTGGCCGCCGCGGCCCTGGCCCGTTCGTACGGCATCGATCCCCGTCACGTCCGCGACGGCCTGCGCGGGTTCGAGCCTGCCGGTCACCGGATCGCCGAGGTGGGCACGGTGGCCGATGTGCTCTACATCGACGACTCCAAGGCCACCAACACACACGCTGCCGACATGTCGTTGCGTGCCTACGACCCCGTGGTGTGGATCGCCGGCGGCCTGGCGAAGGGACAGACGTTCGACGATCTCGTCGAACGACACGCCGGCCGTCTGCGTGCTGTGGTCCTGTTGGGCGCGGATCGCGGCGTCATCCTGGAGGCCCTGCGGCGACACGCGCCGGATGTTCCGGTGGAAGAGGTGAGCGACACGGAGACTGGTGCAATGCACGAAGTGGTGAACCGCGCGGCAGCGCTGGCCCAGCCCGGCGACACTGTTCTGCTGGCCCCCGGGTGTGCGTCGTGGGACATGTTCACCGACTACGCCGCGCGGGGGCGGGCTTTCGCTGCAGCGGTGGCGGACCTGGAGGCCTGATGTCGAGCACCAACCGCACTTCCGCCCCGCCGCGGGTGTCGGCCGGGCAGAGCGGTGCATGGCACCTGATCCCGGGCGGTGAGACGCTGCGCAGGTGGTGGAACCACCCACTGGCCAACTACGCGCTGCTGCTGAGCACCACGATGCTCCTGCTCGTGCTCGGGATCGTGATGGTGTTCTCGGCGAGCAACGTCGTCACCTACGCCGCGGGGGCCGACGTCGGCCTGACCGTCACACAGAAGCAACTCATGTTCGCCGGTGTGGGCCTGACGGCGATGGTCCTGATATCGCGGGCATCGATCCCCGCCATCCGCCGAAGTGCGCCCTTCCTGCTCGGTGCGGCGTTCATCGGCCTGTTTCTGGTGTTCGTGCCCGGGATCGGCGTATCGGTGTTCGGGCAGCGCAACTGGATCAGCTT
>CALFYG010000316.1 GCA_937952095.1 uncultured Micrococcales bacterium | reverse complement strand
ACCCCGATGTCGCCGCCACCAAGCTTCCCGGATCCGACGTCGCCGGCCAAGCGACTGTGCTGATCTTCCCGGACCTCAACACCGGCAACAACACCTACAAAGCCGTGCAGCGTTCCGCGCGCGCAGTGGCCATCGGGCCCGTCCTGCAGGGACTGCGCAAACCGGTCAACGACCTCTCCCGCGGCTGCACGGTCAAGGACATCGTGAACACCATCACCATCACCGCCATCCAGGCGCAGGAGAGTTGATGACAACACCGATCCTCGTTCTGAACTCCGGGTCGTCGAGCATCAAGTACGAACTGATCGACATGGACGGTCCCGTGAGCCTCGCGCAGGGGCTCGTCGAACGGATCGGCGAGGCCACCTCGCGGGTCGAACACGATGCCCGAGGCATCACCCACGTGATCGATCGCCCGCTGGCCGATCATCGCGAGGGGCTCGCCGCCATGGCGGAAGCCTTCGATGCGACCATCCCCGTGGATCCCGCCGCTTTGGTGGCCGTGGGGCACCGCGTGGTCCACGGTGGCGACCGGTTCGCACAGCCGGCGGTCATCGACGACGAGGTGCTGTCCGCGATCCGGGAGTGCATCCCTCTGGCGCCCCTGCACAACCCGGCGAACCTGACCGGCATCGAAGTGGCACTGCAGGCCTTCCCGTACTGCCCACACGTCGCGGTCTTCGACACGGCGTTCCACCAGACCATGCCCGCCGCCTCCTACCGCTACGCCATCGACCGCGGCGTGGCCGAAGAACACATGATCCGGCGCTACGGATTCCACGGGACGTCGCATGCCTACGTGAGCAGGCGGGCCGCCGAGTTCCTCGGTATCCCCCTGGAGATGTCGCGGATCATCACGTTGCACCTGGGGAACGGGGCCTCCGCATGCGCGGTGCGTGGCGGGCGCAGCATCGACACGTCCATGGGTCTCACCCCGCTTGCCGGGCTGGTGATGGGAACCCGCAGCGGCGACATCGACCCCGGCGCCCTGATCCACCTACTGCGCGCAGGACTGACTGTCGACGAGGTCGACACATTGCTCAACAAACGATCCGGGATGAAGGGGCTGGCAGGGGCGAACGACCTGCGTCAGGTGCATGCCGCCGCCGAGACCGGCGATGCCGAAGCCCGGGAGGCCCTCGAGGTGTATGTCCACGCCATCCGACACTTCCTCGGGGCCTACCTCGTGGAACTCGGCGGCGCAGACGCTGTGGTGTTCACTGCAGGGGTCGGCGAGAACGACCCGGCGGTCCGGGAAGCCGTGTGCGCCGACATCGCACGCCTCGGGATCGCCATCGACTCGGCCAAGAATGCGGCGACCCGCGGGCCTGAGGACGTCGTCGATCTCACGGCGCGCGGCGCTCCGGTGAAGATCTTGGTGGTGCCGACCGACGAGGAACTCGAGATCGCCACGCAGTCGCTGGCAGCCGTTGTCGACAGTGGCGCCGCGGTGATCGAGCCGCGCGCCGGTTGGTGACTGGCGCCCTGCACTCCCGGTAGACCTTGAGCACTCCCGTTAGAGGTTGGGCACGCCCGTTAGACCTTGACGGCCGCCAGACACTAACCGGAGTGCTCAACATCTAACCGATGAGCGTGAGACTCACCGGGAAGGGCGCGCCGCCCGCCCCCATCCGGCGCGGAGTGCGACACCGGATCCCGGTCGCCGGACAATCCCCGCCCACGGCGTGGCGCACGCGATTTGTCGCACCCCCCTGTCACCCTCGTGGCATGGACGAACAGACGCAGAACGATCAGGGCGCGGAGTTCGACGGCCGGCTGTGGGACATCAGCCGACTCCTGCGCACCGGCGATGTCGAACGCGCCCGTGTGGAGTCGGCCCTCCTGCTCGCCGACGCCGAGGCCGCAGGCCACGACTGGGTGGCCGACCAGCTGCTCGACCAGTGGGCAGCGCAGGAGCAGTCGCGCCGCTCCGCCTGACGCTCACTCGATCAAGCGGTCGCGCAGCTGCACTCGGGTCTCCTCGGAGACCCCAAGGTGCTCGAGGTAGGCGTTCATGCCACCCATCTGCGCCACCCGGGCCAGGGCCGTCTCCAGGTATTCCTCCCGGACCCCGACGACCGGCAGCAGCAGGTCGGGGTCGATCCCCCTGCTCGCCACCCCCGCCATGAGCCCTTCCAGGACCGGTAACAACTGGTCATTGGTCGTCAGGTAATCGACCAGGACCGCCCGTTCGTCCACACCCACCGCGAGCAGAGCCACCGCGACCGCCCACCCGGTACGGTCCTTGCCGTTGGTGCAGTGCACCAGGACCGGGCCCTCCGAGCGGGCGAGGTCCTGTAGCCATCGGCCGTAGGACTCGCGGGCACTGTCCAGATCCACCATCGCCAGATACGCATCCCGCATCATGGCCGCAGCCGTCCCGTCCCGAAGCACTGCCTCGAACTGTGCGGGATCGGCGAACACGTCCTCCACCCCGACTGCCGAGGCCATCGCGTAGTCCCGCAGCACGTCCAGCCACACATACTGGGCATCCACGTCGACATCCGGGGCACGCTCGACCTCGACCGCAGTCCGAAGGTCGACGATCGTGGTCAGACCCAACGCATCGATGGCGTCCCGGTCGTCGTCGGCGAGATTCGCCAACTGCGTCGACCGGTACAGCACGCCCGGTTTCACACGACGGCCATCGGTCGCGGGAGCCCCCGCGAGGTCACGCATGTTCGGCACGCTCGGGATGTCGATGCGCCGGGGTCGCCACACGGTTTCGGGAGCCACCCGGCAATGCTGGCACACACCGCGCTCAGCGCACCTCGAGACCGTCGGGGATCTGCACACCCGGTGCCGCCAGCGCGTGGTACCCGCCATCCACATGGATGACCTCGCCGGTGATGGCACGGCCCATGTCCGACAGCAGGAAGCACACGGTGTCGGCGACCGGTCCCGCGTCGGTGGGATCCCAGCCGAGCGGCGCGGCCTCGTAGGCGTCGAGCAAGGTCTGAAAGTCCGGGATGCCACCGGCGGCCCTCGTCTGCAGCGGCCCCGCCGACACCAGGTTCGCCCTCACTCCCCCGGCACCAACGTCCCTGGCGACGTACCGCATCGTCGACTGCAGGGCGACCTTGCACACCCCCATCCAGTTGTAGACCGGCCATGCCCTGCCATCGGCGTCGAAGTCCAGTCCCACCAGGGAGGCCCCCGTGTCGCCGCACTGGCTGGCGAGCAACCCTGCCAGACGGGCGTAGGACGTGGTCGAGGTCCGGAACGCCAATTCGATGGCCTCGTCTCCTGCCGCCAGGAAGTCTCCGGCAAGGGCCTCGCGTGGCGCGAAGGCGATGGCGTGCAACGCGCCGTCCAGTCGCCGGTCGCCGAGATCCGCGCGCAAGCGGTCGTAGTCCTCCCGCCGGGTGGCGTCGAGCGTGAGGATCTCCGGCCGGCGGGGCAGCGCGCAGGCCGCCGCCACGGTGAGGTCCCGCACGCGGTCGAAGGTCGTCAGGATGACTTCGGCGTTGTACAACTGGGCCCGTTCGGCAACAGCCCACGCGATCGAATCGGTCGTCACCACTCCGGTGACCAGGATCCTCTTACCGGTCAGCATGCTCGTCCTCCCGCGCATTCGCAGTCATCGGCTGGTCGAGCCAGCCCCGCCACTGAAGATCTCGTTCCAGCGCGTAGGCCTCGCCTGTCCGAGGATCGATCGCGGCCAGAGCGATCCACGCGTTGGCGACAAGGGCCGCCACGTGCGGATGTGCGTCCAGCACCCGCACGATGTCCTCGGGTTCCGCGTACACCACGACCTGCAGGCGCAGAGGCTCGTGCATCCAGCGCGCTCCGGGTCCCGGTTGCTCCCGGAAGACCCCCTGCCAGGGAAGCCCCACACGCAGGTCACCGCCGGCCCCGGAGAACACCGCATAGTCGCCGACCACGTTGTGGGTCGTCTTGTCCCCGGCGCCGAAGTGCTGGGGGTCCACGGTGGAGAAGTAGTACTGGTTGTTGATCCACTGTGTGACCACCATCGGCGCGGTCAGCAGCAACTCCAACGTCGTCCCGTCCACATCGAGTCCTGGCTCGTAGGAGTGCAGGAACACTCGGCCGCGCAGGTTCAAGCCCTTGGTCATCGACCGGGGACCGATGACGAAGGCGGCGTTGCCGGCCAGGCCCCACTCCGGCTGTGGCTCGGCCCAGTCACTGGCGCGACGGAAGGCATCCGACGGGTCCGTACCGGCCACCCCCGGCAACTCCGGCATCCGTTCCTTCAAGCATCCACGTTGCGCCGCCGCCAACATCTCTCGCAGCGCCGCCGCGCGGACTGTGTGGGCCAGCGGCACATCCTGGGGATCGATGGTGACCTCGTCGGTGGTGGTGTTGTGCCATGCCGGCAGGGCGACGGTGTCCGCCGGAACCGTGATGCCGTGCTCGGCGGACAGCCGGCGACGCACCCGCGGATCATTGAGGATCGCGGCCATGAGGCGGGCGTTGACATGACCGCTGCTCCCACCGCAGGCACCGCAGTCGTACGCGGCGGCGAAGGCGTTGTTCTCGACCGTGGCGGCGTGTCCCGCGACGAGGATCACGGGCGCGATCCGCTCGACCATCCCCAAGGCACGCAGCATGCTCGCCGCCGCGGTGGTGCGCTGCTCCACGTTCATGCCCCACTGCAGGTCGTCGTCGGCGACCCCGGCCACAGCCAGTTGGCCGATCTGGAGGTCCCCGCGGGGGCGACCCATGCTGCGGTCACGCAGTCTGCCCCACAGACCCGGGGCGGCAGTCTGGGCCAGGGCGTCCAGTCCGGCCAGCACACCGAACCCCTCGGCCACGGCGAAGGCGCTGGCAGGCTGGCCCGTCGAGGTGACCACCCCACCGCGCATCGCGGCTGCCAGCCCCATCCTGTTCAGCGCGGGGCCATCGGTCTCAGTGATGAGGTACGACGGGTGCAGCAGGACCGGGCACTGATCCGAGATCTCCCCGGCTGCCGTCTCGTGCCGCACGGGCAGCCCGAAGAACCCCGCGAACCCGAACGTCTCGACATCTCCGGCCGCCTCCAGGTGCCGGCGGAAACGCTCGGAGCGCACATCGATGCAGAAGATGGCCTGTACCTCGGGCAACGGGTCGGAGACGGGCTCTGCCGCACGCGCGGACACCCGGTCCACCAGTCGGTTGCGGTACCTCTGCTCCCACGCGCGCTGCCACAGTCCGACCCTCGCCGGCTCGGACAGTTCCGCAGCCAGCCTCAGCGCATCGGCGGCCGTGGCGACGGGGAGCAACTCCGCGACGGGCGCAACCTGCAGGACCGCCCAGCTCCGATCGTCCGCCAAGGCCGGAGCCACCCAGTCCCGGTGACCGCGGGCGGCGGCGACGAACACATCGAACGTCACGCGGATGGCGAGCAGGTCGCCTACCAGTCGTGGGTCGCGCTGGGTCAGGTGTGCCGCCCATCCAGGGTCCCGTCCCAGCAGCCGCGACAGGTACCCCACCTGCTCCCCGGGCGGGACGACCCCCGCCATGAGCACGCTCACAGCGGGCACGGGGTCGGCTGGCAACTGCGCAACGGCATCGCGCAACCCACGGAGACCGTTGTCCTGGACCGACTCCCTGAACGCCCGCCACAGACCTCCTGCCGGCGGGAGTCCTTGGTTCGCCAGGGAGGTCCACGCGTTGGCCAACCCGGAGACATGGTTGTGCGCACCGCACTGCTCGCCCAGCGTGCGCGGAGCCGGCCGCGGGCGCGGCAAGTACGCCGCGATGTCAGCATCAGAGGTACCTGCCAGCAACTGCTCGGCCACGAAGATGCTCGAGCCCGTCGGTTCCCAGTCCGCCCTGTGCAGCAGGTAGTCGACGATCTGGTCGGCCGGAAGGGAGAAGTCCTCGGCCGCGGCCAGCAGGTCGGCCTTGGTGAACCGGCCGGCGCGAAGGGCCTCCGCGTACTGCTGCTCGGTCAGATGGGACCGCGCCCCCCAGACCCGGGCGGCCACCTCCGCTGCATCCTCGAAGGCCATGTCCTGCAATCCGGACAGCGGGTTCACTGCCACAGCCGAGTGCACCGGCCACATGGCACCGACCGTCCGGGCCGCCACCTCGACGGCGACCTCGGTGTCCGGTGAGGGCTGCGCCACGACCGGCTGGACCCGCCCCCGGACGCGATGGGCACTGTCGATCACCACCGGACGTACGAGCGGGCGCAGCCAACCTCGGGCGACCGCGTACATCCCGGCAGCACCGGACAGCAGGACCGTGAGCGTCAGGGCGATCGCCGCCGTTGCGGACCACACTCCCTCCTCGGGGAAGATCCGGGTCCAGACGCCCAGCAGGAGCACGTACCCGAACAGCCCGGCGAGCACCACGATCGACGCCCACGCGCGGCCCCTCGCGGTCGAATGTGCGGCGGTGCGGCGGTCAGGCCACAGCAGGGCTGCCAGGGCGAAGGTCGCCGCAGCGGCTGCCACCACCAGTGGCACCAGGTCCACCACCGGCCATCCGGGCCACGTGACAGCGCCCAGAGCGACCACCAGCGCTGTGGCAGCGGGCAGCGCCAGCAACGCCCAGGCCGGGATCCCGGCCAAAGCGGGCACCGCCGGGCGTCGTGACGCACCGCCCGCGCGCAGGAACAGCCAGGCCTTGTAGAAACCGTGGCCGACCAGGTGCAGCATCGCGAATGCGGGCAGTCCCAGCCCCACCTGCAGGGTCATGTAACCCATCTGCGCCGAGGTCGAGCTGGCCAGCTTCCCCTTGACGTCGGGGCGCACCCGCATGGCCGCGGTGCCGGCCACTGCCGTGACACCACCGACGGCGACGAGCACCAGCAGCACCCCCGGGGCTGCGGCGAACACCGGCCACAGCAGGATCGCGAGCAGGCCCATGCCATTGACGACGCCGGCGTGGAGGAGGGCAGAGACCGGGGAGGGGGCTTCGGCCGTCAGGGGCAGCCAGCGCCAGGCGGGCAGCAGTGCCGAACGGACCACACCGGCCACCGCGAGCAAGGCCGGAACGACCCAGCCCACTCCTTCCAGACCCGCGCGGCCGCTGACCCCGGCACTCAGCAGTAGCACGACTGCCGTCCACAGCGCCACGTCACCGACGAGCAGACGCCCGGCGACCCTCCGGGACGCGCTGCGCGCTGACGCGGTGTCGCTGTGGGCCACAAGACCTGCGATGGCCAGGCCGCTGACCGTCCAGCCGAGTGCCATGAGGACCAGGGGCTCGGCGACGACCATGAGCCACAAGGCGCCGATGGCGGTGGCCAGCAGCACGGCATACCGCGCCTGTCGACGCTGACCACGCAGGTTCCGCGCTGAATAGGCCGCTACGAGCCAGCCCATCAGCAGCACGAAACCGCCGAGCAGCATGGACGCGGGAGTCAGCAGCAGCGGACCAACAGCGTCGCCCCCGAAGGCGACGCACAGTGCGAGGAAGGCGATCAGGCCCAGGGCGGTGCCGGTCGCGACAAGTTTGAGCATGGACCCATACTAACGCATTGCAGTTCATGCTTTGCAAATCAGGTACTGCGTGTCATCCTTCTCCAGTGATGAACGGCAGCCCGCAGGTCGACTGGCTGTAGGAATCGAGGTTGGCCTCGGCCGCGGCGATGGCGTCCTCGTTCTCTGACAGCCAGGCGTCGGCCTGCGCGGCCTTCTTCGGCGAGCCGGTCACGGTCGTCGCCAATGCGCGCACGGACTCGGCGTACAGGGCGGCGTCCTCCGCGATGGCGCCGGGGGCCACGGCAGCGGCCCCCTCGACGAGTTCGACGAACTGGGCCGGATCCTCGATCTGCTGCTGGGCGC
>CALFYG010000315.1 GCA_937952095.1 uncultured Micrococcales bacterium | reverse complement strand
GTCGAGGAAGCGCTCGTAGTGCCCGATGTCGAGGTCGGTCTCCGCCCCGTCGTCGGTGACGAAGACCTCACCGTGTTGGAAGGGATTCATCGTGCCCGGATCCACATTCAGATAGGGATCGAGCTTCTGCATCGTGACCCGAAGGCCGCGTGCGGTGAGCAACTGCCCGAGCGAGGAAGCCGTCAGGCCCTTGCCGAGCGAGGAGGCGACGCCCCCTGTGACGAAAACATGTACCGCAGACCCTGGACTCTCCACGGGGGTCCAGAATACAGGCTTCCGGCGCTGCGCAGGAGTGACACTCGCATCCTTGCCGGTTATCTGCGCCGACCGTTGGCGCCATCGGGGTGTCGCGAAGTTGGGCGACACACCGCAGCGTGTTGCCCAACTTCGCAACAACTGTGGGTTCGGCTCGAATCCGGCTCAGACCTTGCCGGTCCGCTTCTCCAACCACTGGGTGAGCGGAGCGGGCAGGGCTGCGTCGCTGCGCTTGCCCCACTCGTAGACCTCGCACGTGCCGGCGAACTTGTCGTGCCACGCGCGCCGCTGCTTTCCGAAGGCGATCCCCAGCAGGCCGAGACCGAAGACGAGGAACGAAATGGGGTACGTGATCACCCGGATGAACGCCTGCCGTCCGTTGAGCGGGGACCCATCTTTCGACACGACCTTCAATCCGACTAGTCCCTTGCCCACAGTGCTGCCCGCGACGACGAGTCCCACGAGATAGTACGAGAACGCCCACGAACCCAGCAACACCACGCCGAAGCCAGCCACGTGTGAACCTTGGGGGATGTCGAACTGCAGGATCGACACCAGGAAGAACGACACCAGCGAGACGCTGACCGTGTAGACCCCGAAGATGACCCCCACGTCGATCAGGAACGCCACGAATCGGCTCACCGGACCCGCGTAATGACCCTCGACGACTCCCCGGCCACGTTCGTCCTGCGCGACTGCTCCCACCAGTTCCGGCGGGCCCTCCGGGGTCGTGGCCGGATCGCGCCTCACAATCCGGTGGCAGACCCGTCCCACGATCTCATCGAGGGAGACCAACTGCCGCCGCGCCGCGTCCAGCACCGAACCGGCGACGCGGCCGGTGCTCTCCCCCACGATGCTGGAGACGTTCGCTCGCTCCACGATGGTAGGGATGTCGATCCGGTCGACCACTTTGTCGATGTCCACGCGGTCCAATAGCGGGTTGGGATCGACCTTGTCGACCACCGCCTGGGCGTCGACGCGCTCGACGAGCGCATTCACGTCGACCCGCTCGAGCAGGGTGTTCGGATCCACTCGGCCGATCATCTGGTCGACGTCGACACGGTCCACGAGGCCGTTGACGTCCACGCGCTCGACGAGGGCGTTGGCATCCACCTTCCCCACGAGCGCATTGACATCGATCCGCCCGAGCAACCGATCGATGTCGACGCGATCGAGTAGAAGGTCGGGATCTACTCGCGCGATGAGCGCGTTGGCATCCACCCGATCGACGAGGGCCTGGGGGTCGAGGCGAGCCAGCAGCCGATCGATGTCCACCCGGTCGAGCAGGGCATTGGGATCGATCCGGGACAGCAACACGTCGACATCCACCCGCTCCAGCAGCGCATTGGCGTCCACTTGGCCCACGAGCGTGTTCGGGTCCACACGCTTGAGCAGTTGCTCGACATCGATCCGATCGAGTAAAGCGTTGGGATCGACCCTGTCGAGCAGACGGTTCGCATCCACGCGATCCACGAGGGCATTGACGTCCACACCCTCCACCAGCGCGTTCGCATCCACCTGGGTGACGAGGCCGTTGACGTCGGCACGTAGTAGGAGGCGGTTCACATCGACGCGGTCCAACAACTGATCGGGATCCACCCGGTCCAACAGACGGTTCGCATCCACCGGTCCAACAGGGCGTCAGGTTCGACCCGATCCAACAGACGGTTGGGATCCACCCGGTCCAGCAGTCGGTTGGGCTCGACACGGTCGAGCAGCAGGTCCGGGTCCACCCGGTCGAGCAGGGCGTTGGGTTCGACCCGGTCCAACAGACGGTTCGCATCCACCCGGTCGAGAAGGTCGTTCACGTCGATGCGTTCCACCAGCGCGTCTACATCGATGCGAGCGATCAAGGCATCCATGTCGATGCGCGCTACCAGACCGTCGACATCGATGCGGTCGACGATCCCCTCGACATCGATCCGGTCTGCGACGGCGTCCACATCGACCGACTCGACGATGGTGTTGACAGGCAGCGCGCTCGCAGCCGCGTTCGTGATGCGCGCCAGCGGACCACGACGTGGCTTCTTCGCACCGTCCTTGTCAGTCACCCCATCAGGGTAGGGGTGATCGGGCTCCGACGCCCTGTGTCAATGACGGCTCAGCATCATGGGCGTGCCGCGAGCAACTCGCGGGCATGCTCCCGCGCGTGCTCGGAGTCCTCCTGTCCGGCGAGCATCCGGGCGATCTCGACGACCCGCTCCTCGTCGTCGAGTGCGCGCACGTCGGACACGGTGACATCGGAATCCTGCTGCTTGACCACCCGCAGATGGGTGCCGGCGAACGCCGCGACCTGCGGCATGTGCGTCACCACGATGACCTGAGCCGACTCGGCGAGCGCGGCGAGCCTGCGGCCGATAGCGGTTGCGGCGGCTCCTCCGACCCCGGCGTCGACCTCGTCGAACACAAACGTACCGATGGCGTCCGTGTCCGCCAGCACCACTTCGAGGGCCAACATGATCCGGCTCAACTCACCACCTGAGGCGGCCTTGGCGATGGGCGCGGGCGTCGCGCCGGGATGGGCGGCCAACAAGAACGTCACGTCGTCGGCCCCCTCGGGACTCAGGGCTGCCGGGGTGACCTCGACCTGCAGCATCGCGTTGGGCATGGCCAACTGCTGGAGTTCGGAGGTCGCCTCGTGTCCGAGGCGCTCGGCCAGGGCGGACCGCGATGCTCTGAGGGCCGAGGTCGCGCGGTCGAGTACCCGGCGGGCGTGCTGTTCCTGCGCCGTCAGCGACTCGAGGTCACTGCCGCGTTCGAGCGCCGTGAGTTCGGCCGCCGCCTCCTGCGACCAATGCAACACCGCCGCGTCGTCCGCGCCGTACCGCGACTGCAGGACGGACAGGTCGTGAAGTCGCTGGTTGAGCCACTCGAGTCGGCCAGGCTCGTCCTGGAGTCCGTCGGCGAATCCTGAGATATCCCGACCGATCTCCGAGGCCTCTTCCGCCAGCGACACCAGCCGATCGTGCAACTGTGCGAGCTCGGGATCGTCCACCCCCGCAAGTTCACGCGCGGCGAGGTGCAGCAGGTGGGCCGCGCCGGTCGCCTCGTCGTCATCGCCGAGCACCGCAGCACTGGCCGCGGCAGTCGCTGCGCTGAGATCGGCGAGGTTGGTCAGCCGGTGCAGTTCAGCGTGCAGTGCTGGGGTCTCGCCCGGCTGTGGATCGATCTTCTCGATCTCCTCGAGTGCCGACCGGAGGAAGACCATACGTTGCGCGTTCTCCTGCTGGCTCGTCTGCGCCGCCTGCAAGGCGGCGGCGAGGTTCTGCCATGCCCGATATGCGGCGCGATGGTCCTCCACCAGGTGCAGATGGTCGGGTCCCCCGAACCGGTCGAGAGCGTCCCGCTGGGCACCGGCGTTGCGCAGGCGCTGCTGGGTGGTCTGACCGTGGATGGTCACCAGATGCTCGCCGACCTCGGACAACAAGGAGGCGGGGACCATCCGGCCACCGGCGAAGGCCCGCAGCCGCCCGTTGGTCGCCGTCCGCCCCAGCAGGATCTCACCGTCGTCGACGTGTCCGCCGGCGTCCTGCACCATCTGTGCCGCCGGGCTGTCGGGTGTCACCGACCAGACCCCCTCGATGCTGGCGCCCTCGGAGATGGCTGAATCCACCCGACCTCCGAGCAACATCTCCAGGGCGGTCAGGACCATCGTCTTGCCCGCACCGGTCTCGCCGGTCAGCGCCGTGAACCCCGCGCCCGGACGAACGGATGCCGCGGAGATCACACCGAGGTGTTCGATGCGCAGCTCCTCGATCATCGCCGGCCACTCCAGCCCTGGACGGGCAGCTGGAACTTCGCCACGAGCCGATCCACGAACAGCGAGTCCCGCAGTCGCGCGAGCCGGACCGGGCGACTACCCCGTACCACCTCGACACGGTCCCCCGGCTCCAGCGGGATCAACCGTCGCCCGTCACACCACAACACCGCCGACGGCGACCGAGGCAGCACCTCCAATGCCAGCGCGGTCGACGAGGACACGACCATGGTCCTCGCGAACAGCGCGTGCGCGGACACCGGCACGAGCAGCATGGCCTCGACCGTCGGCCACACGACCGGCCCACCCGCCGACCAGGCGTACCCGGTGGAGCCGGTGGGAGTCGCGAACAGGACCCCGTCGCAGCCCCATTCACTGAGGGGCCGTCCATCGACCTCCGCCACCACCTGGATCATGCGCTCCCGAGCGGCCTTCTCGACACTCGCCTCGTTGAGGGCCCACGATGTCGCCAGCGTTTGGCCGTCGCGGACGACCCGGACATCGAGCGTCATGCGCTCCTGGATCACGTAGTCCCCGGCGACGATGTGGTCGACGATCCCGTCGGCCTCCTCCTCATCGAGTTCGGCCAGGAAGCCCACATGCCCGAGGTTGATCCCCAGCAGTGGCACGTCGTGAGCGCGGGCCACCTCGGATCCGCGCAGGATGCTGCCGTCACCTCCGAAGACCACCACCAGGTCGATGGCCTCGGCCACATCGGTACGCGGCACGTCCAATCCCGCAGGGGCCTCTTCCGGGGCCACCACCTTCACTCCGCGGGCGACCAACCCACCGGCGCACTTGGTGGCCAACTCCAGCGCCACGGGCCGCTCGGGATGCACGATCAGCATGACCTTCTCAGGTGCTGTCATCCGGACACCACCTCCTCGAGGGTCGACTCCTGCAACGCGGGAGCACCGCGCCGAAGCCACATCACAAACTCGATGTTGCCACTTGGACCCGGCAAGGGGCTTCGTCGCAGCCCGGCCACGCCGAATCCGAGTTCGTCGGCCACTCCGGCGACACGGCGCACAGCCTCGGCGTGCAGCGTGGGCTGCCGCACCACACCTCCCTTGCCGACCTGTCCTCGACCGACTTCGAATTGCGGCTTGACGAGCAGGACGAGGTCCACCTCCGGGGCCGCCACCGAGGTCAGCGCCGGCAGGACCTTGGTCAGGGAGATGAAACTCAGATCCCCCACCACCAGGTCGGGACGGTACGGAAGATCGTCGGCCACCAGATGCCGCACGTTGGTCCGATCCATCACTGTCACCCGTGGATCCTGCTGCAGGCTCCACGCCAACTGGCCGTATCCCACGTCCACCGCGACGACGTGATCAACTCCCGCCTCGAGCAACACCTGCGTGAACCCCCCGGTCGACGCCCCGGCGTCCAGCGCTTTGCGCCCGGTCACCACGAGGCCGAAGTCCGCCAGCGGTTCCAGCAGTTTGTGCGCGCCGCGGGACACGAACTCGCGTTCAGGGGTATCCACCGTGATCGGCGCAGACTCCTCCACCTGGGTCGCGGCCTTGGTGGCCACCAGCCTGTTCACACGGACCCGACCGGCAGCGATGAGTTCGGACGCCTGCTGCCGCGACCGGGCCAGGTCACGGCGGACGAGTTCAGCGTCCAGCCGCCGCCGTGTCACCGTCAGTCTCTGCCAGTGCCTCGCGCAGTGCGTCGTGGATGTCGATCAGCATGGCGTAGCGGTCACCCTGCTCGGACTCGGCACGGTCGATCAGGTCATCAAGGCGATCGGTCATCAGGAATCCTTCGCGGTCTTCTTGGCGGCGGTCTTCTTGGCGGCTGGCTTCTTCGTCGTGGCCTTCCGGGCCGGCGCCTTCTTCACCGGCGCCTTCTTCACCGGCGCTGGTCCGCTGTCGGCCGCGGGCCGGGCCGGTGGTTGCGGAGGCCTCGGAGTCTGCTTGGTCGCGCCGGCAGCGGTGCGGGCCGCGGTCCGGGCCGTGCCCGCGGCGGCGCGTGAGGCCTTGACGGCGGTGTCCGTGGCCATGGCCGCCGCTTTGGTGGCCGCGGGGACCGCGGAGGTCGCCGTCGACACTGCGAGATTCGCGGCGGCCGAGGCCTGGTCACCGCGCTGGTTGAGCTGGCGCTCGAGGCGTTCCACGTGCTTGCGGACCGCCGCGAGTTCCTCCTCGCGGACGAAGCCCATCTTCCCCACTGTGCGTTCCACCTCGGTACGCACGAGTCCGATCATCAGTTCCCGGTTCGTGCGACTCTGCTCGATGAGGTCCTCGGCGATCCCCTGAACCTGCGCGGACACGACCTCCGGCCCCTTCGAGCCGGCCTCCATACCCTGGTTGATCAGGTCCGACGCAGAGTCCTTGGCCCGCTCCGAGGCGGATTCCAGCAGACCCGCGGCCAACTGCATGTAACTTCGTAGAGTCTCGATCACGTGTCGGGGCCTTCCAGTGGTGGCGTTGTGACCAACGCTACTTCAGTGGTCATGTCAATCCCGGCAGGGACATCGCCGGGCAGGTACGGTCACTGCGTGGCCAGGATTCAAGGGAGTATGCAGATGGCGTCCGTCGAGCAGTGCGAGGCGGCCTTGGCCGTACTCGCCGCACGACTCGACGAGTACCCTCACGAGCAGCGCCGTCAACACATCCCGGACCGGACCGTCGAGTTGACTCTTCTCGATCTCGATGTCACCTTCCGAGGCCGCCTCCACGACGGCCAACTCGTGGACATCACCCGCGGGCGCGGCGAGAAGCCGAACATCCGCCTGACGATGAGCAGTGACGACCTGATCGACCTGACCGACAAGCGTTTGGCGTTCTCCCACGCCTGGGCCACAGGCCGCTTGCACCTCGACGCCGGTCTGCGTGACCTGCTGCGGCTACGGAAGTTGATGTAGGGACGCCACGACCGGCGAAACGTCCGCCCCGCTCTTCAGTCCCGCGAGCAACTCCTCGAGCAGCCGCGTCGCATCATCGGTGTACCCGCTGAGCACTCTCAGATCAGGCGCGACGCGGGTCGGCAGGTCGGCGACCGGGAGCTCGAGCAGGTCGTGCCACCCGCTGACCCCGGTGAGTACCAGCAGGGAATCCATCCCTGCCGCAGTGGCAGCTGCGATGTCGGTGTCGAGCCGGTCCCCGACCACCAGCGGGCGGTCGCTGTGCGCACGGGCACGGGCGAGTTCCATGATCGGCGGGTGCGGCTTGCCGGTCACGACCGGTTGTCGACCCGTGGCGGACGACACCGCCGCCACCAGCGTGCCGTTGCCGGGGGCGATTCCGCGTGCGGTGGGCACCGACATGTCGGTGTTCGAGGCCACCCACGGGATCCCGCGGGCTACCGCGTAGGAGGCCTCCGCCAGGTCCTTCCACGCCAACGCCGGCGAGTAACCCTGCACCACTGCATCGGCCTCGTCGGCGGAGGTCACGACCCGCAGCCCATGGGACACAACAGCGTCCACCAATCCGTCGCCGCCGGTGACCAGGATCCGGGCACCCGCAGGGACCAGGGTGGCCACGTGGGCGGCCGCGGCCTGCGCCGACGTGACCACGTCGGCCGCCGACACCGGCAGACCGTAGCCGCTGAGTTGTGCGGCGACGGTCTGGGGTGTCCGGCTGGCGTTGTTGGTGACGTACAGGACCCGACCCGGGAACGTGGACAGCGCATCCACGGCGTGGGGTACTGCCTGACGCCCCCGGTACACGACGCCGTCGAGATCGACGAACAGCGTGTCGTAGTCG
>CALFYG010000314.1 GCA_937952095.1 uncultured Micrococcales bacterium | reverse complement strand
GCGTAGAAGCCGGTGCCGCGTCCGGAGAACTGCGCGCCGTACTGGCTGCGCCACGCGAAATAGCGCTCGACGCTGGCGTCGTCGGGCGGCCGGATCCTCGTCCCGGCGCTGCGCCGAGATCGCGGCGATCACGTCGGCGGCCGCCGCGGGATCGTCGCGTGGCAGGTCGAGCCCCCGCGCGATGTCGTCACCCGTGCCCACCGGAATGATCCCCAGCGCCGTGTCCGTGCCGTACACCGCTTGCAGTGCGAGGTGGACCGTGCCATCGCCACCACAGGCGATGAGGGCATCCACACCCCCGGCCACGGCCTCGTGCGCAAGCTTCAGGCTGGCATCCGCACTGTCGGCCTGAAGCGCCGTGACGTCCACTCCCCGCTCGCGCAAGCGCGCCACTGCGCGGGGAGCGTTCTTGGCGCTACGGCCTTTGCCGGACGTGGGATTGATGAGGATGGCGGCTTTCAGCACACGCCGAGGGTACCCGCCAGGAGCCGCTGCACGGCGCACCCGCGCGGTGCAAACTGCTCAGGCCTCGCCATCGACCTGTTCGGTGATCGGGGACACCTCGTCGTCGTCCCACTGCTCGTAGTCGGGCTCGGTGGCGTTGCGCCGGCGCCGACGATCGTTGAGCAGACTGAACACGACCGCCGCACCGACGAGCACCAGCACCGGAGTGGCCAGCAGCAACATCGTGATCGGATCCCCGGTGGGGGTCGCCACCGCCGCGAAGACGAAGACCCCGAAGATGATGTACCGCCAGGCTTTCGCGAGCCGCTGGCCACTGAGGATGCCGAGCATGTTGAGTCCGACGATGAACAGCGGCGTGAGGAAGCCGATGCCGAAGACGATCACCATCCGCAGGAAGAACGACAGATAGCGATCTACAGGCAGGTAGTTGCCGACGTTCTCCGGGGTGAATCCGAGCAGGACCTCCAGGCCCTTGGGCATGAGAACGTACGCGAGCACAACACCCGCGAGGAACAGCGGCACGCTGATGAGGACGAAGACGTACACCCAGCGACGTTCCTTCGCGTGCAGACCGGGGGTCACGAACGCCCACAACTGGTAGATCCACACCGGGGAGGCGAGGACCACACCGGCAAGTGCGGCGATCTTCACCTGCAGCATGAAGGCGTCTGTCACCCCCGACACGACCAGACGCACGTCGCGGCCCTCGGCCGCCGCCTGATCCACGACGTCCTGGATCGGCTGGGAGATGATGTCGAAGATCTGCGTGTAGTAGACCCAGCCGACGACCGCACCGACTGCGATGGCCGCGATGCTGATGACCAAGCGCCGGCGCAGTTCCCTCAGATGCTCCCGCAACGGCATCTGCGCCCGCGGGTGTTGCGGGGTGGTCACGGTCAGGGCTGTGTGGGCGTCTGCTTGCCCGGAGCAGGTTCGGTCACGCTGGGATCGGTGGTCGGCGTGGGCGGTGTGGCGTCGACGGCCTTGGGCGCCTCGGGTGCGGCCTGCGCCTCAGCGTCGGCCGGTTCAGCGAGTCCCTTCGTCTCCGCCTTGAAGATCCGCAACGAACGCCCCAGGCCGCGAGCCGCGTCGGGCAGACGTTTTGCGCCGAAGAGCAGCACCACGAGCAGGATGAGGATGATCGGTTCCCACCCTCGGAAGTTCGAGAACATGCGTACAGACTACGACGGACTCGCCGCGGACGCGTTAGTCCGTCCGGTCAATGCGCCACAAGATGCGGAACGATGATGTCGTGGGTCTCGAGCCACAAGGCCAGATCGAGGACGTCGTCGTAGGTGATGGGGGCACCGTGATGGCTCTCGAGAACCTCATCCGGGACGTTGTCGATGAGCACCCCGGCGCTGGACAGCAGCGCAACAACCTCGTTGTCCGCCGCCTTCTCGATGAGGTCCTGGCAGGACACGCACTTGAACGTGTAGGTGGCCCAGCCCGCTGCCTCCGCCACTGTCAGCCGGACGTCGGCGGGGGTCAGATCAACGTCACCACACATCGGGCACGTCGCCTTGATCGTCGTCATCGTCCTCGCCTCCTTCGCCGCTGTTTGTGCTTGTGGCTTCGGCAGGAGACTGCTGAAAGTTGAGGCCGTTGTCCACTTGAACGGACAAGAATTACCGACAGTAGCCAAAGTCACCCATTCAGGGGATATTTCGGCGTGTCGCAGTGACAATCCGCAACCGGCATCCGGACCGGTGGCAAACTACGCCGAACCGCTCAGGCGTCGATCAGATCGATCACGAACACCAGGGTGCGTCCGGACAGCCGATGCCCTCCCGAGGTCCCGTAGGCCAGCTCCGGCGGGATCACCAACTGCCGGCGCCCACCGACCCGCATCCCGGGGATCCCGTCCTGCCAGCCCTGGATCAGCCCGCGCAACGGGAACGCGATGGGCTCCCCGCGATCCCAGGAAGCGTCGAACTGCTCCCCGGTCTCGTAGTCGACACCCACGTAGTGAACGGTCACGTTCCCACCCGGCTGCGCCTGGGCCCCGTCGCCCACGATCAGGTCGGTGATCACCAACTCGGTCGGGGGCGGGCCGTCCTGGAAATCGATCTCCGGCTTCTCGGTCATGAACCCACCTTCTTCACATCGACGACGAACACCAGCGTGTCATCCACACCGATACCTGATCCTGGCGGCGGATTGGCCCCGTAGCCCTTGTCCGGCGGGATGATCAGCAGGACCCGGGCGCCCTCCTTGACTCCCTGCAGGCCCTCCTGCCAGCCGGTGATCACACCCTTGATCGGGAACTGCAGCTCTCCGGTGGCCCAGGAACTGTCGAAGACCTGACCCGTGGACCATGCGGTCCCGACGTACTGGACGGTGACCAAAGAGTTCGGACCGACCTCTTTGCCGGTACCCGGGGTGATCTCCTCCACGACCAGTTCCGGCGGGGGCGTGGCACCCTCCTCGATGGCGATCGTGGGTTCGGAGTCGGGCGCGCCGGTGACAGTCACACCGTCGACGGTCGTGGCGTCACCAGCAGGCGAGGCGGCCGCCGTCGCGCTCGGCTCGGCGGACGGGGTGGATTCAGCGGAGTCCGATCCACATCCCACCAGCAGGAGCGGAACGGCCACAGCGATGGCCAGCAGTGATCGGGGCATGGGCCTCACCCTAATGCACGTCACATCGAGGCGATGAGCCGCTCGACACGCTCGTCGACACTCTTGAACGGGTCCTTACACAACACTGTGCGCTGGGCCTGGTCGTTGAGTTTGAGGTGTACCCAGTCGACCGTGAAGTCCCTGCGCTTCTCCTGTGCGCGTTTGATGAAGTCTCCGCGCAGTTTGGCCCGTGTCGTCTGCGGTGGGATCGACTTGGCCTCGAAGATCTCGATGTCGCTGCACACACGGTCGACGAGTCCCTTGTCCTGCAGCAGATAGAACAGTCCACGCTTACGGCTGATGTCGTGGTAGGCCAGATCGAGCTGGGAGATCCGGGCGTCGGTCATCGACAGGTCGTGCTTGGCCATGTACCGCTCGATCAATGTGCGCTTGATGACCCAGTCGATCTCGGTGGCGACGTCCTGCAACCGGTCGAACTCGATGGCGTCCAGGGTGCGCGTCCACAGATCCACGACCCGGCTCGGCACACCGTTCGGGTCATCGAGCAACCCCCCGGCGCGTGCGAACGCTTCCACGCGCGTCAGGTACTCGCGCTGCATCTCCAGCCCGCTGATGGAACGTCCGTTGGCGAGCCGTACCAGGCGACGGCCGGTCGGGTCCTGACTGATGTCGCGGATGCTGCGGATCGGGTTCTCCAAAGTGAGGTCCCGCATGGGCGCCCCGGCCTCGAGCATCTTCAATACAAGATCGGTGGCGCCGACCTTGAGCAGCGTGGTGGTCTCACTCATGTTGCTGTCGCCCACGATCACGTGCAGGCGCCGGAACCGCTCGGCGTCGGCATGCGGCTCGTCGCGGGTGTTGATGATCGGCCGGCTCCGCGTGGTCGCGCTGCTGACCGATTCCCACACATGCTCCGCCCGTTGGCTGACGGTGTAGGTCGCTCCCCGGGGGGTCTGCAGAACCTTGCCTGCGCCGCAGATCAGTTGTCGCGACACCAGAAAGGGGATGAGGACCTCGGCCAGCCGGAAGAACTCCCCCTGCCGACCCACGAGGTAATTCTCGTGGCAGCCGTAGGAGTTGCCCGCCGAGTCCGTGTTGTTCTTGAACAGGTAGATGTCGCCGAGGATGCCCTCCCCGGCAAGACGCTGTTCGGCGTCCACCTGCAGCCCCTCCAGGATGCGTTCCCCGGCCTTGTCGTGCGTCACGAGTTGATGCAGGTCGTCACACTCGGCGGTGGCGTACTCGGGGTGGGACCCGACGTCCAGATACAGCCGGGAGCCGTTGCGCAGGAAGACGTTGGAACTGCGACCCCAACTGACCACACGACGGAACAGGTAGCGGGCCACCTCATCCGGGGAAAGCCGGCGTTGCCCCTGGAACGTACATGTCACGCCGTACTCGGTCTCGATGCCGAAGATCCTGCGTGTCATGTGCGCCAACCTACCCGCCGTTGAGCAAACCGGCGAGTTCCTGTCCGACGAGTCTGCGGAAGGCTCGGCGCGGGCGTGTCCGGTCGAGGATGGCGACCTCCAACTGCTTCTCCTCCAGCGTGCGAGGACCCTGTCCGCCGTGTTCGGCCAGCGCTGCCACTGCCATGGTGAGTGCCTCGCGCAGCGTCAGATCGGGTCGCCACTGCTCCTGCAACTGGTTCGAGATCGCCTCCGAGGCACCACCCATGGCGAGGAATCCGTGCTCGTCGCCCACGGACCCGTCGAACGTCAACCGGTACAGCTGGTCGGACGCCTCATCGGCCCCCACCTCAGCCACGATGATCTCCACCTCGTACGGCTTCTGGGCCTCTGTGAACACCGTGCCCAGCGTCTGGGCGTACGCGTTGGCCAGGCCCCGACTGGTGACGTCGGCGCGGTCGTAACTGAATCCGCGAAGGTCCGCGTACCGGACGCCGGCCACCCGCAGGTTCTCGAACTCGTTGTACTTGCCGACGGCCGCGAAGGCGATCTTGTCGTAGATCTCGCTGATCTTGTGCAGCGCGCGTGACGGGTTCTCGGCGACGAACAGGATGCCTTCGTCGTACTGCGCCACGACGACGGAACGGCCCCGTGCGATGCCCTTGCGGGCGTAGTCGGCCTTGTCCTTGATGATCTGTTCGGGAGAGACGTAGAAGGGCATCGTCATGAGCCGGCCTCCCCCGTCTCATCAGCCACCGGCCCGTCGGGGCGGCGGTACCGTTGCGCCACCACCTCGTCGATGAGTCTCTGCAACTCCTCCTCCGGAAGCCGTCGGACACCACGGGAGTCCACCGTGTAAACCACTGGGAATATGCCGCGGGTGAGATCCGGACCGCCGGTGGCCGAGTCGTCGTCGGCGGCGTCGTAGAGGGCCTGCAGACAGACCCGCACGGCGTCGGTGTCGGACTGCTCACCGCGGTACAGCTTCTTGAGGGACCCCCGGGCGAACGGGCTGCCGGAACCCACCGCGTGGTACGCATGCTCCTCGTAACGGCCCCCAGTAACGTCATAGGAGAAGATCCTGCCCCTCTCCAGGGAGTGGTCGAAGCCGGCGAACAGCGGGACGACGGCGAGTCCTTGGAAGGCCATCCCGAGGTTGCCCCGGATGAAGGACGCCAACCGGTTGGCCTTGCCCTCCAGCGAGAGGCTGGTGCCCTCGATCTTCTCGAAGTGCTCGAGTTCGGTCTGGAACAACCGCACCATCTCGA
>CALFYG010000313.1 GCA_937952095.1 uncultured Micrococcales bacterium | reverse complement strand
GTGCTCTTCCGATCTCGAGGCCCGTGGCGACGTGCTCCGTGAGCCTGAGCCCGAGGCGCGCAAGCCGGGAAAGCTGCTCGTCTTCTAACGCCCTTTGCGCCGCCGGTAAAGCTCTCGGTGGTATTCGGCGTGGGCGGCCTTGCACGCCTCGCACGGGGCTTCCTGTGCCCTCTGGTGACGCCTGTACGCCGCGACGGTCCCGCATGGTGCCGGGACGCGGGCGGGACCGCCCCGAAGGCGGTCCCGGTAACGCTTCGACCTTTCGGCCGACCCGCTCATGCCGCCTTCCTGTCGGAAGGACGGGCGTGCTGGACGCACACCTCGGCCTTTCCGTTGGTTCCGTGGGTGGCCTTGTTGGCGCACCGACGGGTGGGGTTGCCGGTGGCCCGGCGCACCTCGTCGGTGTTGTAGAGGTACTGGGCGCAAGTGGTGTTTGTCATGTGTGTATCTAACAACACTTCGTCACGGTTGTCAACAACATTTCGCGACATTTCTTCGGCAACCCGGAAAGGGGGCGCTGTATGGCTGACGTCCCCGTTGGTTCCCCCGAGTGGTGGCTGCGACGACTCCACACGGCGCTCGTCGAGCGTCGGCCGGCGTTGCAGAACGCAACCGACTACTACGAAGGCCTCCACAACCTCGCCTTCGAGTCCAAGCGGTTCCGCAAGGCGTTCGGCGCGCAGTTGGACGCCTTCGCCGACAACTGGTGTGAGGTCGTGGTCGACGCCTCCGAGGAGCGGCTGAACGTCGAAGGGTTCCGGGTGGGCGACAACCCCGAGGGCGACCGGGACGCCTGGCGGATCTGGCAGGCCAACGACATGGACGGGCAAAGCCAGTTGGCGCACACCGACGCCCTCGTTGGCGGTATCGCCTACGTGATCCCGTGGGCGTCGGACGATCCGGCCACCCCGGAAATCTGCGTGGCGAATGCTCACGACGCCATCGTTGAGTGTCACCCGAAGATGCACCGCCGCCGCCGTGCCGGCCTGCGTGTGTACCGCGACGAGTGGGGCCACGACAACGCCGAACTCTTCCTGCCCGACGCGGTCTACACGTTCCGGTCGGCGCAGCCTCGTGACGACCTGATGGTGGTGGACGCCGCGAACGTGGGTTGGGTGTCGGCCGGTGAGCAGCCGAACCCGTTGGGTGTCGTGCCGGTCATCCCGCTCCCGAACCGTCCGAGGACCCGCCACTCACGGCAGGGCATCATCGCGCAGTCGGAGATTCGGGCGATCATGCCGTTGCAGGACGCCGTCAACAAGCTCGTTGCGGACATGCTGGTGGCCTCCGAGAAGCAGGCCCTCCCGGCCCGTTGGGCGACGGGCCTCGAGGTGCCGGTGGACCCGGTGACGAACAAGCCGATCAAGCCTGAGGTGGACACCGCCGAGTTGATGGTGTCGGAGGCGCCGGACACGTCGTTCGGTGTGTTCCAGGCGGCCGACCTCCGCAACTTCACGTTGGCCATCGACCTGATGGTCCAGCACATCGCGTCGATCTCGCGCACCCCTCCGCACTACCTGAACGCGTCGGCTGACCGCCTCAGCGGCGAGTCGATCAAGGCAGCCGAGACGGGTTTGGTCGCCAAGGTCAAAAGGAAAATGAGGTTCTTTGGCGAAGGTTGGGAGGAGGCCGCGAGGCTCACCGGCCGACTCGCCGGCATCGAGCACCTGGCGAACGCTGAGTCGATGGAAGTGATCTGGGCTGACCCCGAAACTCGGACCGAGGCCCAATTGGTCGACAGTTTGGTCAAGAAGCAGGAGATCGGCGTACCCCAAGAGCAGCTTTGGGAGGATGCCGGTTACTCGCCGACGCAGATCGCCCGGTTCAAGTCGATGACGGCCGAGGCTGACCTGTTCGGTGACGTGCCGGACGACCTGATCGAGCCCGCCGTCCCGCCGGCCGGTGCCTAACCGCCAAGCGGTCCTCGCCGAACGGTACCGGGACGCCCTGATCGACGTCCGCAACCGGGTGTCGACCAGGGTGGAGCGCAACTGGCGGGACCTCGGTTCGTGGAACGAAGCCGACGTCGACCGGTTCCTCGCACGCACCCTCCCCGTGGTCGACGCCGGCCAGCGTCGCACCGTTTCGCTCACCGACGCCTACCTGGCCCGTGCCACCCGCACCCGCCCGGTCGGCCTGGTCGCCGACGACCTGGTCGGGTCGGCTGTTCGCAACGGGACAGACCCGGCCGTCGTGTACCGCCGCCCGTTCGTGCAGTTGTGGTCGGCGCTGAAGGCCGGGACCCAGTTCTCGGACGCGATGAACGCCGCGGGGGCGCGTGCCGCCCAGTCGGCTGCCACCGACGTGAGCCTGACCATGCGGGCCTCGGCCGCCGAGTTCGACGCTTCCGCCGAGTTCGAGTCGCAGGTCATTGGGTGGCAGAGGGTGATCGACCCGGAAGCTTGCGCGTTCTGCGCCGCTGCTTCCACGCAGATGTACGCCTACCCGGACCCCGCAAGAGTCACCGAACTCCAAGACAGGTTCCGCACCGAGGACGGCGGCGGCGAAGGCTGGCCCCTTCACGTCGGCTGTAACTGCTCGATCGCCCCCGTGTTCGAGGACAACAAGCGGGCCATCAAAGACTTCAACCGGCAGGTGCTGTCCAACATCAAGGACGCCAACGCCGGTGCGGACCGCCCGTACTGGGAGGCCCGCCACTTCCGTGTCGACGGCACCACCGGCGAGGTGATCTTGCCCGATGTGGCGGTCCACGAGCACGGCGAGCTCGGCGCAGTCCTGGCCGACGCCGCCCACGACTTCACCCCGCAGTCAGCACTGCCGGGTTGAGGCACCGGCCGCCCGCGACGGGTGGCCCCAACATGAAAGGGGCGCGATGCCCACCGCACCAACCCCTGAACTCGACGCGCTCGAGGCCGAGTTCATGAAGGCAGAAGAAGCACTCCGCGAGGCGCGGGATGCGTTCGAGCAGCGCAACACCCGCAAGACCAGGGCGGACCTCGCGGCGGCATCCAAGGTGTACGACGACGCCGGCCGTGCCGTGCGGCGTGCTGCGGACCCGGAACGGGCGCTCGACCTCGACGAGTACACGCGTGCCCTCCGCAAGCGCCAGCAGGCCAAGACCGGTGGGGGTCGTCGCTGATGTCTGACGCCACCCCCACCGACGTCGCTGCTGTCGTCGTGGATGACCCGGCACCAGGACCGCCCCCCGTGGCCGAGGACCCGGACAAGCTCCCAGACAACCACCCGGTGCTCCTCGCCTTGAAGAAGGCTAACAAGGAGGCCGAGACGTTCCGTAAACGGCTCGCCGCCGCCGAGGAGGCCAGCCAGACAGAAGCCGAACGAGCCGTTGCCGCCGCGAAGGCGGAGGGGTTCGCGGAGGCCATGTCGTCGGCACACAAGCGCATCATCCAGACGGAGGTCCGGGCCGCTGCCACGGGCGTTCTAGTCGACCCTGACGACGCCGTTCTGTACATCGACCTCGATCAGTTCGAGATCGATGACGATGGCGCCGTTGACACCAAGTCCATCGCTGCGGCGGTGGCGGGCCTCGTGAAAGCGAAGCCGCATCTGGCTGCCGGCGCGAAGCCGCAGCCGCTTCCCGGTGGTGGCGCGACGCCGTCAACGGGTTCATCCATCGACGACACGATCCGCGCCCAAGCGCGCGGAAAGCCCGTCTGAACCCCCTGACAAGGAGCCGTCCCCATGACGACCTATTCCGACCTCATCAGCCGCGACGCATCCAACGACCCGCTGGTCCCTGCCCCGCAGTCGGCCAACGTGATCCAGGTGGCGACGCACTCGTCCGCGGTGCTGTCCCGTGCGCGCATCGCCCCGATGTCGACCAAGACCAGTCGTACCCCGGTCCTGTCGACCCTCCCGACCGCCTACTTCGTGTCCGGTGATACCGGCCTCAAGCAGACGAGCAACGCCGACTGGGAGAACCTCGACCTCGTGGCCGAGGAGATCGCGGTCATCATCCCCGTGCCCGAGGCGTACCTCGACGACTCCCAGGTTCCCATCTGGGACAACGTGGCACCGCTTGCGGCGCAGGCCATCGGCAAGGCGTTCGACAACGCCGCGTTGTGGGGGACGAACAAGCCGTCGAGTTGGGGTGCCGCTCTGTCGACTGGCATCGAGGCGTCCAACAACGACTTCACCGAGGGTGTGTCGGGTGACGACTTCGCCGCCGACCTCGCCTACGTGGGTGAGGCGCTGGCGAAGGACGGCTTCGGCATCACCGGGTTCATCACCCGCCCTGGCACCCAGTGGCGACTCATGTCGCTGCGTTCGACCACCGGCGAGCCCATCTACACCCAGTCCCTCGCCAACGGCGGCGGCCAGGGCCTCTACGGCTACCCGCTGAACGAGGTCATGAACGGTGCGTGGGACAACGACTACACCATCGTGGCCGGCGACTGGTCGATGGCGGTGGCCGGTGTCCGCCAGGACATCTCGTGGAAGCTGTTCACCGAGGGTGTGATCTCGGACGACTCCGGCAACGTGGTTCTGAACCTCATGCAGCAGGACAGCGTCGCCATGCGGTTCGTCGCCCGGTTCGGGTGGAACGTCGCCGACCCGGTGACCCCCACGAGCGGTCAGTCGGACGCCAACACGTTCCCGTTCGGGGCGGTCGTGAGCCAGCCCACCTGAGGCTGAGCCAACAGATCGTGCTTGGCCCGAGCACGGGTGGTTCGGGGGTGAGGGCTTCGGCCCTCGCCCCCTGCCACCGAATCGGGTCACCAACTGCTCGGGCACAACACGAAGGAGAATGGCATGGCGCGTTCATGCAAGCACCCCGACGGGTGCAGCAACCCCCGCGCTTGGGCTGCGAGGTGTGCGGCATGAACATCGCCCAGATCGGAAATTTCGACCCGACCCACTCAAGCGAGAATGAGTTTCGGAAGGCGTTCTCGGCCCTTGGGCATGACGTGTGGCTGGTGCAGGAACAGGATCGCCGCCGCTGGGATGAACTCATCGCTCGCGTCCACGAGTTCGACGTCGTGTTCTGGACCCGCACGGCTGACCTGTCGAAGCAGATTCCCCACGCCGTGCAACGGGACATGCTCATCAAGGCCAGGCGCGTCGGAGTCCCGACTGTGGCCGGACACCTCGACCGGTGGTGGGGGCTACGTGAGCACGGCCGCGAAGACTCCGTGTGGTCTGAGCCGTTCTTCAAGACCGAGTTCTTCTTCTCCACCGACGGGGCGCACGACACCGAGTGGGCCGTGGCCGGCGTCAACCACCACTGGATGCCGCCGGGCGTGTCCGAGTTCGAGTGTGTGCCCGGGACACCTCGGGACGAGTGGCGGGCGGACGTCGGGTTCCTCGGCACCGTGAGCGGCTACCACCCGGAGAACGCTCACCGCTTCGAGCTGGTGCGGTGGCTGCGTGACACCTACGGCGACCGGTTCCGGCAGTTCCCGGGCGACCATCAGCCGGGGATCCGTGGCGACGACCTGCGTGACCTGATCGCCTCGGTGAAGGTGTGGGTGGGGGACTCGTGCCTGGCGCCTCGTGCTGATGGTGGGCCGATGCATTCCTACGTCAGTGATCGGGTACCGGAGGTGACCGGCCGCGGCGGGTTCCTGTTACACCCTCATGTTGACGGTGTGTTCCCCGAGTGCTGGTCATCCGAGGGTGTGCTGACTTGGCGCATGGGTGATTGGGAAACGCTCAAGGTCTTCATAGACACCTACGTCGCAGACGACGAGGATCGCACCCAACGTGCGGCGTGGGCACGGCGAGAGACGCTGGAGCGCCATACCTACACCGTGCGTCTAGCGCAGGTGCTGGAGGCCGTGTGTCCTTCGTAGCGGTCCTCCCCAAACTGAAGGGCACTCGGTGAACGATCTTGCGAAGGTGTACCACTACCCGGTCAACGTGAACGGGTCGTGGGTGCTGCGGATGCCGTCGCACCGGGCGATTCAGTACATGCAAGATCCCATAAGTGGGTGGGAGCGGGAACGCCTGGCGGCGATGCATGAAGTGATTCGCCCCGATTCGGTGGTCATGGACATCGGCGCAGAGCAGGGCGACATGACCGCTCTGCTCGCCTCCTGGGCGCACACAGGCGCTCTGGTGGCAATCGAGCCGAACCCCTGGGTGTGGCCGTGCATCAAAGCCATCTTCGACGAGAACGATCTGATCCCGCCGGCCGCGACCTACGTCGGTTTCGTCGGGGCGAAAGAGACGACGCCGACGAACCCTGACGGCATCCGCCGCGGGTTCTTCCACGGCTGGCCGGACTGCGCGACCGGGGTCATCGACCCAGCCGCGGGGTTCGCCCACATGGCACAGGAACAGGACCGGGTTCCGACCACCACCGTCGACCGGCTGGTGGCACGCACGGGGCTCATCCCGGACGTGTTGACGATGGACGTCGAGGGGTCGGAGTGGTTCGTGTTGCGTGGCGCGACGCGGACGCTGGCGGTGCATCGGCCGACGGTGTTCGTGTCGATCCACCCGCAGTTCCTGGAGGAGATGTACGGGCAGTCGCCGGCCGAGGTGCTGCACCTGATGGACAAGGCCGGGTACGACGCGACGCACCTGGCGACGGACCACGAGCAACATTTTCGGTTCGACCCCCGATGATCCCCGTCTGGTGGCTCGAAGCGCACCCACTCTGCGACGACCAACACATCGTCGACCTCATCGCCCCCGCCGGCCGATACCAACACGACACCGAACCACCCACCCCAGGCGACGGCGCCGTCGTCGTCTGCCCCGCCCGCTACTACACCCCCGAGCAGGTCAACGACCTCATCGCCCCGCTGCCGTGGTGCGTCCTCATCCTCACCTCCGACGAGGAATCCACCTTCGACGCCAACGCCGTCGCCCACCCCAACGTCCGGTGCTGGGTGATGACCCCCCGCCCAGACCGCACCTACCCCCACGGCACCCGGTTCATCGGCGAAGGGTTCAACCCCGCCACACGCCCCACCCTGCGGGAGATCAACAACCCGGCCCGCACCACCGACGTGTTCTTGTCAGGGCAGGACACTCACATCCGCCGCCATGAGCTGTTCGACAAGCTCGAATCCACCCAGCGTGGCTGGCGCAAGGACATCACCCGCACGCCGGGGTTCATGCAGGGCTACGACCGTGCCGAGTACCTGGGCCGCATGGCCGCCGCCAAGGTCGCCCCGTGCCCGTCCGGCCCCGCCACCCCCGACAGCTTCCGGGCGTACGAAGCACTCGAGGCCGGGTGCGTCCCACTGCTCGACGCCACCGCCCCCGGCACCTACCCGGAGCGGGGCTACTGGGACATGGTGTACCCCGGTCACCCCGCCGAACGTGTCGCCCACTGGCATGAGGTCGAGAAGTACGTTGCGGCAGCGTTGGCCGACTGGCCGAACAACGCCAACCGGTGTAGCGCATGGTGGCAGCAGCAGAAGCGCCGTCACCGCCTCGACCTGCTCGACGACGTTGCCGCCGTGGCGGACCTGCCGCCCTCGACGCACAGCGTGGACGATCTGGTCACGGTGCTGATGCCGACCTCGGCTATCCCGTCGCACCCTTCCCTTGACATCATCGCCGAGACGGTCGGGTCCGTCCGCGACCGGCTGCCGGGTGCCGAGATCCTGATAATGGCCGACGGGCTCCCCGAGAACCTGGCCGAACGGACCAGGGATTATGCCGAGTATCTGCGCCGGTTGATGTGGGCGTCGAACCTTGAGTGGGACAACGTGGTCCCGTTCCTGTTCGACCGCCATACGCATCAGGTGGGGATGACACGCACGGTTCTCGCCAGCGTTCGTACCCCCCTGGTGCTGTTCGTGGAGCACGACACGCCGCTGGTCGGCGAGGTGGACTGGGATGGTTGCGCCCGGGCGGTCCTGTCTGGTGCGACGAACCTGATCCGGTTCCACCACGAGGCGTCGGTGCTGGAGCCTCACCGGCATCTGATGGTGGACGAGGTGCCCCGTGTGGTGGAGGGGGTGCCGTTGCTGCGGACGGTGCAGTGGTCGCAGCGTCCGCATCTTGCCGCTACCGGGTCGTACCGGAACTGGTTGGAGGCGGGGTGGTGGCGTGAGTCGGACGGGATGATCGAGGACCGGATGCACGGGGTGGTGGAGAACGACTGGTTGCAGCATCGTGACCCGCGCCGTTTCCGGCTGAGCATGTATGCCCCGTCGGGTGACATGAAGCGGTCGACGCATCTGGACGGGCGGGGAACGGACCCGAAGGTCACCGAGCTGTGAAGCCGTACTACGAGCAGGACGGGGTGACCATCTATCACGGCGAGGCGTGCGCCGTCTTGGCGACGTTGCCCGAGGCATCGTGTGATGTGTTGCTGACGGACCCGCCGTACTCGTCCGGTGGCATGTTCCGGGGGGACCGGAACCGCCCAGTTGACGAGAAGTACACCCAGCCCACCAAGGGGGCGAACGGCGAGTTCGTCAAGCAGTACAACGGCATTTTCGGCGGCGACAATCGCGACCAGCGGACATGGATGATGTGGACGATTGGCTGGTCAGGCAACGCGCTGCGTGTCGTGCGGCCCGGTGGTTATGGCTTCATGTTCACCGACTGGCGACAGCTTCCAGCAACGACCGATGTCCTGCAACTTGGCGGTTGGTCTTGGCGCGGACTTGTGACGTGGGATAAGGGTCAACACACCGGTATCCCTGTGCGTGGTCTGTTCAGGTCAAACGTTGAGTTCATTCCGTGGGGCACCGTCGGGGCAATCAAGGACCGGGAGCGTGTGACCGAGTTCCCCGGTTCGGTCGTCACCGCACCAATCGCCGCAAACGCCGACGGTGCCAAGGACCACCCGACCCAGAAGCCGACGGCGCTCCTGCAACACCTGCTCGCCATCGTCCCCGGCGAACGGCTGACCGCGCTCGACCCGTTCATGGGCAGCGGGTCCACCCTCGTCGCCGCCCGCA
>CALFYG010000312.1 GCA_937952095.1 uncultured Micrococcales bacterium | reverse complement strand
GGCGATCGAGGTCGGCGATGTGGGCCTGCGCGATCTTCTTCACCTGGCTGCTGGCCCGGTCGCGGTCCTGCCAGAGCCGCAGCAGCTCGGCGATCTCCGCCATCGAGAAGCCCAGGTCCCGGCCGCGCCGGATGAAGCGCAGCAGATGGACCTCGCGTTCGCTGTACTGCCGGTAGCCGGACTCCGTGCGGGGCACTTCGCCGAGCAGGCCGAGGCTTTCGTAGTGGCGCAGCATCTTGGCCGACACGCCCGAGCGCGCCGCGGCCTCGCCGATGTTGAGACGTCCGTTCATCGAGCGGGCCTCCAGCGCTGCGGTGTGGGGTGGCATGACCAATGCGGGACAGGCCTGCATCAGCGTCGAGCGGATCTACGTCGAAGACGCCGCGTACGACGAGTTCGTCTCTTTGGTCGTAGCCAAGGCGAGAGCGCTGCGGCAGGGTATGGACAAGCCTGGCAGCTTCGCTTGTGACATCGGTGCAATGGTGACCTCGGCGCAGGTGGCCGTCGTGCAAGGCCACGTCGATGACGCGGTGGCCAAGGGTGCCACGGTCCTCGCCGGTGGCCGGGCCCGCCCGGACATCGGTCCCCTGTACTACGAGCCGACCGTGCTGGAGGACGTCACGCGGGACATGCGGGCCTGCATCCAGGAGACCTTCGGACCCGTGGTGAGCCTGTACAAGGTGCAGAACGACGAAGAGGCCATCGACCGCGCCAACGACACCGAATACGGATTGAACGCCGCCGTGCTGACCCGTGACACCAAGCACGGCCGCAAGGTCGCCGCCCGGTTGCATGCGGGCACGGTGAACATCAATGAGGGCTATGCCTCGGCGTGGGGCACGACATCGGCGCCGATGGGTGGCATGGGTGCCTCCGGCATTGGCCGCCGGCACGGCACCGAGGGTCTGCTGAAATACACCGAGTCGCAGACGGTCGCCGTGCAGCGCCTTGTGCGGATCGCGCCGCAGTTCGGTATGAATGATGAGCAGTGGGGCCACTTCATGGCCCTGTCGCTTTCTGCCATGAAGAAGATGGGGATGTCCTGATGGAGCAGTTCGACTACGACGTAGTGATCATCGGATCCGGGTTCGGTGGTTCGGTGTCGGCCCTGCGGCTCACCGAGAAGGGCTACAAGGTCCTCGTGATCGAGGCCGGGCGCCGTTTCGAGGACGGGGACTTCCCGAAGACCTCCTGGCGGACCAACCGCTTCCTGTGGGCGCCGGCGCTCGGCTGTTACGGGATCCAGCGGATCCATCTGCTGCCCGATGCGATCATCCTGGCCGGTGCCGGGGTGGGCGGCGGATCGCTGGTCTACGCCAACACCCTGTACGTCCCGCCGGAGCCCTTCTTCAAGGACAAGCAGTGGGCACACATCACCGACTGGCAGTCGGAACTGATGCCGTTCTACGACCAGGCCAAGCGCATGCTCGGCGTGGTGCAGAACCCGACGATGACCCCGTCCGACATCGAGTTGAAGGCAGTCGCCGAAGAGATGGGTGTGGGTGACACGTTCACCCTGACTCCTGTGGGCGTGTACTTCGGGGACGGCGCGGGCGTGACCAAGGACGACCCGTACTTCGGAGGCCGCGGACCGGCCCGCACGGGCTGCACCGAGTGTGGCGAGTGCATGACCGGTTGCCGGCACAACGCGAAGAACACGCTGGTCAAGAACTACCTGTACCTCGCTGAGGCAGCCGGTGCCGAGATCCAGCCGATGACAACTGTGACCGGCCTTGAGCAGTTCGGCGAGGGCTATGCGATCGACGTCAAGCGCACTGATTCGCGCAGAAAGGGTCGGCGCCGCATCTACGCCAAGCAGGTCATCATGGCCGCCGGTGCGTACAACACGCAGCGCCTGCTGCACGCGATGAAGGACACCGGCCGTTTGCCGAAGCTGTCCCCGGCACTGGGCAGACTGTCACGCTCCAACTCGGAGTCGCTGCTGGGGGCGATCGCGAAGGACCGCAGCCGCGACTACACGCAGGGCGTGGCGATCACGTCGAGCTTCTACCCTGAGCCGCACACCCACATCGAACCCGTCCGGTACGGCAAGGGCTCCAACGTCATGGGTGCACTGCAGACCGTCCTCACCGACGAGATCGACGGTGAGTCGCGCAGGAAGACCTGGCTGAAGGCCTTGATCGCCCACCGTGCGGAGGCCATCCGCTTCATGGATCTGCGGGGATGGTCCGAGCGCAGCATCATCCTGCTGGTCATGCAGTCGGTCGACAACTCGCTGACCGTCAGCGGTAAGCGGGGCCGTTTCGGGTGGTGGCGGCTGACATCCAAGCAGGGTGAGGGCGAGCCGAACCCGACTTGGATCCCGGCGGGCAATGAGGCCGCTCGTCTGCTGAGCAAGCGCATCGACGGTCTGCCTGGGGGCAACCTCGGTGACCTGATCAGTGCGCCCATGACCGCGCACTTCGTCGGGGGCTGCGCGATCAGCGACTCATCGGACTCCGGCGTGATCGACCCCTACCACCGCGTCTACGGATACCCCGGCATACACGTCGTGGACGGTGCCGCCATCTCGGCGAACCTGGGCGTGAACCCGTCGCTGAGCATCACGGCCCAGGCCGAGCGTGCGATGGCGATGTGGCCCAACAAGGGCGAGACCGACGTGCGACCGGAGATGGGCCAGCCCTACCAGCGGATCGCCCCGGTGGCACCGAAGGAACCTGTTGTTCCGGATTCTGCACCGGGTGCGCTGCGCCTTCCGATCGTCGAGGTGCGCTGAGGCGCGTCAGCGTCGGTCCCAGGCCCCCGGTACGGCGAGCAGGTCGTCCATCTCGTCGGTGGTGCGCCCGGCGACCACGTCAGCAAGCGTCGTCTTCTCCAGGACTGACCGCATGGCTGCCCGGGTGGCCACCCACACGGTCCGCAGGTGCTCGGCGGGGCCGGTGTAGGTCACAGCCTCGGGCGCATCGTTGCGCACCGCTCCCAGCGGACCATCGAGCACCCGGATGATGTCGGCGACGGTGATCTCGTCGGGCGGCATCGCCAAGCGGTAGCCGCCGTCGGCGCCGCGCTGACTGAGGATCAGCCCGGCCTTGCGCAACTGTCCCAAGATGCTCTCGAGGAACCGTGGCGGGATGTCCTGCCGGGCCGCGAGCACCTCAGTCTTCTCGCGACGGGTGGGGTCCTCGTCGTACGCGACGGCCAACTCCGTCATCGCCCGCAGCGCATAGTCCACCCGCGCTGAGATCTGCATGGAGGCATTGTCCCGCTTCTTGCGGGGAATGCCACCATGCACGGTCACGTGTCCCGCCTCAGGTCGCCAGGCCACGACGCTCACGCATCCGTCGCGAGGCCGACGAGAACAGCCCGTCGACGAGCATTCCGATCACAAGGATCACCAGCATCGTGCCGAGCAGTTGCGGGGCCTTCGCCAGTTGCCGCGCAAACTCCAGTTGCGCGCCCAGTGACGGTCGCTCGGCGATGATGACGAGCAATTCACCTGCCATCAGTGAGCGCCACGCGAATGCCCACCCCTGGGTCAGCCCGCTCACGTAGCCGGGCAGTGCTGCAGGAAGGATGATGTTGCGGTACATCGCGAACGGCCCGGCGCCCAGGACCCGTCCCAAACGCCAGAACGCCGGCGGGACCTGGTCGATGCCTGAGATCACGCCGTTGGCGATGCTCGGCGCGGCACCGAGTACCACGACGAACAGGATCGCCTGCTCGTTGATCCCGAACAGCAGAATCGCCAGCGGGAACCACGAGATCGACGGCATCGTCTGCAGCCCGGTGATCAGGGCTCCGACGGCAAGTCGCAGAGGACGCACCCGGGCCACCAACACGCCGATGGTGGTTCCGATGAGCAGGGCCAGTGCGAAGCCCGCCACGGCGCGCGTCAACGTCGTGGCGATGGCGCTCCAGAAGCGATCGGTGCCCATCATCTCCCAGACCGCTTGCAGCGTCGGGATCGGTCCGGGCAGAACGTACTCGGGCCGCCAGCCGGACCACACCACGATCTGCCAGGCGCCGAGCACCAGGCCGATCGCAAGCAGTTTGGGCCAGCTCCATGCCCAGATCCGCGACAGTGGGCTGTCCTTCTCGGGTTCCGGGAGGACGTCGACTACGGGGGTCAGAACTGTCGTCGCCATGTCAGGCCGCCTCATGCAGGCGTCGGGTGAGGTCCCCGGCGCGTTCGGCCACCTTGGCGGAGTCCATGATCCGCGGGTGGGGGAGGTCCACGATCTGCTCGTGGACGATCTTGCCGTAGGCCATGAGGATCACGCGATCCCCGAGGCGCACGGCTTCGCGCATGTTGTGGGTCACGAACATGACGGTGAGGTCCCGCTCGCGCACGACCCGCTCGATCTCGTCGTGGAGAAGGTCGCGGGTCATCGCGTCGAGGGCCCCGAGCGGCTCGTCCATGAGGACGAGGTCTGCGTTCTGAGCCAGGCAGCGTGCGAGGTTCACACGCTGCTTCATCCCGCCGGACAACTCGTGCGGCCGCCGGGAACCGGCGTCGCCGAGGCGGACGACAGAAAGGAACTCCTCGGCCTGCGCAGTGCGTTCCTTCCGGGGGACGCCCCGCAACTTGAGGGCCAGTTCCACGTTCTGTCGGGCGGTCAGCCAGGGCAGCAGGGTCGCGTCCTGGAACATGAGTGCTGACTTCCCGCCGACCTCGACACTCCCGGCGGTGGGAGTGTCGAGGCCGGCGACGATGTTCAGCAGCGTCGTCTTGCCGCAGCCGCTGTGGCCTACGACGGTGACGAACTCGCCGCGCCGGACGTCGAGATCGACGCCGTGCAGCGCTGCCGTGCGCCCCTCATGGGAGTCGAAGACCTTGGTCACGCCGCGTACTTGCAGCGCGGTCTCCGCAGGGGCTTGGACTGTCACGGTCACTGCTGCACCTGGTCCAGGCCGGCGTTCGCCAGCGACTTGTTGATCAGGGTGAGGTCGTACAGCGTTCCCGGCAGTCCACCGGCCGCGTCGATCTCGCTCTGGTCCAGCAACCCGACCTCGACCGCGTGCTGGGACGAGGTCACCAATGTGGCCGGCAACGGGTCCGCGGTGAACTCCACCTGCTTCCAGGCGCTGTCGATGATCTTGGAGTCGAGCTGGCTACCGGTGAGGCTCTGCAGCGCAGCGTTGACGTCGGCCTTCGATGCCTGCGGGTCCTTCTCGATCTGTTCCAGGGACTGCACGTGTGCGTCCAGTACCGCCTGCACGACGTCGGGGTGCTCGGCGAGGAACTCGCTGCGCACCAGGATGTTCGTGGTCACGAACTTGCCGTCCGGCCACAGGTCCTTCTCGTTGACCAGGACCTTTGCACCCTTGGCCACGTACTCGGAGACCCAAGGCTCCGGCACCCATGCACCCTGAATCTGCCCTGCGCCGAAGGCGGTCAGCCCGTCGGCGTTGGCCTGCGGCTTGATCGAGACATCGCCGCCACCCTCGACGGTCGTGGTCAGGCCCTCTTGCGTGAGCCAGTAGCGCAGCGCGACGTCCTGGGTGTTGCCCAACTGCGGCGTCGCCAGGGTCTTGCCCTTGAGATCCGCGGAGCTGTTGATGTCCTCGCTGACCACCAGGGCCGCTCCACCGGAGGCGGCCCCGGCGACCACCTTGACCGCCTCGCCCTTCGACTGGGTGTAGGCGCTGATGGTGGGGTTCGGCCCGATGTAGGTGATGTCCAGGGAGTCACCGAACAGAGCCGTCACGGCGTCGGGACCCGCGTTGAAGGCCGTCGGTGTCACAGTGAGCCCGAGCGGCTTCACGGCGTCCTTGAAGTAGCCCTCCTGCAGGCCGATCAGCGCGGGGGCGTGGGTCAGGTTGGGGAAGAACCCCAGCCGTACGGTCTTGATCTCCTGGCTGGCCGGGCTGCCGGACGCGGCTGCTTCCTGCGGCTCGTCGGATGAGCACGCCGCCAGCGAGCCCATCACGGCGACCGCCGCTGCCACCCCAACGAGCCTGCGTCGCAGACTTGCCATTACTTCCTCCAAATAAAGGTTTGTCGAGTTACTAACTAGGAAACAGTAACACGGCAATCCCGATGTACTTACTGGGGATATATCCGAGTGTCGTCGTCCACTACCGTGTGCGCATGCCGCCACAGCAGTCCTGGATCTCGCGGTGGTTCGGCGTGCTCGGATCGCCGATCGAGGGGAAGGTCCTCATCGGGCCCAACTGGTTCGCCTCGGTGATGGGCACCGCCATCGTCGCCTCCGCCGGCGCCACCCTTCCGGTGGCGGTTCCGCAGTTCATCACCACCGCTGCCTGGACAATCTCGGTGGTGCTGCTGCTGGCACTGCTCGTCTTCATGCCCCTGAACTGGGTGCAGCATCCGGACAACCTGCGGAACCTGGCCGACGACCCCATCGCGATCCAGTTCTTCGGCGCCCCGCCGATGGCCCTGATGGCCGTGGCGGCGGCAACCCTGCTCGTGGGACAGCAGTACATCGGCGAGGGCCTGGCGGTCGGTATCGCCTGGGTGCTGTGGTCGGTGGGTACGGCCCTCGGGTTCGTGACCGCCGTGGCGGTGCCGTTCCGGCTGTTCACGGCGCTCGAGGTACGCCACGACGGGGCCTTCGGGGGGTGGCTCATGCCGGTGGTGCCGCCGATGGTCTCGGCGGCCGTGGGGGCGCTGCTCGTCCCGCACACGCCGGCCGGCGAGGCCCGCGAGACGATGCTCCTCGGGTGTTACGCGCTGTTCGGAATGAGTCTGATGGCCTCGCTGGTCATCATCACGCTCATCTGGAGCCGCTTGGCACACTTCGGGACCTCCGGGTCCGCGCGGGTGCCCACCCTGTGGATGGTGCTCGGCCCGGTCGGGCAGTCGATCACAGCTGCAGGCGCCCTCGGGACAGCGGCCAAGGACGCGGTGCCTGCGCCACTGTCCACGGCGCTGGATGCCTTCGCAGTCGTCTTCGGCGTGCCGATGTGGGGGTTCATGCTCCTGTGGCTGCCGCTGGCGGCGGCCCTGACCCTGCGTGCCCACAACCGAAACATGGGCTTCGCGTTGACCTGGTGGTCGTTCACCTTCCCGGTGGGAACCTGCGTCACGGGGACCAGTCAACTGTCCGCCCACACCGGCCTGACCCTGTTCACCGTGGTGGCGGTCGCGCTGTACATCCTGCTGCTCGCCGCCTGGGTGACGGTGGCGGTGCGGACCTACCGCCAGTCCGTGACAGGTGCTCTGCTGACCCCACCGCCGGTGAGCCCGCATGCGGTGGCGCGGAAGGGCTGAGGCCGCCGCCTAGACTTGGCGCATGGCGAACCTGCCCCGTCCCGTCCTCGTCGTCGACTTCGGCGCCCAGTACGCCCAACTCATCGCGCGCCGCGTCCGCGAGGCACATCTGTACTCGGAGGTGGTCCCGCACACCTGGAGCGCTGAGCAGATCCTCGCGAAGCAGCCGCTGGCCATCATCCTCTCCGGAGGTCCGTCGAGTGTGTACGTTGACGACGCACCCGCCTTCGACGAGGAACTGCTGCAGGCCGACGTGCCGGTGTTCGGGATCTGTTACGGGTTCCAGGTGATGGCGGCAGGTCTCGGCGGCCGGGTCGACAAGACGGGCCTGCGCGAGTACGGGCGGACTGCACTCGAGGCCACCGAGTCTGTGCTCTTCGCCGGTCAGCCCGAGCAGCAGTCGGTATGGATGTCCCACGGTGATGCCGTGGTGGAGGCGCCGGCCGACTGTGACGTCGTGGCAACCACAGCGGCGACTCCGGTCGCGGCCTTCGTGCACCGCAACCGGCCGCTGGCCGGGGTGCAGTTCCACCCGGAGGTGGCACACACCGACCACGGACAGGCGATCCTGCAGCGGTTCCTGTACGACATCGCAGGTCTGACCCCCAACTGGTCGACCGAGGGTGTCATCGACGCCCAGATCGCGGGAGTCTCCGCGCAGATCGGTGACGGTCGCGCGATCTGTGGGCTGTCCGGCGGGGTGGACTCCGCAGTGGCCGCAGCGCTTGTGCAGCGCGCGATCGGGGATCGGTTGACGTGTGTGTTCGTCGATCATGGACTGCTGCGGCAGGGTGAGGTCGAGCAGGTCGAGCGGGACTTCGTGGCGGCCACCGGGGCCCGCCTGGTGGTTGTGGACGCCCGCCAGCGCTTCCTCGACGCGTTGGCCGGGGTGACCGACCCGGAGGGCAAGCGCAAGATCATCGGCCGGGAGTTCATCCGCGTGTTCGAGGACGCGGCGTCCGAGGTGGTGGCAGAGGGCGGCGACGATGTGCGTTTCCTCGTGCAGGGCACGCTGTATCCGGACGTTGTGGAGTCCGGTGGCGGGACCGGCACGGCGAACATCAAGAGCCACCACAACGTCGGGGGGCTGCCCGAGGACCTCGAGTTCGAACTGGTCGAGCCGCTGCGGGATCTGTTCAAGGACGAGGTGCGTGCTGTCGGCACCGCCCTTGGGTTGCCCGACGACATGGTCTGGCGGCACCCCTTCCCGGGGCCGGGTCTGGCCATCCGGATCGTGGGTGAGGTCACGCAGGAGAACCTCGAGACACTGCGGCGTGCCGATGCCATCGCCCGCGCTGAACTCACGGCGGCGGGCCTCGACCGTTCGGTGTGGCAGTTCCCCGTGGTGCTGCTGGCCGGCGTGCGCAGTGTCGGCGTGCAGGGCGACGGGCGTACCTACGGACATCCGGTGGTTCTTCGGCCGGTGAGTAGTGAGGACGCCATGACGGCCGACTGGTCACGCCTGCCCCACGAGGTGATCGCCACGATCTCCACCCGGATCACCAACGAGGTGTCCGCGGTGAACCGGGTGGTGCTCGACGTCACCAGCAAGCCCCCAGGCACCATCGAGTGGGAGTGACGCGGACCGAACTGGTTGGGGAACCGCCCGCATCCGCATTTCTCAACCAGTAACACGCTGTAGGTGGGTGGGACCTGCGGTGTGTCGCGTACTGAACTGGTTGGGAGACCAGGGGCTCCAACCAGTTCAGTACGCGACACAGGGTGACCCGGGCATTTGCGGTTGGCGCCGCCTGACTCGCGCCGGGTTTGAACCGCAAATGGTCTCTGGATGACCGGAATGTCCCTTTCTGGCGACCACTTCAGGTTGTTGGGGGTGCACTCCCCACGGCAAGTGTCCGGTGAAGGCGACCGTCCGGAATGCGGCGCTACCAAGCCGCTGAACGCACACCGTCGTGACCGTTTCGTGACCGACACCCCGCGCGACATGCCCGACTGCCCTGGATGCCCCTGGCAGGGTGCCACGGGTGCGACGCATCCTTCCCCTGCTGTCGGCGATCGCGGTGGCCCTGGCCGCTGTGGTGAGCCCGGTGGCCGCCGCGAAACAGACCACGACCGTTCTGCCGCCCGAGCGGCCGTATCCCGCGGTGCTCGACGCGCCCATCGAGTACGAGGGGATGACCACCTGCGACCCGGTGGCGCGGCCCGGGGCGATGATGCTGCGACAGTTGCTCCTCGACACCTACGGCAAGGCGGTCATCGGCATCACGCGCGCCTGCGACCAGGACTCGATCTCCGAGCACAAGGAAGGCCGCGCCGTCGACTGGATGGTCGACTTCCGCAACCCTGCGGAGAAGGCGGAGGCGCAGGCGTTCGTGGACTGGGTGACCGCGCCTGGTCCCGACGGGACGCCGGCGGCCAACGCGCGCCGACTCGGCATCATGTACATCGGCTGGGGCGACGAGATGTGGCGCGCCTACGATCCGGCCCGTGGCTGGACGGAGTTGAAGGGCTGCTACTCCCTGCAGGGGTCGGGTAACGACACCTTCTGTCACCGCGACCACGTGCATTTCTCCATGACCTGGGACGGAGCGGCCGGCCGGACGTCCTACTGGGACGGCACCCCGGTGCTGGACACCGCCTGCCCGGTCACGCGGGTCGGGGGCAGCGCGCGGACCCTGCAGCCGTCTGCGGCATTCGTGCCGGTCAAGCCGGTGCGGGTGTTCGACTCCCGCACGAAGGGCAAGAACGGCTGCTACCTGCAGCAACGCAGGTGGTCCGGTGACGATCGCAGCACGCCGATCAAGGTCGTGGGCAAGAAGGGGCTGCCGAAGACGGGGGTGCAAGCGGTCGCTGTGCGGGTCACGGCGTACGCGTCCAACGCGCCGGGGTGGCTGTCCGGTTCCGGCGCGCCGGGAGCCAACGGTCCCCGCGTGGTGTCGCTGGGGATGGAGGGTTCGAGCGCAGCCACTGCGATCGTGCCGGTGTCGGACACCGGCCGGATCTGGTTGGCCACGGTGGCCGGGCATGCCCGCGTAGCCGTGGACGTGCTCGGGTACTTCGCGCGCTCCAGTGGCGCGGCGGCCGGCACCAAGACCGGGACGTGGCGGCCGGTACCCGGAAGTGTCGTGGCCACTGCCGAGATCCCTGCCTCGGGCTCCACCGAACTCAGGCTGCCCGACCCGCCCAAGGGACTCACCGGCGCGGTCCTGACCTTGAACACGACCGGTTCTGCGACTGGCCATGTTCGTGTGACCCCGCCAGGATCGACGACGAAGGCGGATGCCGTGGACGTCGTGAAGGGAACCCGTTCCGCGACGGTCTTCGCGGCCAGCGGCGATGGCCGGGTCAGTCTCACGAACACCGCGGGCGCACCGACGTCGGTCAACGTCACCCTGAGCGGATGGGTCACCTCTCCGCAGGAGGGTGGGAGCCGTCTGCGGCCGGCGTCCGCGGATCTCGGCACGGTCAAGGCCGGCAAGCCCCAGACCCTCACCGGCAAGGTGCCGGCTGATGCCCAGGCCGTGGTTCTGGCTGTGACGACCAAGGGGGCGAAGAAGGCCGGCGGTGTGACCATCTGGGGCGCCGGACAACGACCGGCGGCGCGCAGCGTCGACGTGCGTGCCAAGCGCTCTGCGACGGATCTGGTCGTGGTGACCATCGGCGACGACCGTGCCCTCAAGGTCGCCGGGGACGCTCCCAAGGCGAGCGTGTCGTTGCGGATGGTGGGGGTCATCCGCGCGTCGTGACCCCCGCCTAGACTCGGGACCAGTGGACGACCTTCTTACCGATCTCAACCCCCAGCAGGCCGAAGCCGTGACACATCGCGGCAGCCCGATCCTCGTCGTGGCCGGCGCCGGCTCGGGGAAGACGCGCGTGCTCACACGCCGGATCGCACACCTGCTCGGAACCGGCCAGGCCGTTCCTTCGGAGATCCTCGCCATCACCTTCACCAACAAGGCCGCTGCTGAGATGAAGGAGCGGGTCACCGCTCTGGTCGGGCCGGTGGGCCAGCGGATGTGGGTGTCCACGTTCCACAGTGCGTGTGTCCGGATCCTGCGCCGCCAGGGCCACCACCTCGGCTACCCGAGTTCGTTCTCCATCTACGACACCGACGACAGTCGCCGCCTGCTGACGGCGATCGGCAAGGACCTCGACCTCGACCCCCGCAAGTACCGCCCGCGCGGTCTGCAGCATCAGATCTCCGGGTTGAAGAACGAACTGATCGACCACGAAGCGTTCTCGGCAGGTGTCGAGACCGAGTCCCAGCAGGTGCTCGCCGACGTGTACCGGATGTACACCGATCGCCTCCAGCGGGCCGGCGCGATGGATTTCGACGACCTGATCGGCAATTCCGTGGCGGTGCTCACCCTGTTCGACGAGGTCGCCGCCTACTACCACCGCCTGTTCGGACATGTGCTGATCGATGAGTACCAGGACACCAACAAGGCCCAGTACGAGCTCGTGCGGCGTCTCGTGGGCGATGGGGCGGAGGGCCTGGATCCCGCGGAACTGTGCGTGGTCGGCGACTCCGATCAGTCGATCTACGCGTTCCGGGGTGCGGATGTGCGCAACATCGAGGAGTTCGAGAAGGACTTCCCGGGCGCCCAGGTTGTGCTCCTCGAGCAGAACTACCGGTCGACCCAGACGATCCTGTCGGCGGCCAACGCCCTCATCGCGCACAACACCGGCCGCCGTGAGAAGCGGCTGTGGACCGACGCCGGCGACGGCGCACTGATCACCGGCTACGTCGCCGACGATGACCGCGACGAGGCCGCGTTCGTCGTCAACGAGATCCGGTCGCTGACGTCCGACGGGCTCGACGCCGGCGAGATCGCAGTGTTCTACCGCACGCACGCCCAGTCGCGGCCGCTGGAAGAGGTGCTGCTGCGCTCGGGCCTGCGCTACCGCATCGTCGGCAACGTCCGCTTCTACGAGCGCAAGGAGGTCCGCGACGCGCTGGCGTATCTGCGGGTGGTCTCCAACCCTGAGGACGACGTCGCGCTGCAGCGGATCCTGAACGTGCCCAAGCGGGGTCTCGGGGATCGCACGGTGGAGCAGGTGGCGGCGTTCGCCGCCCGGGAGCAGATCAGCTTCGAGGCGGCACTGCGGCGGGCTCCGGAGACGGGCATCGGCCCGCGGGCCGAGACCCGGATCGGCGGCTTCCTGGCACTGCTCGATGAACTGCGGGTGCTCCTGGACTCCGGCGCGGATCCTGAAGAGATGGTGGAGGCCGTGCTGGACCAGTCGGGACTGGTCGCGGAGTTGCAGGCGTCGAACGATCCGCAGGACGAATCCCGGCTGGAGAACCTCGCCGAACTGGCATCGGTGGCTCGGGAGTTCCTCAACGACAACGCTGATGGCACGCTGGCCGACTTCCTGGAGCGGGTGGCGCTGGTGGCCGAGGCGGATGACCTGCCGGAGCACGACGGCGGACTCGTCACATTGATGACGTTGCACACCGCGAAGGGCCTGGAGTTCGACGCGGTGTTCCTCACCGGCCTCGAGGAGGCGGTGTTCCCGCATGCGCGCTCGCTGGATGACCCGGTGGAGCTGCAGGAGGAGCGGCGTCTGGCCTACGTGGGGGTCACGCGGGCCCGCAAACGCCTGTATCTGAGCCGGGCCGCGATGCGACTGCAGTTCGGCACGCCCCAGAGCAACCCACCGAGCCGATTCCTTGAGGAACTGCCGGCCTCTCTGATCGACTGGAAGCGCACCGGGCGGGACCTCTCCCGACGGCCGAGCGCGGGTGGTCGCGGCGGCGCCCCCGCCCTGGCCCAGGCCGCGGGCACGATGCGCAAGGCCGCTGGCCCGATCGTGTCGCTGAGCGCCGGCGACAACGTGCTGCACCCCAAGTTCGGCCTGGGCACGGTGGTCTCCACCGCGGGGGCCGACGAGAAGGCAGAGGCCCACATCGACTTCGGCAGCGAGGGCGTGAAGCGCCTCCTGCTCAGGTATGCGCCAGTGGAGAAGTTGTAGGTTCGTAGTGAGGCCGAAGGAGCTGTCATGACCGACAACGAGGACATCAAGGCCAAGATGCGCGAAGCGCTCGATCGCAAGAAGGCGCATGATCCCGGCGTGGAGCACGAGGACCATCACAAGGGTGGCGGGCCGAAGAACCAGGGTCCGGGGGACGGGGGCAGTGGTGGCCCCGGTTTCCGTCGCAAGACCGGCTGAGCCCTCACCCGGCGCGTGACCGGGCACACACCCGAGTGGGTGAGGTCACGCCTGTTTTGTGTATTTTGTCGCTTTAGTTCCGATTAGGTCCGTCGTGCTGCGAGCACAACGTGACCATGAAGAAGACGCTCATCCCCGTTCTTGGCGCCACCGTCGCCGCCGGGCTCATGATTCCCGCGACGGCCACCGCCGCCCATGCGGATTCGGACCGTCAGTCCGTGGCCAGTGCGGCCAGCTTCACTAAGCTCCCCACCCGCAACTACAAGCTGTCCGCCAAGTTCGGCCAGCGCGGCCGCCTGTGGTCCTCAGGCCGTCACACCGGCCTTGACTTTGCGGCTCCCCGGGGCACGCGCGTCAACGCCGTCGATGAGGGCAAGGTCGTGTTCTCCGGCTGGGCGGGTGCCTACGGCAAAGCCGTGATCATCAAGCACAAGGGCGGCAAGCGCAGCCTCTACGGCCACCTGTCCAAGACCCTGGTGAAGAAGGGCAAGAAGGTCAAGGCAGGCCAGAAGATCGGCAAGGTCGGCAGCACCGGTAACTCCACCGGCCCTCACCTGCATTTCGAAGTCCGTTCCAAGAACGGCAACAAGGTCGACCCCCGCCCGCACCTGCGTGGCGAGTGACGAGGGATTGAGCCATGAAACCACGCATCACGGACCTGATCCAGGGCAGCAGTGTCGCTGCAGTGGCGGGCGCGCTGGTGCTCGGGGCCGTCTCGAGCAGCCAGGGTGTCACTCTGGCCGCCGCTGAGGTGCCTGCTGCCGCACCGCCGGCCACGGCACAGGTGACCCCGCAAACGCTCGAGCCAGAACTGTTGGCACAGGCCGCGGCCAAGGCCAAGCAGATCGAGATCCAGCGCGAGAAGCGTGCGCGTGAGCGCGCGCAGCGGTCCAGCGGCGACATGTTCACACCGACCCGCAACTACCGCAACACCGCGTTCTTCGGCCAGGCCGGCGGCAGCTGGTCCTCCGGGTATCACACCGGCCTCGACTTCGCCGCAGCCACCGGCACTCCGGTCTTCTCCGCACTCGCGGGCAAGGTCGTGGAGTCCGGCTGGGGCGGCGCCTACGGCAACCACATCATCGTGCGTCACGACAACGGCGTGGAAACGCTGTACGCCCACCTGAGCAGTGCCTCGGTCTCCAAGGGGGAGCGGGTTCTGCGCGGTCAGCGGATCGGAGCGGTCGGCAGCACCGGCAACTCCAGTGGACCGCACCTGCACTTCGAAGTCATCAAGAACGGCGAACAGCGCGACCCGGCCGCGTTCCTGTGACGGTGGGGCTCAGTCCCCGGCGCTGGTCGCGGCCCGTCGCCGCGTTGCCGGCGGCTCGACGGGTTCGCTGATCCGTCCGGTGCTGCTGCCGATCGAGGTCGTGCCGCGCACGAGCGTGGAGCCGTCCGGATCGAGCTGCGACAGCGTCGTGCAGATCTCGTGCACCACCCGGCCGTCGACAGGGAATGACATGTGCCCCACACCTCGCACGAAAACATTGCGGGCGTTGAGGTCGGGATGCACGATGCGGGCGTTGCGCTTGGGGATGATCATCTGATCGAGGTCCGACCAGATCGCCACCATGCGGGTCTTGCATCCTGCAGCCGGCGCGTCGAGTTCCTTGACGATGGGGCTGTCGGGGCGCATCTGCTTCACGACTGAATGCGGCACCAGGTAGGCCGGCATGGTTCCCGCGTGCGGCGATCCCAGGGTCACGAGTGTGTGCACCCGCTTGTCACCGCCGAGGCACTGAACGTAGTACCGGGCCACAACCCCACCCATCGAATGGCCGATGACGTGGACGCGTTCGTATCCGGTCTCCCGGCGGACCTTCTCGACCAACGACTTCAGTCGTCGGGCGACGCGTGGGATGTCGTCGGACAACGGCGAGTAGTTCAACGTGATGACCCGGCCGAAACCCCGCCGGTTCAGCGTCCGGCGCAGGAAGGCGAAGACCGTGTGGTTGTCGATGATCCCGTGGATGAGGATGATCGGAGTGCCGGCCGCCTCGACGTCGCCGATGATCAAT
>CALFYG010000311.1 GCA_937952095.1 uncultured Micrococcales bacterium | reverse complement strand
CTGACCCTGCTGGCGATATGCGGGCTGATCGTGCTCGCACCGATGGCCCTGGCCATGGTGCTGCTCATCACCGCCTACAGCATCGGCGCGGTGCGGGTGTGGCGTGAGGACCGCCGGCTACGCACGGACTTCGAGCGGATCATCGGGGAGCAGGTGAAGCGCTGATGGCGAATCCGTCCCGCGACAAGGGCACGCGAATGGAAACCACCGCCAAGCGGTATCTGCAGGCGTCCGGCTGGCCGCAGGCCGACCGGCAACCGCTGCGCGGCGACCGCGACCAGGGCGACCTGGTGGTCTGCCGAACGCCTCTTGTGGTGGCTGAAGTGAAGTACCGGGACCGCACGTTCTCCGACGCGCAGGTGGGCCGCTGGCTCGAGGAGACCGAACGGGAAGCGGTGCACGCCGGCGCGGACCTGTCGGTGCTGATCGTGGCCCGTAAGGGTGTGCGCGTCGAGTACTGGGATGCGGTGATGGCCGCCAACGACTGGATGCTGCTGCTGTCCGGCGACCAGGTCCTGCCCACGGATGCGCCCTGGCCGATGCGCACCAGCCTCGAGCACTGGTCGCGCATCGCGCTGGCCTGGGTGGAGGCGCAATGATCCGCACCGACATCTACGAACGCATCGAGCACGAACGCCGCGAACAGCACGCCAAATGGGGCGGCACACACGAGTGGGGCGTCGGTGACTGCTCAAGTCCTGACGTCGCCATCACCGTAAAGGCCGCGGTACTCGCCGAGGAATGCGGCGAAGTATCCCGCGCCGTGCTTGACCAAGACCGCGAACAACTACGCACCGAACTCATCCAGGTCGCAGCAGTGGCCGTCGCATGGCTGGAGGGCATGTGAGTTACGCAGACTTCCTCGAACGCAAGATCCGACAGACCGACGGCATCGGCATCGACGTCGACCCTGTCGACCTCAACCAGTGGATGCATCCGTGGCAGCGGGAGATCGTCGCATGGGCGGCCCGCCGCGGCCGTGCCGCCATCTGGGCGGACACCGGACTCGGCAAGACGGCGATGCAGGTCGAATGGCTGCGGATCGTGGCACAGGACGGCATCGGGTTGATCGTCGCGCCACTCGCTGTATGCCAGCAGACGATCCGGGAGGCGCGCGACCACCTCGGCGTCACCGCCACCTACGTCAGGGAGATGCCGACCGCCCCCGGCATCTACGTCACCAACTACGAGATGGTCGACCGATTCGACGCCGACATGATCCGCGCCGTGGTGCTCGACGAGTCCAGCATTCTCAAGCAGTCCGACGGCAAGACCCGCACCATGCTCATCAAGCACTTCGCCGACGTCCCGTTCCGTCTGGCGTGTACCGCCACGCCGGCGCCGAACGACCCCGAAGAGCTGACCAACCACGCCGAGTTCCTTGGCGTGTCCACAAGGACGGAAATGCTCGCTGCCTACTTCGTCCACGACCAGGATGGGTGGAGGCTCAAAGGCCACGCGCGGCGGCCGATGTTCCGGTGGATGGCGTCATGGGCGGTGGCACTGCGGCGGCCGTCGGATATGGGGTACGACGACGCGGGATACGTCCTGCCGGAGTTGCACATCCACACCCACCTAATCGACGTCAACGTCGTGCCAGACGGGCAACTGTTCGCCACCGACATCGGCGGCGTCGGCGGGCGCGCAGCGGTGCGGAAGTCGACCATCGAGGACCGCTGTCAGCACGCCGCCGAACTCATCAAACGCGAGCCGGACGAACCGTGGATCGTCTGGTGCGGGTTGAATGCCGAAGCCGAAATGATGGCCGAGCTGCTGCCCGGATCGGTCAACGTCCACGGCGGCTGGACGCCGGAGGACAAGGCGCAAGCCATGCTCGACTTCGCCGACGGCAAGATCCGCACACTCATCACGAAGCCGTCGATCGCATCATTCGGACTCAACTGGCAGCACTGCGCCCGCATGGCGTTCGTCGGCCTGTCCGACTCGTACGAGTCCTACTACCAGTCGATCCGGCGCTGCTACCGATACGGCCAGACCCGCGAAGTCGAGGCCCACATCATCCTCACCGCACTTGAACAGCAGATCGCGTCGAACGTCAACCGCAAGCAACTCGCCGCCGCCGACATGACCGCCGAACTGGTGCGGGCACTCAACGAACAGAAGGAGAACGCATGACCGAGATCATCGACAACTACATGACCGCCGAGGAATCCGGCGACGGCTGGCAACTGTGGCTCGGCGACTCGTGTGAACGCATGGCCGAGATCCCCGACAACTCTGTAGGTCTCAGCGTGTACTCGCCGCCGTTCGCGTCGCTGTTCACCTACTCGCCGTCACCGCGGGACCTCGGCAACAACGCCACCCGTGAGGACTTCTTGGAGCACTACTCGTACATCATCCGCGAGAACCTGCGGATCACGATGCCGGGTCGGATCTGCGCCGTACATGTGCAGCAACTCACCACGACGATGTCGACCCACGGCGTGATCGGACTTACCGACTTCCGCGGCCAGGTCATCGCCGCCTATGTGGACGCCGGGTGGATCTTCCACGGCGAGGTCACCGTCGACAAAGACCCGCAGGCGCAGGCGATCCGCACTAAGGCGCAGGCGCTCATGTTCGTCACGAAGAACCGAGACAGCAGCATGACCAGGCCAGCGCTTGCTGATTACCTGCTGCTGTTCCGCAAGCCTGGTGACAACGAGGTCCCCATCAAGAACGATGTCACCAACGACGAGTGGATCGAGTGGGCGCGGCCAGTGTGGCTCGACATCAAAGAAAGCAACACGCTGAACGCCCGCGTCGCGCGTGAGGCTGCCGACGAGCGTCACATCTGCCCGCTGCAACTGGACTTCATCGAGCGGTGCGTGCGGCTGTGGAGCAATCCCGGCGAGACAGTGTTCACGCCGTTCGCCGGCATCGGCTCCGAGGTATACATCGCCGTCCAGCAAGGGCGTCGGGCACTCGGCATCGAACTGAAGCCGTCGTACTGGCAGACCGCGGTCCGCAACCTCCGCGTACTCGACGAGCAGAAGAATCAGTCGGAGTTGTTCTAGATGGCTGCCACCTGCGCCGCCCCCGACTGCACCAGGCCCGCCCGTGCCCGTGGCTACTGCGACACCCACTACCGCCGCGTGCGCAAGTGGGGCGATCCCACTGTGGTGCTTCGGCCGTGGGGCACCGACCACCTGCAGAGGTCGTCATGACGCTTCGCATCGGTTCACTGTTCTCCGGTTACGGCGGCCTGGACATGGCGGTCGCCAACCACTACGGCGCGGACGTGGCATGGCATGTCGAGTTCGACAAGCACCCGTCGGCGATCCTCGCCCACCACTTCCCCGACGTCCCCAACTACGGCGACGTCACCGCCGTCGACTGGTCGGCTGTGGAACCCGTCGACATCATCACCGGGGGATTCCCCTGTCAGGACGTATCGCACGCCGGTCTGCGGCGCGGCGTACACCACGGCACCCGCTCGGGGCTGTGGTTCGAGATGGCGCGCGCCATCGACCAACTCAAACCGTGGAAGGTCGTGATCGAGAATGTCGCAGGACTCCTCTCCGCAGATGCCGCTGGCGACGTGGAACCCTGCCCGTGGTGTCTGGGAGATGAACCAGCAGGCCATATGCGGGCACTTGGAGCCGTACTCGCAGACCTGGCCGAGATGGGGTTCGATGCGGACTGGGGCAGTGTACGAGCAGCCGACGCCGGCGCCCCCCACGGCAGACTCCGCGTCTTCATCGCTGCTACCGACGCCGCACGCGAACGCGGCGACGGGGGCGGGGACGCAGGGCCGCGACGGTGGGCCGAACCTACAGACCGCAGTGCAGACGATGACGGACTGACGCTGCTGCCGACGCCGAAGGCCAGCGACGGCCCGAACGGCGGGCCGGGGATGCGTAACGGGCGTGGTGTCGCCGATGCCCTGCCCGGTGTGGTGACGCAACTGCTGCCCACGCCGACGGCGCAGGCCGCGAAGCACGGGTCAACACCGGACGTCAACGCGAACGGCTTCGGCTCCAACCTGTGGGACTTGCCGACGTTGCTCCCGACGCCGAGCGCCGCCGACGGCATGGGCGGGCATCTCAACCGAAGCGGCGACCGCAAGCACGAGAAGTTGCTACCCGGCATCGCCAAGGACATGGGCACAGACTTCGGCCCGTACACCGCCGCCATCCGCCGCTGGGAAGCCGTCACCGGACGGCCCGCACCAGCACCCACCGAACCAGGGAAGGACGGACGGCCACGACTGTCTGCGAAATTTGTCGAGTTCATGATGGGTCTGCCCGACGGCTGGGTCACCGGCGTCGGCATCCCCCGCTCGGCGCAGTTGAAGTGTCTCGGAAATGGCGTTGTGCCCGCCCAAGCGGCGCTGGCACTGGCGATGTTGGACCCGGTCGACCTGGCGGTGACAGCCGCCGAGCAGGGCTACGAGGTCGCCCCGTCCGGACAGATCCCGAAGGCGATCATGGCCGACTACCTCGACGCCACCAGCGGCGGTGCCGCATGAGCGACAACGTGGAGCAGGCCGCGAAGGAGCTGCTGCGCCTGCAGGCCGAACTCGAAGCCCTCGAGGCCAGGATCAAGGAGCAGAAGGCGATCCTGATCGACGCCGTGGAGGTGGGCGGCACCGTCGAGATCGACGGGGCGCCGATGTTCCGGGTGACCCAGAAGAAGGACTTCCGCCTGGACCTGGCCGAGAAGGTGCTGCCGGCCGAGGTGATCACCGCCGCCACGGTCACCGTGGAGCAGGTCGACAAGGCGAAGGTGAAGGCCTACGCCGAGGCCCTCGGGCTGCTGGACTCCTGCCTGAAGGTGTCCGAGCCGTTCGTGGCAGCGGTGCGGCGATGATCGACCACGACCTCAACTGCGCCAGCCACGGGCCAGAAGGTGCGCTGTGCCAGAAGATCCGCGGGCACATCGGCAACCACGGCGGGGTGGATGCCCGTGGCAACTGGCGCGACTGGCTCGGCGGTGACTCGTGATCGCCTCCTGCACCCGTGCCGCCTGCCATTCGATGACGGACCTTCCGGACGGGCAATGGCTGGCCCTGCGCCCGCTGGTCTGGTCGGCGTTCACCGAGGAACTCACCTACTGCTCGGTGGCCTGCCTGGTCGTGGATCAGACGGAGAAGCACCAGCCGCCGAGAGGACTGGGGCTATGACATTGAAGATCGAATGGGTCGACTGGGTCGACGGGAAACGCTACGAGGTCGCCTGCGGCAACCCGGAGCCGTTGAGCATCCAGGCCAACATCGCCGCTCTCAGCCAACGGCTGTGGAAGGCCGAAAGCACCCTCGATGAGATCCGCCGCTGGACACAGCGCGGGCACTACCCGCCCGGCGCCACCGGCTCCGACTGGCAGCGCGGGTTCCTTGCGGCCCGCTACGAGGTCCGGCACCTACTCGACGACGGAGGCGAGTGATGAGCGATATCAACCCGAAGAACCCGGCTGTGCTGGAAGCGATGGCAGACGTCGACACAAAGCGGATGTTGCTGTCTATTGCGGAGTCGGTCACCTACGAGCGGATCATCGAGCGGGGAGTCACGTACACCGAGCAGGATTTGCGGATCCACTCGTTGAACTACTCGTTCAAGCTCAACGAGTTCAGCGCCCAGGCCCTGCGCATGAGCAGCCCCTTCAACGCCGGCTACTGGCTCGCGGCCGCCTGACCCAGGCTGGCGGCCAGGGCCAGGTATTCGGCCACCGGCACTTCCTCCGCGCGGCGCTGCACGTCGAACGTGCCGCAGCGCCCCCTTGATTCGAGCCAGGCCCCCAGC
>CALFYG010000310.1 GCA_937952095.1 uncultured Micrococcales bacterium | reverse complement strand
CCACCCAGTGGGGGTTCTTCGGCGTGGACAGCATCGCCAACCTCCTCATCAAGCGCGGGGTCGTACAACCCAAACCGGACGGCTACTTCGGCGACGTACCCGGCTACAAGGCCGACATCCAGGGGATTCAGACCGCCCTGCTGTCCGGTGACCTCGCGGCGGTCCCGCGGCTGCTCGACGCCAGCGGCATCGACAAGATCGTCCTGCGCCACGATCTGATCCGGGACATGCCAGGGCGCTCCATCGCCGACGACGAGGTCCTCGCGAAGGCCCTGCGCCGTACTCCCGGCATGGAGCACGTGGAGAAGGGCGAACTCGAACTGTGGAAGACGCCAGCGGCCAGCGGCGACCCTGCCCGCGGTTACTCCGACACGGTCTCGGTAGGCGCCCGTCCCGACGCCGGCGCCGCGGTCATCGGTTCGATCGGCACAGGCACGGCCGCGATGGCGCTCAAGTCCAGCACCAAGGCACCCCCGTACCCGGTCGTCGACAACAGCGCCCAGGTGACCGACGACAGTGTGCAGTGGCCGGTGCCGGCCGTTGACAGCGGGCATCCGTCCACGACGGTGGATCTGAAGGCCGGGACCTTCGTCGTGGCGCAACGCGCGCGTGCCGCCGCCGTACTCACCCCGTCCTTGGACACTGCGGGCAACAAATTGGTGTTCACCGACCCGACGAGGGTGCGCATCGACGGCCGCGTCGTCTCGACCCGTCCTCCCCTCTACGTCCCCGTGCCACGCACCGACATCGTGGCCGTGCGCGTCGGCACCCGCGCGGTCTCCTTGGACCAATGGGGACGAGACGAGTTGCCGCGACCGGCCGGTACGCCTCCCACCGCGGCGTCCGTGCCCGTCGGGTCGGCGTCCCCGATGACCGCGTTCGCTCCCAGCGACGAACCGGCCGACCCTGCGCCGCCATCGGAGGTCTACGACTGCAACAACTACGAACCCCGCCCGGCCGCGGAACTGAAGCTGCGCAAGACCACGGTCCAGACAGATGCCGGTCCGGCGATCCGGCTCAGCGCCGTCGACCACGCCGCCTGCACTCGCATCGAGATCCGGGACGCCGTACCTGGACGCACCTACCGCGTACGACTGGAGTACCGGATGGTGGAAGGGAAGCGCCCGCAGATCTGTCTGTGGCAGGTCGGCACCGACGGGTGCACCCTGGCGCCGCGGCCCACGATCAACGCCGGCTGGCACCCGTACGAGCAGATCGTGACCGTGGAGCCGGACGCGGACAAGTTGATCCTGGTGCTGCACGCCGACGTCGGTGAGCGGCTGCTCGGTAAGACCGTCACGGATTACCGGAGCATCTCTATCGAGGCTCTCGACCCCGTGCTGGAGAAGGACATCTGGCCGCCCGAGATCCCGCAGCGGGAGATCGACCTCCCGCGCGGAGAGCACACGATCTCGGTCACCGGCGGTCCGGCCGGATCGTCACTGTCTGAGTTCGAGCCACTTCAGGACTGCTTCCGCTACGACGACCTCACCCAGGAGGAGGCCGGCCTCATGGCCAGCTACTCCGGGGACCTGCGCGACCCCACGATCACTCTCGGCGCGCGTGACCACATGGCCTGTTTGGGCGCCTCCGTACCGGACATGGGCCAGTCGTCGCTGTATGAGTTCTCGCTCGAGGCGCGCCCCCTCGACGAGCGCAACCCCAAGTTCTGCCTCTATTTGCGCGGGCCCGATCGCTGCCAACGTCTGCCGGTCGTGACCCAGTGGAAGGACTGGACACCCTTCGCCACCCTGGTGGGCCCGGACTCCAAGGCTGTCGAGACCCGCGTGTACCTGTACGGTCTGCGCACGCTCGAAGGCACGGAGCAGTCCCGGGTGGAGTACCGCGCGATCCGCCTCAACCCCGTTGCGTCCCCCACTTCCGTGGTGCTCGTGCGCCAACCCGAGGGCGACGGTGACCTGATGGCCAAGCGGAGCGTCGAGGTGGAGTCCACACGGGTCAACCCGACGCGGACCGACATCGTGGCCGAGCCGGGCGCCGAACTCATCGCCCTGACCGAGACCAATGCTCCTGGCTGGAGCCTCAGCGGGTTCGGCAAGTCCACCGCTGCGCAGGGGTGGATGGCCTCCTGGGCGGTTGACGGACAGGCCGTGGATGCATCCGCGCGCTATCTGCCGGCGGGAACGTCCCGCAAAGCGCTGTACCTGCTGCCGGTGGCGATCGTGGCTGCTTTCGCCGCGATGGCGCTCGGGGTCTGGTGGCGCCGCCGCAAGGCTCGCAGGAGTGCCGCATGAGTGAACACGCACCCCACACCCGTCGCCGCCTCATCGGCGTGGTCGTGATCGTCGCGGTCGCCATCGCCGGCGTCCTGCTCCTCCTGCGGGCGTGCGAGGACGAGCAGCCGCAAAGTGTCAGCATCGTCGCTGCCGGCGACATGGGTTGCGACCCCAAAGACCCGGGATCTGGCACCGCGCTGGAGTGCCAAGCCAAAGCGGTCTCGGACATCGCCGTGGGCCTGAAGCCCTACGCGTTCATCGGACTCGGCGACTACCAGTACGAGATCCCCACCACCGAGGGCTACGAAACCGTCTACCACCCCACCTGGGGCCGCCTACGCGACATCACCTTCCCCGCGATCGGCAACCAGGAGTACAAGGTGCACGAGGCCAACACCTTCCACACATACTTCGGCGAACGCTCGGGCCCTGACCAGGGCTACTGGTCGGTGCAGCTCGGGCAGTGGCATGTGGTGTTCCTCAACTCGAACTGCACCGTGGTGACCGGCGGGTGTGGCGCCGGCTCGCCACAGCACCGATGGCTGGAGCAGGACCTCGCAGACAACGACAGCAAATGCACCATGGCGGTGTGGCACCACCCCCGCTGGTCGAACGGCATCGCCGGGTCGGATGCCCGGATGTCGGCGTTCTACGAGACTCTGCTCGTCAACGACGTTGACATCCTGTTGTCGGCTCACGAAGCGAACTACGAGCGATTCGCCGCGCTCGACGGCAGCGGGAAACCGCTGTCGGCGGGAGTGCGGCAGTTCGTGGTCGGGACCGGGGGTCAGGTGACGTACGACCCCGAGGTGGGGGACGCGGACTGGCGCGCGAAGGCCAAGCCCGTGCCCAGCGAGTTCTTCGACGCCGATCACCACGGCGTGCTGCAACTGACGCTGGATCCCGCGTCGTACTCCTGGCAGTTCTTCGCAGTGGGGGCCGGCGTCGTCGATTCCGGGTCCGCCGACTGTCACTGAGGCGCAAGATCCTGCCGCTACACCGAACCGATCTTGACCTTCGCTTGAGTGGCGTCGGGCACCGTGGGACCCGTGAAGAACAACTCCTTGCGTCGCACTGCGATCGCGTCCGCACTGGCGGTCTCCACCGCAACACTGTCCCTGCTGCCCGCACTGTCCGCCTCTGCGGTGGTCAGCGGCCCTAAGGCCCCGGGCATGCTCAAGGTCGAGCGCACCGGCGCCAGCCTGAGTGAACTCGCCATCGCCTGGAAGGGCGTCCCGAACGTCGACCACTACACGGTCACCGTGTTCAACGGCTCGAAGGACCTGTCCCAGGTCGTGGACGCCAAGACCACCAAGCTGGTCGTGTCGGCCCCCGGCGAGTGCACCCGCTGGCAGGTCCGGGTGTCGGCCACCGACGCCGATGGAAACACCGCATCGACCGACGCCTACCGCGTGGCGCCACTGGCCCCAGGCGGCGTCAGCGACATGGACGTCGACCGCACCACCGACAGCAAGAGCGGCGTCGTATTCTGGAACGCCCCTCGCTTCCCCGGAGCCGGTGCACCGACCTACCAGGTGCAGCTCAAGGAACTGGCCAGCGGCAAGATCATCGACACCGTGAAGACCGACGGCACGAAGGTCGGCTTCGACAGCCTCGAGCCCAAGCGCGCCTACGCCGCCAAGGTGACTGCGAGCAACGACTTCGGCTCGTGCGTGACCAGCACCAGCCTGCTGCGCAACGAGAAGCCGGCCGAGCCCACCGGGTTCACCGTCACTCGCGAGTCGTCGGCCTCCTCGATCGCGCTGCTGAAGTGGACCGCGCCGAAGTGGCGGGGCTACGGCGCCATCGACGCGTACGAGATCGTCTACCGTGCGATCGGCGAGAAGGAGTCGAAGTTCGAGAAGGTTCCCGCGGACCAGACCTACGCCAAACTGGAACTCGATCCCAAACGCAGCTGGACGTTCCAGGTCCGCGCCATCGGTAACGAGCGCGGGAACTGGTCCAAGGTCGCGACGCTGATGAAGGACCTTCCGGCCGGCACCCCCGAGCTCGACCCGGCGGTCAAGATCGTCGAGAACAGCGGCACCGTGACCGTCGACTTCACCGGTCCGGTCGGCTCGAGCAGCAAGTACCCCAACATGGTCCTGAGCATCAAGCCCACCGTGGCGAGCAAGGGCTTCAGCGACACCCACACGGTGTCCAACCGCGCAGGTCAGGCCGAGTTCACCCAGGTCCCCTGTGGGGTCTACACCGTGACCGTCACCGGAACCAACGGCGAGAAGGACTCCAAGGAGTTCGGTCGCCAGGTCATCAACCGGTGCGACACCGGCGCCATCCCTGCCGCCAACTGGAAGCTCGTCTACGGCAAGGCCGACATCAAGGGCAACTTCGTGGACATGAAGTACGGCAACGAGTCCCGCGTGATGTCGACGACGAAGCGCGACTCGCAGGACGCGGTGTTCACCACTGAAGCGACGCTGCGTTCAGGCTGGGGCTACGGCATCTGGACCCGCGCCTCCCTGAAGAACGGCGCGGCGGTGTCCGGCTACTCGTTCCAGTACGACCCCGGATACGCAAATGTCAACGCCGGCTTCGGCAAGGCCCTGCTGCTGCGGGTCTGGGACAACGGCCGCGAGTGCGGCAACCCGGTGGCGAAGGTGAAGTGGCCCGAAGGGCTGCAGGTCGACGCCAAGCACAAGGTCGTGGTGGTCAACAAGGGCGACAGCCTCTACGCCTCGATCGACGGCATCAAGATGTTCGATGTCCCGAGCCTCAAGGACGCGATGAAGACCTCCGGCTGCGCCGCGAGCTTCGCTGAGCCGAACGGTACTGAGGTCGGCTTCCGGTCCTGGAACGCCACGTCCTCGGTGTTCTTCGAGAACACCACCCTCAGCTGACACGCTGAGGCCCCCGAGCGGGGCCGCCTGGACCCCCGTCGGGCGGCCCCACCCCTCACCTCAAGCCCTGCTCCTCCCCTGAGCAGGGCTTGAGGTGTTCTTGACGTCGGACGGGGAAGATCACATCATGCAGAACGGCCAGCTGATCGAGGTCCCCGCCGATCGATTCAGCCAGCGCCCGCAGGTGTTCCCCGTGCCGCGTCGCCGGCTGAACCCGTGGGCCTGGCGCATCGGGCTCATCCTTGCACTGATCGCCGTCGGCGCTGCAGCCCTGCTGACCGTGATCGGGGAACGCGCGCTGTCCGACATGCTGATCACGTTCGCCTTCACCATGGGCCTGCTCACAGCCGGAATGTGGCTGTTCGCGCAGCGTCCACCCCACTGACCACTCTTCCTCCTCCAGATGGGGTCGCCCCTCCTCCCACCGGGCGGCCCCATCGCCATACCCGGCACGCGGCGGAACTAAGGAAGCAGGTCGAATGCCCGTCGCAGCGCGACCAGGTCGTCGAGCAGCCCTTCCCGACGATCCTCGGGTACGTCGATGCCGATGACCCACAGTTGGTCGCCCCAGGCCTGCGGTGCGATGTCAGGCACCGGGCGGCGGGCCATCTCCCGCAACACCCGCCGGTAGGTCTGCTTCTCAG
>CALFYG010000309.1 GCA_937952095.1 uncultured Micrococcales bacterium | reverse complement strand
GGGGACAGGCTGGCCACGTCGAAGGCCAGCCCTTCGTTCTTCAGCGCGTCCTGCAGGATCGGCAGGTAGTCGTAACTGGGCAGGCTGGCCCCGCTGGAACTCGTGGCCACCCACTCGGTGAGTTCGTTGAGGGTGATGACGTCGGGGTTCTGCTTCTTGACGGTCTTGGCGATCCACTTGGCGCGCAGCGGGAAGTCCGTCTTGATCGCGGTGTCGTAGACCTTCGCGGCGGCCGGCAGGAACTCGACGATGTTGGCCGCGGAGTTGATGGCATCGCTCAGTGACCCGCCGAGATAGAGATTGAGGGTCATGATGTTGAGGGCGTTGTCGGGGGCGGGTTTCGCCGCCTGAGCCGGTGTCGCGGCCAAGATTCCGGCCCCGATCAGCGCCGCAGCGGATGCACCGGCGGCGAGCGTGCGTGTCCTACTCACGAGAGTTCTCCTCAGTCGGGTGGTCTGCCTCAACATATGCAGCCGCAGGTAGGGGTGTCGACCGGTGACGCCGCGGGTCGCACCAACGGGTGAGGTCAGCGCCGGTGCGCGACTTCGCACACGAGCCAGCCGCGTGGCTGCCCGATCACCCCTTCAAGTACGGAGTGATGTCCTCAAGCACCCGCACGTCCTCGATCGTCGAGGGCACCGGCTCTTCACGGCCGTCCGCGATGCCGCGCATGGTCTTGCGCAGGATCTTGCCCGACCGGGTTTTGGGCAGGCCCGGCACGATCATGACCTCCTTCATCGCCGCGACCGGGCCCACGAGTTCGCGCACGGTCGCCACCACCTGCCTGCTGAGCTCGTCGGGGCCGATGTCAGCGCCCGACTTGAGGACCACGAAGGCGCGAGGGCTCTGACCCTTCATCGCGTCGTGCACACCGATGACCGCGCACTCGGCCACATCCGGGTGGGTGGCGATGGCGGCTTCGATGACGCCGGTCGACAACCGGTGCCCGGCCACGTTGATGACGTCGTCGGTGCGTCCGAGGACGTAGAGGTACCCGTCTGGGTCCACGTACCCGCCGTCGCCGGTGGTGTAGTAACCGGGGAAAGCCGAGAGGTACCCGTCGATGTAGCGCTGGTCGGCGTTCCAGAGGGTCGGCAGCGTGCCGGGCGGCAGCGGCAGTCGGATCACGATGCTGCCCTCGGTGTCAGCCGGCACCTCGTTCCCCTGCCCGTCGAGGATCCGGACGTCGTAGCCCGGCACCGGCACCGATGGTGAGCCTTCCTTGAGCGGCAGCGGCTCGAGGCCCCGCGGGTTCGCGGCGATCGGCCAGCCGGTCTCGGTCTGCCACCAGTTGTCGACGACCGGCACCCCGAGCACATTCGTGGACCACTGGTAGGTGTCCGGATCCAGTCGCTCGCCTGCCAGGAAGAGGGCCTTGAGGCTGGAGATGTCGTGGTCGGCGATGAGTGCGCCCTCCGGATCCTCCTTGCGGATCGCGCGGATCGCGGTGGGTGCGGTGAACAGGCCCTTGACCCCGTGGGTGGCGATGACCCGCCAGAACGCTGCCGCGTCCGGAGTTCCGACCGGCTTGCCTTCGTAGATGATCGACGTCGCCCCGACGATCAGTGGTGCGTACACGATGTACGAGTGGCCAACGACCCACCCGACGTCGGAGGCGGCCCACCAGGTGTCGCCAGGACCGATGTCGTAGATGTTCGCCATCGACCAGGCCAGCGCGACCGCGTGGCCGCCGTTGTCCCGGACCACACCTTTCGGCTTCCCGGTGGTGCCGGACGTGTAGAGGATGTAGAGCGGGTCGGTTGCGGCCACATCGGTGCAGCCGACCGGTGTGGCCCGTTCCACGAGTTCCTGCCAGTCGTAATCCTTCTCGCCCATCTCTGCGCGGAGTTGGGGCCGCTGCAGAATGACGCACGCTTGCGGCGAATGGGTCGCCTGGGCCAGCGCGTCGTCCAGCAGGGGTTTGTATGCCACCACCCTGCTCGGTTCGATCCCGCAGGACGCCGACAGGATCACCTTCGGCTCGGCATCGTCGATACGGGCTGCCAGCTCATGGGCGGCGAAACCCCCGAACACCACCGAGTGGACTGCGCCGACGCGTGCACAGGCGAGCATGGCGATGACGGCCTCCGGGACCATCGGCATGGACAGCACCACGCGGTCGCCGGCAGTGACCCCGAGGTCGGTGAGAACGCCTGCGAAGGTCGACACCTCGTCGAGCAGCTCGGAGTAGGTCAATGTGCGCGCGTTGCCGGTGACCGGACTCACGTAATGCAGCGCCGCCTGATCCCCGCGCCCCGCCTCGACGTGCCTGTCGACTGCGTTGTAACAGGTGTTCAGTACGCCGTCGGAATACCAGCGATACAGAGGGGCGGCGGAGTCGTCGCAGATGACGGTGGGCTCTGTGGTCCAGTCGATGGCCCGGGCCGCATCGCCCCAGAAGCCGTTCGGATCGCTCAGGCTGCGTTCGTACTCCAGTTGGTAGCCCATCACTTCTCCTCCGCGTGGTCGCTGCAGAGTCAGTGTTTCGCAGTCGGCCGACGCGCGGCCATGCCTTGTGCACACGGGTAGACGAACGGGCGTTCTTGATGGACGAGCGGCGTCGCCTCAGGACGCGATGGCCTCGCCGTCGACCTCTTCGAGCATGCGCCTGACCTGTGGCTCGTCGGTCGGCAACCCGTAGTAGTCGAGGAGGAACGCCCGTACCGCCTGCCCGGAAACGACGGCGGGGGGCAGTGCTGAGGCCCGAGGCATGGTCCGGACCACGGCGGCCTGGTGGATGTACTCCACGGGCGTGGCGTGGTAGCGACCCCCGGCGGGCTCGCCGTACTCCATCGGAAGATGACGGAATCCCTGCCTCGTCCACTTCCGAACGTGATCGTCGGGGACCTCGCACATGCAGCCGAGCAGGTGGCGCCCGACGGCGGCGCAGTCTTCCTGTCCTCTGGCGATGAACGCATTCGTCAGGTGGCTCAACCAACCCCGCGGGAAGGCTCGCCGGATCTCGAGGTCGACGGCGAAGAAGTGGAACAAGATGATCCCGCGCCGGGTGTTGGTGTGCACGAGGAACTCGCCGACCGGCCCACCGTCGTGCAGAGCCAGCCAGTTGTGGACCACTACGTCGGGGTCGGGCCAGCCGTCCTCGCGCCAACGCCCGATCTCCTCGATCATGTGCGGGTAGTCGCTGAAGTGGCGCATGTGAACCTGCTCAAGGCCACTGAGGGTGATCCCGATCTGCGGCCCTGTCAATCGCGGGTCACCGACGTCCAGCAGGGTCAGCGGAACTCCGGTCACGGTGAATGTGGGCAGGTTCGTCATGGACCGTTCTCCCGGCGTTTGAGGGCGGCACGTAACTGGTCGGCTTTCCCGGTCAGATCCTCGAAGAAGTCGGTGTGGGTGATCTCGTCCACGGCCTCCTGCCGCTTCACCTGGTCGATCTCGACCCGCAACCGTTGGACCTCTTTGGTCAGGGACCTCTCGCGGGCACCGACCTTCTCGGCCATGACGGCGAACGATTGGCCGAGTTCCCACATCTCGTCGGGGAAGCGCGAACGCACGATTGATCGCACGTCGAGGTCGTACTCTCCGTCGGCGATGCGCTTGGTCGCAGCGGTCAGTCGGGTCAGGGGACGCACCAGGGCGTTGGACAGCACAAGCACCAGCAGCATCAGCGCGATGTAGCTGCCCCCAAGTACGAGGATCAGGTCCTGCTGCACTTCCTTCTGGACCGTGGCGACGTACGCCAAGGAGTAGTCGATGCCGATGGCCCCGACCAACTTGCCGTCTTCGGTGAGGATCGGGCTGTAGACCGACATCCAGGAGCCGTACATGTCGGTGTACGGAGGCTCCTGAGTCGTGCTCGTCAGGCCGCGCTCCATCCGTTCATACGTCGCGGCGGACACGACCTGCTCGACGGGTTCCTTGTAGGTCACCCCGAACTGGGGGATGTAGTAGTAGCCGGACGAGACGGCGAAGTGCAGCCGGCCGTCGACCGGATTCAGGTAGTAGGTGTAGGGGTTGGCCTCGGGGACCATGTCCCGGATCGCGAACAGTTGTCGCGCGAGTTGGCGGTAGGAGGCGCTGTCGGGGTAGCCGTACCCCGAGGGGTTGTCCGCGTCACGAACTGGCGGGACGGTGGCGAGCATGTCGCGCATCTTCACGGCGTCGACGGTTCGTGCCCCACCGATCGCGGTGTTCGTGAGTTCACTGACCAGGCGCTCGCGGGCCTTGTTCCCCGCATCCTGGATGACCCAGACCGCGATGAACCCGAAGACGATCGTGAAAGCTCCGGCAAAAGCCCCTAGGAGTTTCCATTTCATGGCCACGCGTGGCCGGTGTGCGTTGGGTTCGGAGGGTGCGGCCTCGATCACGGGGGCTGCGCGCGCACGCGGAGGGGACTCGATGCGCGTTGTGCTCACATATCCGGCATCGGCAGGAAGTGAGGTCCGGGTTAGTGGTGCGCGGGGCTCGGATCGGAGCGCTCAGCGGGTGATGCTCGAGGGTCGTGAGGAAGCCAGCGACGAGCGCAGGTCCCGCTTGCGCTGGGCGAGCAACTCGCGCTTCTTCTGACGCATCTCGTCGAGTCGTGTGGTCTGGACAACGGCCAGCATGAACAGGATGAAGAGGAGGACCTGTGGGCTGATATCCATGATCTGCTCCTTTCACCTCCCTTAGGTTCGGCGCGTTCCCGGGTGAACATTAGGCCACACGGGGGACGATCTTGTTCACCTCTTGGTTACCTCGCGTTTATCATACCTTCAGGTGATCACCTGAAGGAGTGACGTGTCCGGAATGCTGGCCTTTGGGAGACCTTTGAGGTCTCACGCGCCTGAGCCCCGATCCGACGCCTCAGATCCCGCGGTCGCGCGCCCAGCGGGCGAGCTCCCGGCGGTTGCTCAGTTGGAGTTTGCGAA